>NZ_WVUG01000091.1 GCF_017614965.1 Streptomyces griseorubiginosus | reverse complement strand
GCCCCGAGTCCCTCGACCCTCCCCATCGGCACGATCGCCGGCGTCAGTCGCTCCGCGATCGCGCGCAGCACGCCGCCGTAGCGTGCCCCGCGGCGGTCGATCTTGTTGACGAACAGCAGGGTCGGGATGCGCAGCCGTTGCAGGGTCCGCATCAGGACACGGGTCTGGGCCTGGACGCCCTCCACCGCGGAGACGACGAGGACGGCGCCGTCGAGCACGCCGAGGACGCGTTCCACCTCGGCGATGAAGTCGGGGTGACCGGGTGTGTCGATGAGGTTGACCGTGACGTCGTCGATCGGGAACGAGACGACGGCGGACTTGATGGTGATACCGCGCTGCCGTTCGAGCGCGAGGGTGTCGGTCCGGGTGTTGCCGGCGTCGACGCTGCCGATCTCGTCGGTCACTCCGACCGAGTGCAGCAGCCGTTCGGTCAGGCTGGTCTTACCGGCGTCGACATGGGCGAGAATTCCGAGGTTGAGCAGGTGCACGAAGCGTCATGTCCTTCGACGAGGGGGCCGTTCCTTCCTGGGTGGACATGAGCGGTGCGCGCATTGCTGCTCCTGGGACGTGCGGTGACAGATACCCGTGAAGTGCAGCAGACGGCCGCCGCCGACAGCAATGGATTAACACTCAACGAACCCGGGCACAGCTCTCGCCCCCTTCCCCCGGCGGTCCTAGAGTGACCTGCATCACGCCCCGTCTCTGGGAGGGCAGATGACCCGTATCTCGGTGAAAGTGGACGGCACGACGTACCAGGACGAGGTGGAACCCCGTCTCCTCCTGGTCCACTACCTGCGTGACCGACTGGGCCTGACCGGCACCCCGATCGGCTGCGACACCTCCAACTGCGGGGCCTGCACGGTGGACCTGGACGGCGTGAGCGTGAAGAGCTGCTCGGTCCTCGCGGTGCAGGCGGACGGCGGCGAGGTCACCACCGTCCAGGGGCTGGCCGGCGACGGCGAGTTGACCGCGTTGCAGAAGGCGTTCCACGAGAAGCACGGGCTGCAGTGCGGCTACTGCACCCCGGGCATGCTGATGGCGGCCCGCGACCTGCTGCGGGAGAACCCCCACCCCTCCTCGGACGAGGTGCGGCACGCACTTGAGGGCAACCTGTGCCGCTGCACCGGATACCAGAACATCGTGCGGGCCGTGATGGCCGCCTCCGGTCAGGAGGTGACGGCATGACCGATCAGGCCGTCGCATCCGAGGTCGGCCGCGCCCGGCCCCGCAAGGAGGACGCCCGGCTGATCACCGGCCAGACCAACTGGACCGACAACATCAGTGTCAACGGAATGCTCCATCTGGCGATCCTGCGCAGCCCGATGGCACACGCCCGCATCGAGCGGGTCGACGTCTCCCCCGCCCTCGAACGCCCGGGCGTCGTCGCCGCGTTCAGCGGACGCGACCTGGACGGACTCGGCTCCCTGCCCTGCGCCTGGCCCGTCACCGAGGACATCGTGCTGCCCGACCACCCGCCGATCGCGCTCGACGAGGTGCGCCACGCGGGCGACCCGGTGGCGGTCGTGGTGGCCCGTGACCGGTACGCGGCCGCCGACGCCCTGGAGGCGATCGAGGTCGACTACGAGCCGCTGCCCCCGGTGCTCGACCTGGAGGCCGCGCTCGCCGAGGGCTCCCCGCTGGTCCACTCCGACAAGGGCACCAACCGCTCCTACGTCTGGCCGCTGAAGACCGGCGAGGACTTCGATTCCGTGCGGCGGCGCGCCGAGGTGACCGTCAAGCGCCGCTACGTCCACCAGCGGCTGATCCCCAACGCGATGGAGCCGCGCGCGGTCGTCGTCACCCCGCTCGCCGCGTCCGGCGAGTACACGCTGTACTCGTCCACGCAGATACCGCACATCCTGCGGATCATGATGGCGGTCGTCACCGGGATCCCCGAGCACAAGCTGCGGGTGATCGCCCCCGACGTGGGCGGCGGCTTCGGCTCCAAGCTGCAGGTGTACGGCGAGGAGGCCATCGCGCTCGCCGTGGCGCGGCGCGTCGGCCGCCCGGTGAAGTGGACGGAGTCCCGCTCCGAGGGCTACCTCGCCACCCACCACGGCCGCGGCATGATCCAGGACGTCGAGATCGCCGCGATGCGCGACGGCAGGCTCCTCGGCCTCAAGGTCGACCTGCTCACCGACATGGGCGCGTACCTGATGCTCGTCACCCCGGGCATCCCGATCCTGGGCGCGTTCATGTACCCGGCGATCTACAAGATGGACTCCTACGACTTCACCTGCACCGGCGTGTTCACCACCCGCACGCCCACCGACGCCTACCGCGGCGCCGGACGCCCCGAGGCGACGTACGCCATCGAGCGGATCATGGACGAGCTGGCGGCCGAAGTCGACCTGGATCCGGTGGAGTTGCGGAGGCGGAACTGGATCCGGCACGAGGAGTTCCCGTACACCACCATCGCCGGTCTGACGTACGACAGCGGCAACTACGAGGCGGCCACCGGCAAGGCGATCGCCCTGTTCGAGTACGACAAGCTGCGCGCCGAGCAGGCCGACCGCAACGCGCGCGGGGACACCGTCCGGCTCGGGATCGGCGTCTCGACGTACACCGAGATGTGCGGGCTCGCCCCGAGCCGGGTGCTGGGCGATCTGCGGTACGCGGCCGGCGGCTGGGAGGCTGCGACCATCCGGATGCTGCCCACCGGCAAGGTCGAGGTGGTGACCGGCACCAGTCCGCACGGGCAGGGCCATGTCACCTCCTGGAGCCAGATCGCCGCGGACGTGCTCGGGGTGCCCTTCGAGGACGTCGAGGTCGTGCACGGCGACACCAAGGCCGCGCCGCAGGGCATGGACACCTACGGCTCGCGGTCCCTGGTCGTGGGCGGGGCGGCCGTGCACCACGCGGCGCAGAAGGTGGTGGCGAAGGCACGGAAGATCGCCGCGCACCTGCTGGAGGCGAGCGAGCAGGACCTGGACTTCGCGGACGGCGTCTTCTCCGTGAAGGGCTCCCCGGAGGCCCGTAAGACGATCCAGGAGGTCGCGTTCGAGACGTTCACCTCGCACGACCTGCCGGACGGCATGGAGCCCACCATCAACGCCGAACACCTGGTCGACCCGGACAACTTCTCCTACCCGCACGGCACCCATCTCTGCGCGGTCGAAGTCGACACGGAGACCGGGCGGACGAAGATCAGGTCGTACGTCTGCGTGGACGACGTCGGCCGGGTGGTCAACCCGATGATCGTCGAGGGCCAGGTGCACGGAGGACTCGCGCAGGGCATCGCGCAGGCGCTGTTCGAGGAGGCCGTCTACGACGAGGAGGGCAACCTGGTCACCGGCACAATGGCCGACTACCTGGTGCCCTCGGCGGCGGACCTGCCCGAGTTCGTGACCGAGCGGACGGAGACGCCGGCGACCTCGAATCCCCTGGGCGTCAAGGGAGTCGGCGAGGCGGGGACCATCGCGTCCACGCCGGCGGTCGTCAACGCGATCGTGGACGCCCTGCGGCCGCTGGGCGTGCACGACGTGCGGATGCCCTGTACGCCCGAACGGGTCTGGCGAGCGGTGAGGGAGGCCCGGTCATGATTCCTCCGGCGTTCGAGTACGCCCGTCCGGCCTCCGTCGACGAGGCGGTGCGCACCCTCGCCGAGGCCGGCGAGGAGGCCAAGGTGCTGGCCGGCGGGCAGAGCCTGCTGCCGCTGCTGAGGCTGCGGCTGGCCTTCCCCGAGCTGGTCGTGGACGTGGGCCGCGTCCCGGAGCTGCGCGGGGTGCGCGAGGACGGCGACACGCTGGTCATCGGCGCGATGACCACGCACCACGACGTGGTCACCGACCCGCTGGTCCGCCGCCACGCGGGCCTGCTGGCGGCCGCCACGGCGACGGTCGCGGACCCGGCCGTACGGCACCGGGGCACCCTGGGCGGTTCGCTGGCGCACGCCGACCCGGCCGGGGACCTGCCCGCGGTGATCCTGGCGCTGGGCGGCGAACTGGTGGCCCAAGGGCCGCGCGGGCGGCGCACCATCGCGGCCGACGACTTCTTCGTCGACTACCTGCAGTCCGCCCTCGAACCCGACGAGCTCCTGGTGGAGGTGCGGCTGCCGAAGGCGGACGGCTGGGGCTTCCACTACGAGAAGTTCCATCCGGTGGCGCAGTCCTGGGCGACCGTCGGCGTGGCCGCGCTGGTGCGGCGCGACGACGGGCACATCGCCGAGGCCCGCATCGGCCTGACCAACATGGGCGCGACCCCGCTGCGCGCCACGGCGGCCGAGGCGGCCCTGACCGGCGCCGGGGACACCGGGTCGGTGACGCGGGCCGTGGAGTCGGCGGCGGAGGGCACTCGTCCGGCGCAGGACACCGCGGCCTCGCCCGAGTACCGGGAGCATCTGGCCCGCGTGCTCACCCGGCGCGCGGTGCTGGCCGCCGCCGGAATGGGGTGAACGGCGATCGGTGAGATCAGCGGCCCGGGCCAGGTGCGGGCCCGTCTGGAGGCGACGGGGTACCTCGTCGACGACGGACTGGCCCTCGCCTGTTTCCTGGCCCTGCGGCTGCACCGGCCGATCTTCTGCGAGGGCGACGCGGGCGTCGGCAAGACCGCGCTCGCCTCCGCCCTCGCCGAGGCACTGGACGCTCCGCTGATCCGGCTGCAGTGCCACGAGGGCATCGACGCCTCGCAGGCCCTGTACGACTGGGACTTCCCCCGTCAGCTGCTGCACCTGCGGGCCGCCGAGGCGGCGGGGGTGCGGGACGCGGACCGGCTGGAGAGCGAGTTGTACGACCGGCGCTTCCTGGTCGCCCGGCCGCTGCTCAAGGCGCTGGAGACGCATCCGTCGGTGCTGCTGGTGGACGAGATCGACCGGGCGGACGACGAGTTCGAGGCGTTCCTGCTCGAGCTGCTGTCGGAGTTCTCGGTGACCGTCCCGGAACTGGGGACGCTGCGCGCCGAGGTCCCTCCGGTGGTCGTCCTGACCTCCAACCGCACCCGCGAGGTGCACGACGCGCTCAAGCGGCGCTGTCTGTACCACTGGTTCGACCACCCCGGCTTCGCCCGTGAACTCGCCATCGTGCGGCGGCGGTTGCCCGGGGTCTCGGCCCGGCTGGCGGAACAGGTGACCGCCCTGGTGCAGGCGCTGCGCTCGCAGGACCTGCTCAAGCCCCCGGGCGTCGCCGAGACCATCGACTGGGCGCAGGCCCTGGACGCCCTGGGCGTGACGGAGGTGGACGCGGAGCTGGCGGTGGCGACGCTGGGCTCGGTGCTGAAGTACCGGGAGGACGCGGAGCGGGCGCGGGGCCTGGACCTGGCGGCGGTGCTCGCGGCCCGGGGGGCGTGAGGGTCGTGGACGGCACGGGCTCGGGCGGCGCGGGGCGGGTGACGGGCGACGCGGAGAGTCGGCCGGCCCGTGCCCCGCAGCCCCGGGACGCGCCCGCGCGCCCCGGCGCCGACGCCGCCCTGCTCGGCTTCGCCCGTGCCCTGCGCGCCGCCGGTGTCGACGCGAGCGCCGAGCGCGTGCACGCGTTCCTGCGCGCGGTGGACGAGCTGCGGCCCGGGATGCGGGCGGACGTGTACTGGGCGGGGCGGCTGACGCTGTGCGGCGGCCACGACGACCTGGAGCGTTACGAGCGGGTGTTCGCCGCCTACTTCGGTGAGGCTCCGCGCGCCCGGCGGACCGCGCCCGCCACTCCCGCGCCCCGGCTGCGGCTGGTCGTACGGGAGGGTCCCGCACCCGGCACCGCCGCGCGCGACGAGCGCCAGGACACCCCGCCCGCCGCGGCCCTCGCCAGCTCCACCGAGGTCCTGCGTCACCGCGACGTCGCCGAGCTGGGTGCCGCCGAGCGCGAGCAATTGCGCCGCCTGCTCGCCGCGTTCACCCTGCCCGGCGAGACGCGGCGCAGCGCGCGGCGACGGCCCGCCCGGCGCGGTGAGGTCGATCCCCACCGCACGGTGCGGGAGCTGCTGCGGCGCGGCGGCGAGCCGGCCCGGCCGCGGCGGCACAGCAGGGCCGAGCGGCCCCGGCGGGTGGTGCTGCTCGTGGACGTCAGCGGTTCGATGGCGCCGTACGCGGACGCCCTGCTCCGCTTCGCGCACGCGGCCGCCCGATACAGCCGCACGGAGGTCTTCACCATCGGTACGCGGCTGACCCGGGTGACGCGCGAGCTGTCCCACCGCGACCCCGACCTGGCGATGACCGCGCTCGCCGAGACGGTGCCCGACTGGCGCGGGGGTACCCGGCTCGGGGAGCTGCTGCGGGAGTTCCTCGACCGCTGGGGGCAGCGGGGCATGGCGCGCGGCGCGGTCGTGGTGCTGCTGTCCGACGGGTGGGAGCGGGGCGACCCGGAGCTGCTGGGCGCCCAGATGCGCCGGCTGCACCGGCTGGCGCACCGGGTGGTGTGGGCCAACCCCCGCAAGGCGCGGCCCGGTTACGCGCCGCTCGCGGCGGGCATGGCGGCGGCGCTGCCGAGCGTGGACGCGTTCGTCGAGGGGCACAGCCTGGCCGCCCTGGAGCGACTCGCGGCGGTGGTACGAGGGGCCGAGCGGGCCCCGAGGGAAGGAGCGGACCGTGCGTGAGATCCTGCCGACACTCAGCGAGTGGTACGCGGCGCGGGTCCCCTTCGGGCTCGCCACGGTCGTCGCCGTCAGCCGCAGCGCGCCCCGCGATCCCGGCGCCGCCATGGCGGTCGGGCCGGGTGACGAGGTCGTGGGCAGTGTGTCCGGGGGCTGTGTCGAGGGCGCGGTGTTCGAGCTGGCCAAGGAGGTCGTGGAGAGCGGCGAGGCACGCCTCGAGACGTTCGGGTACAGCGACGAGGACGCGTTCGCCGTCGGGCTGACCTGCGGCGGCGAGATCACCCTGCTGGTCCGGCCGGTGACGCGGGAGACCGACCCGGCCTTCGCGGCCGTCGCCGAGTCCGTCGAGGCGGGCCGTCCGGTGACCCTGGCGACGGTGACGGACGGGCCCGCCACCGTCGGCGCGACGCTCGCCGTCTGGCCGGACGAGGTTGCCGGCACGCTGGGCTCGACCGGTCTCGACGTGGCCGTCACCGCCGACGCGCGCGGTGAACTCGCCCTCGGCGCCACGGGGTTGCGTCACTACGGCCCGCACGGCGAACGCCGCGAGGACACCGTCACCGTGTTCCTGCACTCCTTCGCGCCGCCCCCGCGCATGCTGGTCTTCGGTGCGATCGACTACGCGGCCGCGGTCGCCCGCATCGGCAGCTTCCTCGGCTACCGGGTCACCGTCTGTGACGCCCGTCCGGTGTTCGCCACGCCCAAGCGCTTCCCCGAAGCCGTGGAGGTGGTCGTCGACTGGCCGCACCGCTATCTGCGCGGCACCGACACCGACGAACGCACAGTGATCTGCGTGCTCACCCACGACCCCAAGTTCGACGTGCCGCTGCTGGAGGAGGCGCTGCGCCGCCCGGCCGCGTACATCGGCGCGATGGGCAGCCGCCGCACCCACGACGACCGCATGAAACGCCTGGTCGACGCCGGGCTCACGGAGGCCGAGCTGGCCCGGCTGCGCTCACCGGTCGGCCTCGACCTCGGGGCCCGGACGCCCGAGGAGGTCGCCGTGTCCGTCGCCGCGGAGATCGTCGCCCTGCGCTGGGGCGGCACCGGGGCTCCGCTGGCGGCCACCGCGGGGGCCATCCATCCGTCGACGTAACGCCCGTTGGAGGAAGTCATGGAACTGCACCACGAGTTCAGCGTGCCGGTCCCGGTCGACGACGCCTGGCGGACGCTCCTCGACATCGAGCGGGTCGCGCCCTGTATGCCGGGGGCGACCGTCGAGGAGTACGACGGCAAGACCGTCACCGGGGCGGTGAAGGTGAAGGTCGGTCCGATCACGGTGACCTACAAGGGCACCGCCGTCTTCGAGGAGCAGGACGAGGCGGCGCATCGCATGGTGCTGATCGCCGGCGGCCGGGAGACCCGTGGTCAGGGCACCGCCCGCGCGACCGTGACCGGCACGCTGAGCGAACGGGACGGCGGCACGGCCGTGTCGGTGCGCACCGACCTGACGGTGACCGGGCGGCCGGCGCAGTTCGGGCGTGGGGTGCTGGCGGAGGTGGGTGACCGGCTCGTCGGCCAGTTCGCCCAGTGCCTGTCGGAGAAGATCACCGGGCCCGCCGCCCCGGCGGAGGTCGAGGAGCCGGCGGGAGCGGTGGCGGAGGCGGCGGAGAACGAACCCCTCGACCTGCTCCGCACGGCCGGGGTGCCGGTGGCCAAGCGGGCGGCGGCCGGGGCGGCGGCGCTCGGGCTGGCCGTCCTGGCGTTCCTGGGGCTGCGGCGGCTACGGCGCCACTGACGCCCGGCGTCGGCCGGCGTCGCGCCGGTGGTCGGCGATGATCTGCTCCAGATGGTGGACGGCCGCCGTGATGCGGGCCGGGTGGTCCCGGAAGTAGGGGTCGTCGGGGACCGGGAGGGATCCCGCGAGGGCCCAGCCGCGGCCGCGTGCCCAGGTCGCGTCGTCGGCGCCGACCGCCTCGCGGAAGGCGTCCCGGGCCGGGGCGGGCAGGAACTTCCACGCGGGCACCAGGTCGACCGCGGGGTCGGCCACCGCCAGCGTGCCGAAGTCGATGACGGCGCTGAGCCTGCCGTCGTTCATCAGGATGTTCCCGGCGTCGAGGTCGCCGTGGATCCACACCGGCGGCTTGTGCCAGGGGGGTGCGGCGAGGGCCGCCTCCCACACCTCGGTGACCGCGTCCGCGTCGACGAGGCCCGTGTTCCGCAGCGCCTCGATCCTGGGGCGGACGCGGGCCTCCGCCGCGATGGAGTCGCTGCGGTCGCCCAGGGGCACTCCCCGGAAGGCGTTGCTCCGCTCGGGGCCGGGTCCGCCGGTGGCGTCGGCGGCCTGGAGCGCGGTGAGGAATCCGGCGAGGTCGTGGGCGGCGCCGATCGGGTCGTCGACGGCTTCCGGGGTCGCGGTCGTGCCGTCCAGCCAGCGGTAGACCGACCAGGGATACGGGTAGCCCTCGCCCGGTGCGCCCTTGGCGAGGGGCTGGGAGACGGGCAGCGGCAGCTGCGGTGCCAGGCGTGGCAGCCAGCGGTGCTCGCGGTCGACCTGTCCGGCCCAGTGGGCGTAGCGGGGCAGTCGTACGGAGAGGTCGTCGCCGAGCCGGAAGGTCGCGTTGTCCATGCCGGACTGCTGCACCGGTGCGACGGGGAGGTGGGCCCATTGCGGGAACTGGGCGGTGAGCAGACGGCGTACGAGTGTCTCGTCGATCAGCACGCGGACCAGTTCACCGCGGCGACGGAGGGGATTCCACCGAATTTCCATGTGTGAGCCACGACTGGATGGGTAGTCGCCGCGCAACGGAGGCTTTGTCGCCTCCCATGGCACAGCACCTCTGCGGGAAGGAGGTCCGTGACAGCGCACACTCGCAGCGCCCGGGCCGCTTCCCAACGCCTGAAGCGGCCCGGACCCATGTCGGGACACGTCTCGCGGATCACCGTTCCCGGCCCGGGACCAGCGCCCCGGGAAGCATGAGCAGCGCCACCAGCGCGGCGGCCGCGTACAGACCGGCGGCTCCCAGGGCGACGGCGTGGAATCCCCGTACGAACCGCTCCCCGTCGCCGGGCTGCCCGGCGACGGCGCCGGCCACCGCGATGCCGATCGCGCCGCCGGTCTGACGTGCGGTGTTGTTCATCGCGGAGGCCAGCCCGGCGCGTTCACCGGGCACGGCGGCGATGGCCGCGGCCACGACCGCCGGGGTCAGCAGGCCCAGGCCGAGGCCCCACAGCAGGAACGCCGGCAGCAGGACCGGGTAGCCCGAGTGCGCCCCGGCGCGGGCCAGCAGCGCCAGGCCCGCGGTCGCCACGAGCAGGCCCGCCGTGGCCGGCAGGCGGGCACCGATCCGGCTGGTGACGCGGCCCCCGAAGGGCGCGATCACCGCGAGCGGGGCGAACAGCGGGATCACCGCCAGACCGGCGAGCAGCGCCGAGCGGTGCTGGACCGACTGCAGGAACAGCATCAGCACGAACAGGGTGCCGAGAGTGCCCAGGTTCATGATCCCCGCGGCGACGTTCGCCGCGTCGAAGGCGGGCCTGCGCAGCAGCGGGACGGGCAGCATCGCGTCGTCCCCGCGGCGCAGTTCCGCCACGGCCAGCGCGGGCACGGCGAGGACGGCCACGCCCGCGGCCGCGAGGACCTGCGGAGCGCCCGCGCCCACACGGCCGCCCTCGATGAAGGCGTACGTCGTGGCCAGCAGCAGGACGCTGCCCAGCAGTACGCCGGGCAGATCGAGGCGGCGGGCCCGCTCCTCCCGGCTCTCCCGCACGATCGCCGCCGCCCACACCAGGGCCACCAGCACGATCGGCACGTTCAGCAGGAAGATCGCCCGCCAGCCGAAGGAGTCGGTGAGCGCGCCGCCGAGCAGCGGGCCGGCCGGGAGGGCCAGGCTGCCGATGCCCGCCCAGACGCCGATCGCCCGCGCGCGGGCCGCGTCGTCGGGGAAGGCGCGGCTGACGATGGCCAGCGTGCCCGGCAGCAGAAGGGCCGCGCCGACGCCCTGCACCACCCGGGCCGCGACCAGCACCGGCACTCCGGGGGCGAGTCCGCAGGCGAGCGAGCCGGCGCCGAAGACGACCAGGCCGCCCAGCACCACCCGCCGGTGCCCGTAGAGGTCTCCGGCCGTCCCGCTGGTGAGCATGAGGGAGGCGAGGGCCAGGGCGTAGCCGTCGACCACCCACTGCAGGCCCCCGACGTCGGTGCCCAGGGCCGAACCGATAGCGGGCAGGGCGACGTTGACGATGGTGACGTCGAGCAGCACCAGGAAGTAGCCGGCGCACATCACGACGAGGACGGTGCGCGGTGACCCGGCGTGCCGGGCCGTCCCGACCGCGCGCCGCAGGAGCGTTACCGGTGTATCAGCCATGCTTCTGTCGTAACAGGGGGGTCTGACAGGGGCCCGTACGCCGTTGCCGGGCAGGGGTGGCGGGTGCCCCTCGCCCTTGCGGTGAAACCGTCCGTCACCTCGGTGGCAGCCGGTGCAGTTCCACGTCCGTGAGCCGCCCGTCGGCCGCCTCCGCCGTCAGGTACGTGCAGTGGGGCTGGCGGCGGCGGTCGGTCGGGGAGCCCGGGTTGAGCAGGCGCAGGCCGCCGGGGGCTGTGGTGTCCCACGGGATGTGGCTGTGTCCGAAGACCAGCACGTCCAGGTCCGGGAAGCGGGCGGCGCAGCGCGTCTCGCGGCCCTGGGCGGCTCCCGTCTCGTGCACGACGCCGAAACGCAGGCCGCCGATCTCGGCGTACGCCACCTCGGGCAGCCGGGCGCGCAGTCCGGGCCCGTCGTTGTTGCCGTACACGGCCACGAGACGTCGGCTGCGGCTTTCCAGCAGGTCGAGGGTGGCGGTGTCGACCCAGTCCCCGGCGTGGAAGACGACGTCCGCGCGCGGGAGTTCCGCGAGGAGCGGGGCGGGTAGCTCCTTGGCGCGCTTCGGGAGGTGGGTGTCGGACATCAGCAGAAGACGCACGCGACCAGCGTAGACGGCCGCCGACCGGGTTCTATCGTGAGGGCATGGATGCACAGCCCACCGGCTCTTCCGAGGGGATCTCCGAGTCCGCCGCGCGTGCCGCGCGGGATCTGCGGGTCGTCTTCAGCCGTCTGCGGCGGCGTCTGCGGGAGGTCGCGGAGGACGACCAGCTCACTCCCCCGCAGGTCTCCGCGCTCACTCTGGTCGCCAAGCACGGTGCGGCCACGGCCGGCGCGCTCGCCAACGCCGAGGGCGTGCGGCCGCAGTCGATGGCGACCACGCTCGCCGCGCTGGACCGGCAGGACCTGATCCGGCGCAGTCCCGACCCGGACGACGGCCGCCGCCGGGTCGTCACCCTGACCGAGGCCGGGCGCCTGCGGGTGGAGGGCGACCGCCAGGCGCGCGAGGAGTGGCTGGCCCGCGCTCTGCAGGACCGGTACACCGAGGACGAACGGCGCACGGTCCTCGAAGGGCTGACGCTGCTGGAGCGGCTCACCGAGCCGTAGACGCCCTCGTCATGATCGACCTCCAGGCCGGCGCGACCGGGGCGCTCCCCGAACTCCTTGCCATGACCCGCAGTTGAGCCGATCCGGCGAAACGATCAGCGGGCGGGGCGCTGTGGGACGGGGCCCTCGATCGGGTTAGCATCTGGCCACCGCACCACACACGGCGAACGACCCGAGGGGGCTCGGAAGCCCGATGCAGGTCAAGGTCAGTGTCATCGTCCCGGTCCACGATCCCGGGCCCCGCTTCGAGCACTGCGTCGCCTCGCTGCTCGGCCAGTCCCTCCCCCCGGACGAGTACGAAGTGGTCCTCGTCGACGACGGTTCCGCCGACCCCACCCCGGCCCGGCTCGACGCACTCGCCGCCGCGGAGCCCCGGGTCCGGGTGCTCCACGAGGAGAACTCCGGCTGCTCGGGCAAGCCGCGCAACGTCGGCATCGCGGCCGCCCGGGGCGAGTACCTGATGTTCGTCGACACCCACGACTCGCTCGGCGCCGAGGCCCTGGAGCGGATGTACGACTACGGGGTGGCCAACGGCGCCGACGTGGTCGTCGGCAAGATGGCGGGACGGGGCCGCTCGGTGCCGGTGGAGCTGTTCCGCCGCAACCGGCCGCGCGCCTCGGTCGCCGACGCCCCGCTCATCGACAGCCTCAGCGCGCACAAGATGTTCCGCAAGGCGTTCGTCGCCGAGACCGGTCTGCGCTTCCCGGAGGGCCGCAGGCGCCTGGAGGACCACGTCTTCGTGGTGGAGGCGTATCTGCGGGCCGCCAACGTCTCGGTGCTCGGCGACTACGTCTGCTACTACGTCCACCGCGATCCGACGGCCGACGACGGCGCCCGGCGGATCGACCCCGCCGGCTACTTCAAGGACCTGCGGGACGCCCTGGACGTCGTCGAGCGGCACACCGGACCGGGCCGGGTCCGGGACGCGCTGCACCGGCGGTGGCTGCGTGTGGAGATGGTCGAGCGGCTGCGCGGCCGTCGCTTCCTCGCCCAGCCGGACGACCACCGGCGCAGGCTGTTCGAGGAGATCCACCGCATCACCACCGAGCGCTTCGGCCCGGGGGTCGCCGCGGGCCTGCCGCCGACGCAGCAGGTGGTCGCCGCGCTGATCGCCGCCGACCGCTACGACGACGTCGTGGCCTTCGCCGAGTGGGAGGCGCGGCTGGCCCTGACGGCCGCTCCCGCCGGCCTCGACTGGCACGAAGGTGTGCTGCGCGTCGAGGTCGCCGCCGAGCTCACCGCGGACGGTGCGCCGCTGGTGTTCCCCGGGGCCGGAATCGGCGCCCCGCTGGAGGGGCCCCCTCCGGACGTCCCCTCGGCGGTGGGCTGGGTGGGTGCCGCCGCCGTCGGACGGTTCGGCAGGGCCTCCTTCGACCTGCTGGTGCGGGAGCGCTCCAGCGGTGCCCAGTACTTCCAGCCGGTCGAGGTCACCCGGGAGATCGTGCCGGTCGAGGCCAGCCGGAACATCCGGCTGGTGCTGCGGGCCACGGCCGCCGTCGACCCCACGCGCGCGGTGGCCGGCCGGCCGCTGCACGCGGGGCTGTGGGACACCTACGCCCGGGTCAGGCTGGGCGGCTGGACCATGGAGACCCGGATCGGCCCTGGCCCGAGCAGGGCCCGTGCCGCCACGTCGGCAGCGGTGACCGGCGGGCACGTGGTGCTGCCGTACTGGACGGACCAGCACGGCAACCTGTCCCTGGACGTCGACCGCGCGAGCAGGCGGCTCGGCCTGGACCGGCTCGCCCCCGAGACCGTCAGCGTCTCCGGGGGACGGCTGCGCGCCCCGCTGCCGTTGCACGTCCCCGGCGACACCGGGGCGGTGCTGCGGCTCACCTCGGCGCACCGGTCGCTGGACACACCGGCCCTGCTCTCCCCGGCCACGGACGGGGCCCTGCTGGAGGCCGACCTGTCGGCCGGCGAGCTGAGCGGCGCGCTCTGGCGTACCGCCCTGTGCGCGACCCCCGGGGCCGCCGACCCGCGCTTCCTGCCGCTCCCGCTCGCGCTGCACGCGGACGCGCACACGGTCAGGGCGGTCCGCACCCCACGCGCCTCGCCCCTGCGCCGACTGGTCCGCAGGGCGAAGCGCGCACTCGCCGCGATCCTGGGGCGCGGCGCGGAGCGGACACCCGAACGGGTCAGCGGCTGACGGCGAACGGCTCGAGGGCCTTGCGCAGCGCCTCCAGGCCGCGCTTGCGGCTCAGGCCGAGGTTGCGGGCTCGCACCAGCGGGCCCCAGAAGTCCGCCTCCAGCAGCGCCTCCGGCTTGACCGCCTTCACCCGCTCCAGGATCGCCTCGGGCACCTTCTGCGGGTCCGGGACGTTGAACTCGGCCATGATCTCGTCGTACTTGTCCTTGAGAACCGTGTTCTCGTGGTCGGCACCGAAGACGACCAGCTGACCGGTGGGCTGGGTGTCGACGAGCACCATCGTCAGGTCGGGGCGGTAGCGGCCCAGGATCTCGATGACCTTGTAGACGTCGCCGGTCCAGTACTGGGTGTGCCGGTCGCGGGCCGCCTCGTCGACGCTGCGCGGCAGCATGTCGTCGAAGGCGATCACGCTGGCCCAGTCGGAGTGCTTCTCGACGTTCATGAAGTCGCGCAGCGCGTACTCGAACAGGTGCATGCCGTCGATGAACGACAGGTCGAGCGTGGTGCGCCGCCAGTAGCCGAGCGGGCTGCGGCCGCGGCGGAGGTTGCGCACGGGGTGGCGGCCGCTGCGGAGGTGGGCGAGCGGGTTCTCACGGGCGAAGAAGTCGTCGCTGGTCGCCCGCACCAGGTGGACGTCGACCTTGAGCTCGGTGACCACCTTGAAGGCGGGGTCGATCGCGATGCTGGGGACGCGCGACAGCTTCAGGCTGCGGCCGTCGTTGACTCCGATCTCCAGATAGTTGCGGTTGGCTGTGGCCTTGTGCAGCTCCCGCAGGAACTCATGGCGATTCACGAAGGGACTCCTTGCGGATCCGGGAAAGTGCTTGGTGCAACAGGGGCACCGGCGCCGCTCCAGGCCGGCTGCCCGCGCAGGTCGTCGACGACACCCCGGGGCTCGCGGCGGGGCTCCAGGGCGATCATCGTGCCGACGAACCTACCTCTGTACGCGCTGTGAGCCAAGCTGTTCCGCCCAATCATGCCTTCTTCATGAAACTCGTCGGCCACCTCGTGTCGAACCCCCCTTCACCGACGGATCTGCACCTTGCTGTGGTCGCCGAGCACCAGCCGATGGGCGCTGGGCACGCTCGGCGCCGGGGTCACCTCGACGTGCCGGCCGATGAGGGAGCTCTCGATCCGGCCCACTCCGACGATCGACGAGTCCCGCAGGACGATGGAGAACTCCAGCTCACTGTGGGTGATCCGGCAGTTCTCCGCGACCGAGGTGAAGGGGCCGACGTAGGAGTCCTCGACGACGCTGCCCGCGCCGATCACCGCGGGCCCGACGATCCGTGAGCGCACGACCCGCGCGCCCTCCTCCACCACGACCCGGCCGATCGTCTCGGACTCGAGGTCCACCTCGCCGTCGATCCGGGGCTCGACGCCCTCCAGGACGGTCCGGTTCACCTCGAGCATGTCGACGACGTTGCCGGTGTCCTTCCAGTAGCCCTCGATGACCGTGCAGCGCACGTCGGCGCGGGTGTCGATGAGGTGCTGGATGGCGTGGGTGATCTCCAGTTCGCCGCGCCAGGAGGGCCGGACGGCGCGCACGGCCTCGTGGATGAGCGGGGTGAACAGGTACACGCCGACGAGCGCGAGGTCGCTCTTGGGGTGCTCCGGTTTCTCCTCCAGACCGACGACCTGACCGGCCGCGTCGAGTTCGGCGACACCGAAGGAGCGGGGATCGGCCACCCGGGTGAGCAGGATCCGGGCGTCGGGCCGGCTGTCGCGGAACTCCTCGACGAGAGCGGTGATGCCGCCGACGACGAAGTTGTCGCCCAGGTACATCACGAAGTCGTCGTCCCCGAGCCAGTCGCGGGCGATGAGCACCGCGTGGGCCAGCCCTAGGGGCCGTTCCTGGGGGATGTAGGTGATCTCCAGGCCGAACTTGGAGCCGTCGCCGACCGCTTCCTCGATCTCCGCGGCGGTGTCGCCCACGACCACACCGACCTCGGTGATCCCGGCGGCGGCGATGGCCTCCAGACCGTAGAAGAGCACGGGCTTGTTGGCCACGGGGACCAGCTGTTTGGCCGAGGTGTGGGTGATCGGCCTGAGGCGGGTACCGGCACCGCCGGACAGCACGAGAGCCTTCATCTGTCCGAGCCTAGTGTCGGCCGCTGCACGGCGACCGTCGGCAAGGTGGCCGGTTTTCCACGTCGTGACGCTCGTCGGCGCTGTCCGACGGGCCGCTCAGTCCTCGCCCCGCACGATGTTCCCCTCCGGCCCGCACTGGTCCGTTCGGGTGGTCCCGGCGTCGAGGACGGCCGGGACGCAGGTGCGCAGGGCGGCCTTCCCACGCAGTCGCCTGGCCTTCGACCAGCCGGTCTCGGGGCGGCGGAGTACGGCCTTCTCACTCGTCTGCGTCGTCACGACGGTTCATCTTCCTTCTTGCCTCGTTTCCTCCCGGGCCGGGTCCCCGGCGGCACGGGCCCCAAACGCCACGCTGACGGCCCACAGCAAGGCGTGGCGCGAGGGTGCCGCAGCGTCACGGCGGTAGCGTCGCCGCGGCCGCCGGAGGAGGACGATGACGCACCTGTCGGCACATTCCGAACATTCCGCCCAGGAGGCCGGAGCCTCCGACCACGCGCTCGGCGCCTCGCTGCTGCGCTGGACCTCGACGACCGATCACAAGGTGATCGGACGCCTGTACATGGTCACGGGCTTCTGCTTCTTCCTCTTCGCCGGACTGCTGGCGCTCGCCATGCGAGCCGAACTGGCCCGTCCGGGGATGCAGTTCATGAACGAGCAGATCTACGACCAGCTCTTCACGATTCACGGCACCGTCATGATGCTGCTGTTCGCGACGCCGATGTTCGCCGGGTTCGCGAACGCGGTGATGCCGCTGCAGATCGGCGCCCCGGACGTGGCGTTCCCTCGGCTCAACGCGCTGTCGTACTGGATGTATCTCTTCGGCGGTCTGATGGTCGTCTCGGGCTTCGTGGTGCCGGGCGGCGCGGCCGCCTTCGGCTGGTTCGCGTACGCCCCGCTCAACAGCGCCTACCACTCCCCCGGCGCGGGCGGTGACCTGTGGGTGATGGGCCTGGTGGTGACCGGTGTGTCGACGACACTGGGCGCGGTCAACTTCATCGCGACCATCCTGTGTCTGCGGGCTCCGGGCATGACGATGTTCCGGATGCCGATCTTCACCTGGAACGTGCTGTTCACGTCGATCCTGGTGCTGCCGGCCTTCCCGGTCCTCACGGCGGCGCTGCTGGGCCTGGAGGCGGACCGGAAGTTCGGGGCGCACGTCTTCGACGCGGCGAACGGCGGCGCGTTGCTGTGGCAGCACCTGTTCTGGTTCTTCGGGCACCCCGAGGTGTACATCGTGGCGCTGCCGTTCTTCGGGATCATCTCGGAGATCATCCCGGTGTTCTCCCGCAAGCCGCTGTTCGGGTATCTGCCGATGATCGGCGCGACCATCGCGATCACCATGCTGTCGGCGGTGGTGTGGGCGCACCACATGTTCGCCACCGGGGCGGTGCTGCTGCCGTTCTTCTCGGTGATGTCGTTCCTGATCGCGGTGCCCACGGGCATCAAGTTCTTCGCGTGGATCGGCACCATGCGCGGCGGTTCGCTGTCCTTCGAGACGCCGATGCTGTGGGCGATCGGTTTTCTGGTGTCGTTCCTGCTGGGCGGGCTGAGCGGGGTGCTCATCGCGTCCCCGCCGCTCGACTTCCACCTGACCGACAGCTACTTCATCGTGGCGCACCTGCACTACGTCCTGTTCGGCACCGTGGTGTTCGCGATGTTCGCCGGGTTCTACTTCTGGTGGCCCAAGTTCACCGGGAGGATGCTGGACGAGCGGCTGGGCAAGGTGCACTTCTGGCTGCTGTTCCCGGCCTTCCAGCTGACGTTCCTGGTGCAGCACTGGCTGGGCGAGGCGGGCATGCCGCGCCGGTACGCCGACTATCTCCCCACCGACGGCTTCACGCTCCTCAACACCCTGTCGTCCGTGGGGGCGTTCCTGCTGGGCGTCTCCACCCTGCCGTTCCTCTACAACGTCTGGCGCACCGCCCGGACCGGACAGCGCGTCAGCGTGGACGACCCCTGGGGCTACGGGCGCGGGCTGGAGTGGGCGACGGCCTGCCCGCCGCCACGGCACAACTTCGTCGCGCTGCCGCGGGTGCGGTCGGAGTCGCCCGCGTTCGACGCACACCATCCCGCCATCGTGCGACGGGCGAGCGAGGAGGGCCCGCGGTGAAGACCGAGTCGTTGTTCTTCGGGGGCGTCGCGCTGTTCTTCGCGGGCAGCGCCGCGTTGTACGGCTGGTGGGCGCGGGAGCCGGCCGGTTCGGCGGTGCTCGTCATCGCCTTCCTGATGGCCGCGCTGATCTCGTTCTTCACCGCGGTGCAGTACCGGCGCAAGGGGCGGCGGCCCCAGGACCGCACCGATGCCGAAGTCGCCGAGGGCGCCGGACCGTTGGAGTTCTTCCCGCCGGACTCCCGGTGGCCGGTCGTCACGGCGTTCGGCTTCGCGCTGGCGGCGACCGGCGTGGTCTACGGGCTGTGGCTGTTCCTCATCGGCCTCGCGGTGCTGGCCCGTGGCGTCGCGGGCTTCGTGTTCCAGTACGTGGACCGCGGCTCCGGTCCGCAGGAGTGAGGGGGGCTCGCGGGGCGCCGGGCCGGAAGTCCGTGACCGGGTGGTGGTCGCTCTCGTAGCCGCCCTCGACACTCTGGCGCACCTCGCCGCTCTCCACGCCGTGCACGAGCCGTTGCCGTTCGGCGTCGGTGAGGGCGTGGCACAGCCGCCGGGTCACCAGGAAGGCGGCGACAGGCGCCAGGACGAGGGCGATGCGCAGGATCCAGGTCAGGGTGTTCACGGAGACGCGGAAGGACTGCGCCACGACGTCGTTGCCGCCGGCCAGGAGCAGCACGCCGTAGAAGGTGATGCCGGCGACGCCCAGTGCCGTACGGACGGGGCGGTCGCGGGGGCGGTCGCACAGGTGCCGCTCCTGGTGTCCCTCGCCGGTCAGGCGCTGCTCGGCGAACGGGTAGAGGTACAGGACGAGGAAGAGCAGCGCCGGCAGGACGACCGCGGGGAGCAGCACGTTCCACATCAGGGTGTGGCCCCAGAGGTCGGTCTCCCACGGGGGTACGAGTCGGAGCGCTCCTTCCAGGAAGCCGACGTACCAGTCGGGCTGGGAGCCGGTGGACGCCTGGTCGGGACGGTAGGGGCCGTAGGTCCACACGGGGTTGATCTGGGCGAGGCCACCCAGCAGGACGAGGACACCGAGGACGATCAGGGACAGGCCTCCGGAGGAGGCGCTGAACCGCGGATGGAGCGGTTTGCCGACGGCGTTGCCGTTGGTGCGGCCCGGGCCACGCCACTGGGTGTGCTTGAGGTGGAACACCAGGATCAGGTGCACGGTGACGAGACCGACCAGCGCGCCCGGCAGCAGGAGGATGTGCAGGGAGTACAGGCGGCCGATGATCTCGTGGCCGGGATACTGGCCGCCGAAGACGAACAGGGCCAGGTAGGTGCCGACGACGGGGATCGACAGCATGATGCCCTGGGCGATGCGCAGTCCCGTGCCGGACAGCAGGTCGTCGGGGAGCGAGTAGCCCGCGAAGCCCTCGGCGAGCGCGAGCACGAACAGGGTGAGGCCGATGATCCAGTTGGCCTCGCGGGGACGGCGGAAGGCACCGGTGAAGAAGATCCGCAGCAGGTGCAGGCCGATCGCGGCGACGAGGACGAGGGCCGCGCAGTGGTGCGTCTGCCGCATCAGCAGGCCGCCGCGGATGTCGAAGCTGATGTGCAGGGTGGAGTCGAAGGCCTCCGACACGCGCACGCCCCGCAGCGGGACGTACGAGCCGGCGTAGACCACCTCACGCATCCCCGGATGGAAGAAGAACGTGAGCCACACGCCGGTCAGGAGCAGCACGAGGAGGCTGTAGAGGGCAAGTTCGCCGAGCAGGAAGGACCAGTGGTCGGGGAACGCCTTGCGCAGCAGGGCGCCGCCGCCGTCGAGGACGGGCAGACGGGCGTCGGCGGCATCGGCCAGCCGCTCCCCGGGATGTCTCCTCGTGCGCTCCACGGCCGACCGCCTCCCTGCTCCGCACCGCCGTGGTGTACGTCCCACGCGGAGGCGGTGGCGAGCAGCGGGGAGGCGGAAAACACCCGTGGGTGTCGGGCGGAACCCCCGTTCGGGTGTTGCTCAGTCGTTGGGCTTCGCCGCGCTGATGTCCCCGAGGGCCGACTGGGGGTCGCGTTCCATGGCCGCGTCGCCCAGGGAGACGATGCCGACGGGCCGGCCGTGGTCGACGACCGGGACCCGGCGTACGGCGTGTTCGCGCATCAGGCGGATGGCACGGTCGAGGTCGTCGTCGGGGGCGACGGTGACGAGGTCGTCGCTGCAGGCGCCGGCCACGGTGGTCTGCTCGGGGTCGCCGCCCTCGGCGAGCGCGCGCACCACGAGGTCGCGGTCGGTGACCAGGCCGCGCAGCCGGTCGCCGTCGGTGACCAGGACGGCGCCGAGGTCCTGGTCGCGCATGAGGCGGGCCACCGCGGTCACGGAGGTCTGCGGCTCCACCGTGACCGGGTCGGCGGTCATGATGTCGCTGACGTGCTGGGGCATGGGGTACCTCTCCTTCGCCTGGGATCGATGTCCGGACGGCGACGCCGGTCGTCGCCGTCCGGGCCCCGGGTACCCCGGTGCGGCGGTGGTCAGGCGGTGCCGAGCGCGGAGCGCAGGGTGGCGACGGCCTGGTTGATGGCGGCCTCGGCGGCGTGGGTCTCGCGCAGGGCGTTGAGCATCACGAAGTCGTGGATGATGCCCTGGTAGCGCACGGCGGTCACGGGGACTCCGGCCTCGCGCAGCTTGTTGGCGTAGGCCTCGCCCTCGTCCCGCAGGACGTCCGCCTCACCGGTGATCACCAGGGCCGGGGGCAGCCCTTCCAGCTGCTCGGTGGACGCCCTGAGCGGGGACGCGGTGATCTGCGCCCGCTCGGCCTCGTCGGTCGTGTACTGGTCCCAGAACCACTGCATGGCGTCCCGGCGCAGGAAGTAGCCCTCGGCGAACTGGTGGTAGGAGGGCGTGTCGAAGCTCGCGTCGGTCACCGGGTAGAACAGCACCTGCTGGACGAGGGGGACGTCACCGCGCTGCTTGGCCATGAGCGTCAGCGCCGCCGTCATGTTGCCGCCGACCGAGTCACCGGCCACCGCCAGCCGCGAGCCGTCGAGGTCCTTGGTGGAACCCTGCTCGACGACCCACTTCGCGACCGTGTAGTTCTGCTCGATGGCGACCGGGTAGCGCACCTCGGGCGAGAGGTCGTATTCGGGGAAGACCACGGCCGCACCCGCGCCGACGGCGAGTTCGCGCACCAGCCGGTCATGGGTGTGGGCGTTGCCGAAGACCCAGCCCGCGCCGTGGATGTAGATGATCACGGGGAGAGTGCCGGTGACCCCGGCGGGCTTCACCATGCGCGTGCGGACCTGGCCCGTGGGGCCGCCGGAGACGGTGATCCACTCCTCGTCCACCGCGGGCTTGGCGATCTCGCCGGACTGCACCTCGTCGACGGTCTTTCGGCCGTCGACCGGGCCGAGGTCGAAGAGGTACGGCGGGTTGGCGGTGGCCTCGACGAAGGCCTGGGCGGCCGGTTCGAGGACGGGACGGGGTGCGGTGGTGCCGGTCATGGCGACCTCCTCGGTCGGGTACCGCGGGCAGGCTCCGGCAGGGTCACCGGGCCGGATGTGCGGCACACCAGGAGAGTAGAGCCCGATTAAGTCGTGCGCAACTTATTCGTGCCCGCTTCATGCGTAGTCGACTTATTCGTGCTCGCTTCATACGTGGTCGACTTATTAGTGAGCGATACAATCGGACGAACCCGAACGTTAGAGTGGTGATCGTCATGATCAGGACCGCACCCGGGAGGCGTGCCGTGAGCCGAACGCAAGCGGAGCCGAGCGAGGGATCGCTGCTCCTGGACGATCAGCTCTGCTTCGCGCTGTACGCCGCCTCCCGCGCCGTCACCGCGCGCTACCGCCCCCTGCTGGACGAACTGGGCCTGACCTACCCGCAGTACCTGGTCATGCTCGTGCTGTGGGAGCAGGACTCGATCTCCGTGCGCGAGCTGGGCGCCTCGCTCCAGCTGGAGTCCAGCACCCTGTCACCGCTGCTGAAGCGGCTGGAGGCGAACGGTCTGCTGCGCCGGGAGCGGCGCGCGGAGGACGAGCGGTCCGTCGCCATCCGGCTCACCGGCGAGGGCGCGGCCCTGCGGGAGCGGGCGCGCTCGGTCCCCGTGGCCATCGGTGACGCCATGGGTCTGACGCCCGAGCAGGACGCCCTGGCCAAGCAGCTGCTCCGGCTCATCACGGCCAACGTCACGGACGGCTGACCGGCAGCTCGGCCCAGACCTGCTTGCCGCCGCTGACCGGCACCGCCCCCCATGTCTCCGACATCGCCTCGACCAGCAGGATGCCCCGGCCGCCGGTGGCCTCCCAGCCGATGCTGGTCGGCTTGACCGGCGTACGGGGCGAGGTGTCGGCGACCGACACGCGCAGCCGGTTGTCGAGGAGGGTGAGGTCCAGGCGGACCTGGCCGTCGGTGTGCACGAGGGCGTTGGTGACGAGTTCGGACACGATGAGCAGGATGGTGTCGATGTCGTCCCGGGGCACGCCCCAGGCACGCATGGTGCGGCGGGTGAAGCGGCGGGCGTGTCCTACGGCCTCGGGGACGCGCCAGATCGTCCAGCTCTCGCGCAGCGGGCGCAGCGTCATGCCGTCGTAGCGCAGCAGGAGCAGGGCGATGTCGTCGTTGCGTTGGGCGTTGTCGAGCAGGGCGTCGGCGACCAGGCCGAGGTGGGCGGGGTCGGACACGGACAGTTCGTGGGCCAGCCGGCCGATGCCGGTGTCGATGTCGGCGTCGGCGGACTCGACGAGGCCGTCCGTGGTCAGGGCGATCACCGTGCCGGGCCGCAGGCGCAGCACGCTGAGCGGGAAGTCGGCCTGGCCGACCACGCCGAGCGGTGGGCCGACGTCCGTGTCGGGGACCTCGGTGGTGCCGTCGGGATGGCGCACCACGGGCGGCAGATGGCCTGCGCGGACGTACCAGGCGGAGCCCTCCTCCATGTCGACGTCGACATAGCAGCAGGTCGCGAAGAGGTCGGTCTCCATGTCGGTCAGCAGCCGGTTGGCGTGGGAGACGACGACGTCCGGCGGGTGTCCCTCGACGGCGTAGGCACGCAGGGCGGTGCGCATCTGGCCCATGAGGGTCGCGGCGGCGGTGCTGTGGCCCTGTACGTCGCCGATGATCAGGGCGACGTGGTTGTCCGGCAGCGGGATCACGTCGTACCAGTCGCCGCCGACCTCCAGGCCGGCCGTGGCGGGCAGATAGCGGGCGACGGCGACCGCGCCGGGCAGCGTGGGCAGGCGGCGCGGGAGCAGCTGGCGCTGGAGCATACCCACCAGTTCGTGCTCGGCGTCGAAGGCGTGGGCGCGCATCAGGGCCTGTCCGGCGAGGCCGGCGGAGGCGGTGAGCAGGGCGCGTTCGTCGGGGCCGAAGTCGTGCGGGGCGTCCCAGCCGATCAGGCAGGCGCCGGCCATGCGGTTGCCGGCGGGCAGCGGCAGCACGGCCAGGCCGCCGGGCCCGACCTCGGCGAGCGCGGGCTCCAGGGCCGTGCCCACGGGCCAGATCTGGGCGCGGCCCTCGCGCAGGGCGGAGGCGAGGGTGGGCATGGCCCGCACCGGCGCGTCGGGCCACTCGCTGCGCCACTCCAGGCGCCACAGCTCGGGCCAGGACTCCGGCTCGGGCGGGTCCAGGACGGTGACGATGAGCCGCTCGCCCTCCAGTTCGGCGAGCGCGATGCGGTCGGCCCGCAGGGGCTTGCGCAGCGCGGAGACCACGGCCTGGCTGACGTCCCGGACCGTGCCGGCGGTGGCGAGGGCGGCGGCCAGCCGCTGGACGCGGGCCACGTCGGTGACGTCGGAGCGCAGCTTGGAGGCGTCGGCGACGGTGCCGACGAGCCGGGCGGCCCGGCCCTCGCCGCCGGGCAGCAGCCGTCCGCGCAGCCGCAGCCACTTCGGCGGCCCCGAGGGCTGCAGCACCCGGAACTCCAGCTCCCGCTCGCCGATGGACATGTGGTCGGCCTCCACCACCGACATCAGCGAGGGCAGGTCCTCGGGCACCGTCAGGCCCAGCAGGGTCTCGACCTTGCCGTCGAACTCACCGCGGGTGAGGGCGAACAGCTCCAGGATGTCGTCACCGACCTCGACCCGGCCGGAGTCCATGGCGAGGCTGAAGGAGCCCGTGGGCAGCTCGCCGCTCTCGGCGGCGCGGGACGGGGCGGGCGGGGCGACGGCGTCGGCGATCAGCTCCAGGCACTTGCGGTCCTCGGTGTCGAACCCGTCGGGCCGCTCGCTCACGGCCAGCAGACAGCCGCCGCCGTCGCACCCGCGCGCGGGCAGCACCGCGAGGAAGAAGTCGCCGGCCGGTGTCCGCCGCGCCTGGGCGCCCTCGGCGAGCTCCTTGGGGCCCAGCCACACCGCACCGCCCGAGCGATGGGCGTCCGCGACCGGGGAGTGCCCGGCACGGGGATAGCTGTCGCGCAGCCCGAACAGTGTCCTGGGCACGCCCGCCGACTCCAGCAGGCACAGGGCGTCGCCGTCCTCGGCGGGCGTGTACAGCGCGGCGAAGGCCGCACCCGCGAAGACGAGCGCCTGTTCCAGGATCCGGTGCACCCGCTCCTGCGGGCCCGGACCGGAGGCGAGCGCTTTCAGGGCACCTTCGGCACGCAGCGTCCTCGTTCTGCGTCCGTCGCCGCCCTCAGTGACCACGTCCGCAATTACAGCGCGTATGAGAGTGAGGCGCAGCCCCTGTGAGCGTTCCGTGGAGGTCACAAGGCGTGTCGAGTCGAAAGGGGCCGAACATGTCTTGACGCGTGCGTACCGCACGGTGAGCTCGTGACACGGGTGACTGTCCACGGCCGTGCCCCGGCTGGAAGTCTCGATGCCGGGCCACGGAAGGGGATCCATGGACAAGCGGTACGAGGTGTACGCCCTCGCGGACAGACACTTCTACGACACGCCGGACCGGCTCGCCGCGGCCGGTGAGCAGGGCAGCGCCCTGTTCGCGACGGCCCGCCGCGAGGTTCCCGAGGGCTGGGACGCGGCGCGGACCGGGGACTGGCTGACGCTGACGCCGCTGCAGACGGACGGCAGTGCGGTGGCCGGGCCGGCGCAGGGCTGGAAGATCCACGCCTCGGCCACCCGGGAGAACGCCGAGCACATCGCCGCGACCGTGTGGGACTACTGCGTACCGCGCCGGATCCCCTTCAAGTTCGTCCCCGGACCGCATCTGCTGCATCTGCGCAACACCAAGTACGCGGGCCGCGACACCAGCGGAAAGTTCGTGACCGTCTACCCGGCCGACGAGGAGCAGCTGCACCTGGTGCTGCGCGAGCTCGGCGCCCTGCTCAAGGGCTGCGAGGGGCCGTACATCCTCACCGATCTACGCTGGGACGACGGCCCGCTCTACGTCCGCTACGGCGCCTTCGCGCGCGCCTTCACCGTCGACGAGCGGGGCTCGCTCGTGCCGGCCGTGCGGGACGGGGAGGGCCGGCTGGTGCCGGACCGGCGGGCGCCCTCCTTCCAGGTGCCGGAGTGGGTGACGCTGCCCGACTTCCTCGCACCGCATCTGGCGGCGCGCAACACCACGACGGTGGGCGACCTGCCGTACCGCATCGAGAAGGCACTGCACTTCTCCAACGGCGGCGGGGTCTACGCGGGCACCGACACCCGGGACGGGCGCAGGGTCGTCCTGAAGGAGGGGCGGCCGCACGCGGGGCTCGCCTCGGACGGGGCGGACGCGATCGCCCGCCTGGAGCGGGAGAAGGCGGCGCTGGAGCAGGTCGCGGGGACCGGTGTGGTGCCGGAGGTGCGGGACTGGTTCACCCTGGGCGACCACCGGTTCCTGGTCATGGACTTCGTCGAGGGGCGACCGCTCAACTCCTTCTTCGCGGAACGTCATCCGCTGCTCACCGCGGATCCCGACCCGCAGGCCGTCGCCCGGTACACCGAGTGGGCGGTACGCGTCCACGGGGCGGTGGAGCGGGCGGTGGAGGCCGTGCACGCGCGCGGGATCGTCTTCAACGATCTGCACGTCTTCAACATCATGATCGCGCCGGACGAGGAGTCGGTCTTCCTCATCGACTTCGAGGCGGCGGCCCCGGCGTCGGAGAACGGCCGTCAGGTCGTCGCCCACCCGGGCTTCTTCGCCCCGCCGGACCGCACCGGGGCCGACGTCGACCGGTATGCGCTGGCGTGCTTACGGCTCGCGCTGTTCCTGCCGGTGACCACCCTGTTCGTGGTCGACCGGGGCAAGGCCGCCCATCTCGCCGAGGTCGTCGCGCAGCAGTTCCCGGACGTGCCGCGGGAGTTCCTCGACGAGGCGGTCGCCGAGATCACGCGCGGCGCGGGCAGCGCGGCACCGGCCTTCGTGCGGCCCGGGGACTGGCCGCACAGCCGGGACTCGATGATCAAGGCGATCCTCGCCTCCGCCACCCCGCAGCGCGACGACCGGCTCTTCCCCGGCGACATCGCCCAGTTCTCCGACGGCGGCGGACTCGGGCTCGCCCACGGCGCGGCAGGAGTGCTGTACACGCTGGCCGAGACCGGCGCCGAGCGCTACGAGGAGGGCGAGCGCTGGCTGCTCGCGCACTGCGACCCGCCACCGGCCGGCACCCCGCTCGGTCTCTACGACGGTCTCGCGGGCGTCGCCCATGTCCTGGACCGGCTCGGTCACCGGCAGCGGGCGCTGGACCTGGTCGAGGGCATCCTCGCGGAGAAGTGGCAGAACCTCGCCTCCGACCTGCAGGGCGGACTGGCCGGTCTCGGCCTGGTCCTCGGCGAACTGGCCGACCGCACGGGCGAGTCGGCGCTGGACGAGCGGGCCGCCGAGGCCGCGGACATCCTGCTGCGGCGGCTCGCCGAACCGCTGCCGGAGCAGCGCCGACGCCGGGCCGGGCTGCTGCGCGGCGCGACCGGACCCGCGCTGTTCCTGCTGCGGCAGTACGAACGCACCGGTGACGAACGGCTGTTGGAGGCCGCCGGCGTGGCACTGCACCGGGACCTCGACTGCTGTGTCGTGCAGAAGAGCGGCGGCGGACTGGAGGTCGACGAGGGCTGGCGGACCCTGCCCTACCTCGGCGACGGCAGCGCCGGGCTCGGCATGGTCCTCGACGACCATCTCGCGCACGCCTTCGACGCCGGGTTCGACAAGGCCCGCGCCGGCATCCTGACCGCCGCCACCTCTCGCTTCTACGCGCAGCCCGGCCTCTTCCAGGGCCGCGCCGGAATGATCCTGCACCTCAGCCGCACCACGGCACCGGGCGCGAACGAGCGACGGCTCGCCGAGCAGATCGCCGGCCTGGGCTGGTACGCGATGGCCTACGAGGGCCAACTGGCCTTCCCCGGGCACCAGATGATGCGGCTTTCCATGGACCTCGCCACCGGAACGGCGGGCTGTCTCCTCGCGCTCGACGCCGCGAGCGGGGGCCAGGCCCATCTGCCGTTCCTGCCGCCCCCGAGGCGGCCCTCATGACGCGGCTCCGCAACCGGACGGAGTCGTGACCCAACCCCCGTCCCCACGGGTGGACACCGAAGGAAGGACACGACATGGCACTGCTCGACCTGCAGACGATGGAGTCCGACGAGCACACCGGCGGCGGTGGCGCCAGCACGGCCAGCCTCCTCTCCTGCATCAGCGCCGCGAGCGTTCTGCTCTGTCTCTGACACACCCCGTGTGTGCACGGCTCCGGGCGGTCACTCCCTCCGCGGGAGGGGCCGCCCGGGGTCCTGCGCACCCCTACGACCCTGGGGCGGTATGACGACGACGTCGACGTGTGCGGACGCCGCAGAGCCCATGCCCCTGACCGGCCTCGCGACCCGGCACAGCGCGGCCCGCTGCGTGGCCCTGAGCCTGGTCGGCGTGGCCTCGACCGGCGCCGGACTGCTGCTGCCGGCCGCGCTCGGCCGCACCGTGGACCTGCTGCTGGCCCACGTCCCCGCGACCCGCTGGGTGCTCATCTGCGCCGGGCTCGTCCTGGCGGCGGCCCTCCTCGACGCCGCCGAGACGGTGATCGGCGGCACCCTCGACGCCCGTACCACCGCGTGGCTGCGGCGCCGGCTGACCGGACACGTCCTGGCCCTCGGTCCGCGCGCCACCGCCCGCTTCGGCCCCGGTGACCTCGTCGCCCGGCTGGTGGGCAACGCGGCGCAGGCCGGGACGGCGCCCGCCGCCCGCGCGGCGCTGCCGGCCGCGTTCGCCGGGCCCGCCGGCGGCATGGTGGCCCTCGGCCTGATCGACCCCTGGCTGGTGGCGGTGTTCCTCGGCGGGGCGCCGGTGCTGACCCTGCTGCTGCGCGCGTTCGCCCGGGACACCACCCGCTGTGTGGCGGAGTACCAGCGGGTGCAGGGACGGATCGCGACCGCGCTCGCGGAGGCGGTGGAGGGGCATCGCACGGTCCGGGCGGCCGGTACGGCGGACAGGGAGGCGGCACGGATCCTGCGCCCGCTGCCCGAGCTGTCCCGCGCGGGCCGGCTGATGTGGCGGGTCCAGGGGCGGGCCGCCGGTCGGGCGAGCGCCGTGGCACCGCTGCTGCAACTCGGCGTCGTCGCGGTCGCCGGAGTCCTGCTGGTCCGGCACCGGCTGACCGTCGGCGAGGTGCTCGCGGCCTCCCGGTACGCGGTCCTCGCGTCCGGCGTCGGCGTCCTGGTCGGCCAGTTCGCGAGCCTGGCCCGCGCACGGGGCTCCGCCGAACGCGTCGACGAGGTCATGGCGCAGCCCGCTCCCCTCCACGGCGAGCGCCGGCTGCCGCCCGGGCCCGGCCGGCTGGAGCTGCGCGGAGTGACCGCCCGGCGCGGTGGACTAACCGTGCTCGACCGCATCGACCTCGTCGTACCCGGCGGCAGCACCCTGGCCGTGGTCGGCCGTTCCGGCACCGGAAAGTCCCTGCTCGCCGCGCTCGCCGGACGCCTGGCCAACCCCGACGCCGGGGAGATCCTGCTGGACGGCGTCCCGCTGCGCGAGCTGTCCCACGACGCGCTGCGCCGAGCCGTCGGCTACGCCTTCGAACGTCCCGCCCTGCTCGGGGCGACCATCGAGGACACGATCGCCCTCGGCCTGCCCTCCCCCTCCCCCGCCCGCGTGCGCGAGGCGGCCCGGACGGCCCACGCGGACGACTTCGTGCGCCGGCTGCCGCACGGCTACGCCACCCTCTGCGCGGACGCCCCGCGCTCCGGGGGCGAGTCCCAACGCCTGGGCCTGGCACGGGCGTTCGCCCACGGCGGGCGACTGCTCGTCCTCGACGACGCGCTCTCCAGCCTCGACACGGTGACCGAGGCCCGTATCACCGAGGCCCTCGTCTCGCACGGCTCGGGGGGCACCCGGCTCCTCATCGCCCACCGCGCGGCGACCGCGGCACGTGCCGACGCGGTCGCCTGGCTGGAGGGGGGCCGG
>NZ_WVUG01000090.1 GCF_017614965.1 Streptomyces griseorubiginosus | reverse complement strand
CAGTTGTGTATAAGAGACAGCTCCTCGACCGTCACCCCGAAGTCGGTCGCGATGCCCGCCAGTCCGTTGGCGTACCCCTGGCCGACCGCGCGTGCCTTCCAGGCGCCGTTGCGCAGGTAGATCTCGACGATCACCAGCGCCGTCTCCGTCCCCAGCTGCGGGGGTGTGAACGTGGCGAGGACGCTGTTGTCGTCCGTGCCGCGGATCGTGGCCGTCGGCTCGATGCCCTGGAAGGTCTGCCCGGCCGCGTCCGGACTCGCCGTGACGACGACCTTCTCGATGCCGGGGGGCAGGGCGGCGGTGTCGACGGTGATCGCGTCGGGCGCCGTACCGCCGCCGGAGCGGTACGTCACGCCCGGCCCCGCCGGCTGGTTGTAGAAGATGAAGTCGTCGTCGGAGCGCACCTTGCCGTCGCCCGTGAGCAGCAGGCCCGATACGTCGAGCCGCACCGGGGCGGCGACGTCCACCGTCACACGGGTGACGGGGAGAGGGATGTTCGAGCCAGGGGTCATAGCTGTCATGCCGGGACAACGAACGAGACCGCTTTACCGTTCCCTTACCCGGCGTGCCGATCGAGTGGATCGGTTCCGCATCGACTGGATCGGTTCAGCGGTGGCCGCGGGCGCCGTTGCGCGGGTGGTCCCGGGCGGTCCGCTCGTTGCCGCGCTTGTAGTTCCCGGTCCAGCGGGCCATGACGAGCTGCGGGTCGCCGGCCGCCACCTCCGCGAGAAACCGGGTGGAGCGTGGTGCGCGCAGCGTGGTCGCGGGACGGCCGTGGTGGGTGATGCGCACGGTGCCGTCGGCGTGTTCCTCGTACGAGAATCCCTGGGGGCGCGGCATGACGGGATGGTACGGCCCCGGTCCGCCCCGCCCCCACTGGATTTTCCCGCGATCCGGGCGACGGGCCACGGCGGCCCTAGGCGCTCTGGGGGAGCACCACGATCTTCCGTCCCACCCCCGCCGCGAACTGCTCCAGCGCCTGCGGGTAGCGCTCCAGCGGGATCCGGTCGCTGATGAAGACCTCCGGGTCGAGGACGCCGTTCGCGAACAGCTCGGCCGCGCGTTCGAAGCTGTGCAGCACCGCCATCGAGCCGGTGATGGTGATCTCCTGGTTGTAGATCCGGTACGGGTCGATCGTCACCCGGGTCGCGTAGTCCGCCACCCCGAACTGCAGGAACGTCCCGGCCTTGGCCACGCGCCCCAGGCCGTCCTGGATGGCCGCCGCGTTGCCGGTCGCGTCGATCACGACGTCCCAGCCCTGCGGGCGCTCCAGTTCGTCGGCGTTCGGCGCGCAGGACGAGACGCCGAGGCGTACGGCCGTCTCCAGGCGGGCCGGGTTCAGGTCCACGACGTCCACGCTCGCCGCCCCGGTCCGCTTGGCCAGCTCCAGCATCATCAGACCCATCGTCCCGGAGCCGTAGATCAGCACGTGCGCGCCGAGGCGGGAGCGCAGCACGTCGTAGCCGCGCACGGCGCAGGACAGGGGCTCCACCAGGGCCGCGTCCTGGGTGCGGACGTGCTCGGGGAGCTTCACGCAGTTGGCCACCGGAGCGAGGGCGAACTGTGCCGCGCCGCCCGCCGTGGTCACGCCGATCGCGGCCCACCGCTCGCAGAGGTTGTTGTGGCCGTCACGGCAGTAGCGGCACTCGTAGCAGTACAGGGACGGGTCGACCGCCACCCGGTCGCCGACCGCGACCTCGGTGACCTGGGTGCCGACCCCGACCACCTCGCCCGCGAACTCGTGACCCGGCACGATCGGCAGCTTCGGCGCGAACTCGCCCTGCAGGATGTGCAGATCGGTGCCGCACAGGCCGCAGGCGGCGACCTCGACGACGACCTCGCGGGGGCCCGGCGCCGGGTCGGGGACCTCGGCGACGACGGCACGGCCCACGGACTCGATGACGGCGGCCTTCATTTCACGGCTCCCAGTGACAGGCCCTGGACCAGCTTGTCCTGGGCGGCGAACCCCGCGGCGAGCACCGGCAGGGAGATGACGAGCGACGCGGCGCACACCTTCGCCAGGAACAGGCCCTGGCTGGTGATGAAGCCGGTCAGGAACACGGGAGCGGTCTCGGCGACCACGCCGGTCAGCACCCGGGCGAACAGCAGCTCGTTCCAGCTGAAGATGAAGCAGATCAGGGCGGTGGCGGCGATGCCGGGCAGGGCGATCGGGGCCACCACACGGGCGAGGATCGTCGGCAGCCGGGCGCCGTCGATCTGGGCCGCCTCGATCACCGCGACCGGCACCTCGGCCAGGAAGGACTGCATCATCCACACGGCGATCGGCAGGTTCATCGAGGTGTAGAGGATGACCAGCAGCCAGATGTTGTCCAGCATGTCCGTGTTCTTGGCGAACAGGTAGATGGGCAGCAGGCCCGCGACCACCGGGAGCATCTTGGTGGACAGGAAGAAGAACAGGACATCGGTCCACTTCTTCACCGGGCGCACCGACAGCGCGTACGCCGCCGGCAGCGCCAGCAGCAGCACCAGCAGCGTCGACGCCACCGACGCCACCGCCGAGTTGACGAGGGCCGGCCAGGGGCTCGCCCCGCCGCCCGTGCCGAAGAACTCGCGGTAGCCGTCCAGGGTGAGGGCGGCCCCGAAGGAGGGCGGGTTGGTGGCTGCGTCCGCCTCCGAGTGGAAGGACGTCAGGGCCATCCAGGCGATGGGCAGGAAGAACACGATGCCCAGCAGCCAGGCCACCAGGCCGAGTCCGGCGCCCTTGCGGCGGCCGCCTCGCAGTCGTACGGCGACGGTGCTCATCCTCGAGCCACCTCCTCGCGGAACAGGGACGACACCACGCGCAGGGCGAAGGTCGCGATGACGATCGAGCCGATGACCACCAGGACGCCCGCGGCCGAGGCGAGGCCGTTCTCATGGGCCTGGTAGAAGCTCTGGTAGACGGTGTACGGCAGGTTGGCGGTGCCCAGCCCGCCGGACGTGATGGTGAAGACCGCGTCGAAGTTCTGGACGATGTAGATCGAGCCCAGCAGGGCGCCGAGTTCGAGGTAGCGGCGCAGGTGCGGGAGGGTGAGGTGGCGGAAGATCTGCCAGTCGCTCGCGCCGTCCACCCGCGCGGCCTCGATCTGCTGGTGGTCACGGCTCTGCAGGCCCGCCAGCAGGATCAGCATCATGAACGGCGTCCACTGCCACACCAGGGAGGCCTCGACCGCCAGCAGCGGGGTGTTCGAGATCCAGTCCGGCTGGGGACCGCCCACGTAGTGCAACAGACCGTTCAGCAGGCCGTATTCGGGGTTGTAGAGGACGTGCTTCCACAGCAGGGCGGCCGCCACGGGGACCACCAGGAAGGGCGCGATCAGGAGGGTGCGGACCACGCCCCGGCCGCGGAACCTCCGGTCCAGGAGCAGCGCGAGCGCCAGGCCCAGGACCAGGCTGACCACCACCACGGCGGCCGTGAGCAGGATCGTCGTCCACACCGAGTGGCGCAGGTCGGCGTCGGTGAGGACCTGCTGGTAGTTGTCGAGGCCGGTGAAGTGCCGGGCCTTCGGGTAGAGGGCGTTCCAGTCGAAGAACGAGATCACCAGCGTGGCCACGAACGGCAGCTGGGTCACCACGATCATGAAGACCAGGGCGGGCAGCAGTGGCGCGCGGGTCGCCCAGGCCTTCAGCCGGGCGGAGGGAACGCCCTTGGTGCGTGCGGGAGTCGCGGCTATCGGAGCCGTCGTTGTCGCGGTCATCGTCCCTCGTACTCCTTGGAGATCTTCTCGGCGAGTTTCTGGGACTTCCTCAGGGCCGAATCGACGGACTGGCGTCCGGCGATGGCCGCGCTGATCTCCTGGGAGACCTTGGTGCCGAGATCGGTGAACTCGGGGATGCCGACGAACTGGATGCCGGGCGCGGGACGCGGCTGCACCCCCGGGTCATTGGGCCTCGCGCCTTCGATGGCGGCCTTGGTCATCTCCTGGAAGGAGGCCGCGGACTTGACGTACTCGGCGTTGGTGTAGGTCGAAGCGCGTTTGCCCGCCGGTACGTTGGGCCAGCCGCTGGTCTCGCCGACCAGCTGTTCGTACTGCTTGCTGGACGCCCAGGAGACGAACTTCCAGGCCTTGTCGGGGTTGCGGGAGGCCTTCTGGATGCCCCACGCCCAGGTGTAGAGCCAGCCGGAGTTGTCGGTCTTCTCCACGGGGGCCGGCGCGTAGCCGAGCTTTCCCTTGACCGGGGAGCCCGCGGCCTCCAGGGAACCGGCGGCGGATGTGGCGTCGTACCACATGGCGACCTTGCCCTGGGTCATGTTGTTGAGGCACTCGGCGAAGCCGGACTGGGCGGCGCCGGACTCACCGTGTTTGCGAACGAGGTCGACGTAGAACTTCGTGGCCTTCTCGAAGGCGGGGGAGTCCAGTTGGGCCTTCCAGTCCTTGGTGAACCAGGTGCCGCCGAAGGTGTTCACGACCGTGGTCAGGGGCGCCATCACCTCACCCCAGCCGGGCAGTCCGCGCAGGCAGATGCCCCGCATGCCGGACTCTGCGCCGTCCACCTTCGCTGCGAGGTCGGCCACCTGGTCCCAGGTCGGGTGCGCGGGCATGGTGAGGTGCTTCGCCGCGAACACGTCCTTGCGGTACATCAGGAAGGACGACTCGCCGTAGAAGGGCTGCCCGTAGAGCCTGCCGTCGTCGGCGGTCAGGGACTGCCGCATCGGCTTCAGCACGTCCTGTTCGTCGTACGCCGGGTCCTTGGCCACGTACGAGTTCATCTCGTGCAGCCAGCCGTTCTTGGCGTAGATCGGTATCTCGTAGTTGGACAGCGTCGCCACGTCGTACTGGCCGGCCTGGTTGGCGAAGTCCTGGCTGATCTTGTCGCGGACGTCGTTCTCCGGCAGGACGGTGAAGTTCACCTTGATGCCGGTCTCCTTGGTGAAGTGGGCCTTGGTCAGCTTCTGCAGCTCCACCATCTGCGGGTTGTTGACCATCAGGACGTTGACGGAGTCGCCGCCGGAACCGGACCCGCCCGCCCCGACCCAACAGCCGGAGAGCAGCGGGGTGAGCAGCGTCCCTGCGGCGGCCAGCGCGAGCGTGGCTCGCGACGGCCGTCGTCGGCTCTGGGTGCGCATGGATCGCTCCTGGACATAGTTGGATATAAGGGGCACCGTTTCGTGCGGAGAACCCCTGTGGTGCTTGGTGCTTCGACAGCCGGTCCGCTGACTCAGACCCGCACGACCTGTGGTCCCAGCAGTGAGTAGCGGTGGGCCTCCGCCGACGGCAGCAGCGTGCTGGTGACGATGGCCTCCAGCGCGCCGATGTCCGCGAACCGGCAGAAGCTGACCGCGCCGAACTTGGTGTGCACGCCCGCGAACACGGTGCGCCGCGCGGCCCGGATCGCCTGTGCCTTGACCTCGCTGACGGCGGGGTCGGGCGTGGTCAGGCCGTGCTCGCGGGAGATGCCGTTGGCGCCGATGTAGGCGAGGTCGAGGACGAAACCGGCCAGCATCTTCGTCGTCCAGTGGTCGACGGTGGCCAGGGTGCCGGGGCGGACGCGGCCGCCCAGCAGCAGCACGGAGATGTTGTCCGCCTCGGCGAGGGTGCCCGCGACGGGCAGGGACGCGGTGACCACGGTCAGCGGTCGGTCCCCCGGCAGGGCCTCGGCGATGAGCTGGGGGGTGAAGCCCTCGTCGACGAAGACCGTCTCGGCGTCCCCGAGCAACTCGGCCGCGGCGGTGGCGATGCGGCGCTTCTCGGGGACGTGGCTGGTGGCGCGGAAGGCGAGCGTCGTCTCGAAGCCGGCGCTCTCCACGGGGTAGGCGCCGCCGTGGGTGCGGCGGACCAGGCCGTGGTCCTCCAGGGCACGGAGGTCTCGGCGGACGGTTTCCTTGGCCACGCCCAGCGCGGCGGCGAGCTCGGTGACGTCCACCGAGCCTTTGGCTCGCGCTGTTTTCACGATGTGCCGCTGGCGGTCCTCCGCGGTGCCGGTCATTTGTCACCCGCCTTTTGCTGCGCCGTTGCCCGTTCGGGCCGATGGGGGAAGTTCTACAGCGGGTGGGCGGGGGTGACCAGGTCTGTTACTGGAGGGATCGTGTCTGTGTGTGCCCGTTCGGGCGAGGCGCGCCTACGAGTCCGGGAGGCTTTGAGGGTTGGCGGGTGCGGGCTCGTCGTGGCTGGTCGCGCAGTTCCCCGCGCCCCTCGGCGTGGCGCTGTCGCGCCTACGACCGGAGCCGGCCCGTGCCCGAACACGCCTGCGGGCGGGCCCGTTCGGTGCCCGCCCGCTGTGTAAGTCGGTCAGTACGGCCAGATCGGGGGGTCGCTGACGAATACGCCGCCCAGGTAGTCGTGCGCGATGTTGCCCGGCTCCAGTTCGCCCTGTTCGGCGATCAGCTTCTCCGCGTACTGCTCGGAGTCGTCCTGCGGTTCGTAGCCGAGGGCCCGGGCGGTGGACAGGTCCCACCACAGGCGGGTGTTGGCGGAGGAGCCGTAGACGACCGTGTGGCCCACGTTCTCGGCGGTGAGGGCCGCGTGGAAGAGGCGGGCGCCGTCCGGCGGGCTCATCCAGACCGACAGCATGCGCACGCTGGTCGGCTCCGGGAAGCAGGAGCCGATGCGCACCGAGACGGTCTCCAGGCCGTGCTTGTCCCAGTAGAACTGGGCGAGGTCCTCGCCGAAGGACTTGGACAGGCCGTAGAAGGTGTCGGGACGGCGCGGGGTGTCGATCGGGATCAGGGGGTCGTCGCCCTGCGGGCGCGGGGTGAAGCCGACCGCGTGGTTGGAGGAGGCGAAGACGATCCGGCCCACTCCCTCCTCGCGCGCGGCCTCGTAGAGGTTGTACGTGCCCTCGATGTTCGCCTTGAGGATCTTCCCGAAGGGGGCTTCCAGCGAGATGCCCGCGAGGTGGATGATCGCGTCGACGCCCCGTACGGCCTCACGCAGGGCCTTCCGGTCGGCGAGGTCGGCGGTGATCGCGTCCGGGTCGCCCTCGATCGGACGGATGTCGAGGAGGCGCAGCTCATAGTCGAAGGCGGGCAGCAGGTTCCGCATCAGGGTGCCGAGCCCGCCGGCGGCGCCGGTGAGCAGAACGGTGCGGGGGGCTGGCATCCTCGCTTCTCCTTCGGTCGGCGGGGTCGCGTGTATGCACGTTATTCACATTCGTGGACACGCTAGGGATCGGGGCAGGACCCGTCAAGTGTCCCACGCAGGCCGGAAATCTGCTGGTGCCAGGCCGTAGACGCGCTTGACCGGCCAGGATGGGGCACTTTAGCGTGGGGTCGTTCAGAGATGTAGACGCGGATCATAAACATATAACCGGGAGAGCCCGTGACGCCTGCCCCCCTCGCCGCTCGGCTCAGCAACCCCAGCGGGCCACTGTTCTTCCCCGTCACCGCCTACGGACCGGACGGCTCGGTCGACCTCGAGGTCTACCGCGCCCATGTCCGCCGCGGGGTGGAGAACGGGGCCGCCGCGGTCTTCGCGTGCTGCGGCACCGGCGAGTTCCACGCGCTCACCCCCGAGGAGTTCGAGGCGTGCGTCCGGGCGGCCGTCGAGGCGACCGGGGGACGGGTCCCGGTCGTCGCCGGCGCCGGCTACGGCACCGCGCTCGCCGTGCGGTACGCGCGCGTGGCCGAGGCCGCCGGCGCGGACGGGCTGCTCGCCATGCCGCCCTACCTCGTGGTCGCCGGGCAGGAGGGACTGCTGCGGCACTACCGGGAGATGGCCGCCGCGACCGCGCTGCCCGTGATCGTCTACCAGCGCGACAACGCCGTGTTCACCCCGGAGACCGTCGTCGCCCTCGCCCGTACGGACGGCATCATCGGCTTCAAGGACGGCCTCGGCGACCTCGACCTCATGCAGCGCGTCGTCAGCGCCGTCCGCACCGAGGTCCCCGGCGACTTCCTCTACTTCAACGGCCTGCCCACCGCCGAGCAGACCCAGCTCGCCTACCGCGCCATCGGCGTCCCGCTCTACTCCTCGGCCGTCTTCTGCTTCGTCCCGGAGATCGCCCTCGCCTTCCACCAGGCGCTCAGGACCGGCGACGAGAGCACCGCGCACCGTCTCCTGGACGGCTTCTACCGGCCGTTCGTCGAACTCCGGGCCCAGGGCCGCGGCTACGCCGTCTCCCTGGTCAAGGCAGGCGTACGGCTGCGCGGGCTGGACGTGGGGGAGGTCCGCTCCCCGCTGCACGAACCCACCGAGGACCATGTCAAGCAGCTCGCCGAGCTGATCGACCGCGGGTACGCGCTGCTGGAGGACGACAAGTGAAGGCGTCGACGTTCGTCTACCCCTGGGACGTCACCGGGGACCCGGAGGCCGCCGGCCGCATCGCCGCGCTCGGCGTGGAACAGGTGACGCTGGCCGCCGCCTATCACTCCACGCGCGCGCTCACCCCCCGCCACCCGCGCCACCGCATCGTCACGGCCGAGCACGCGGCGGTGCTGTACCCGGCCGGTGACCGCTGGGAAGGGCGGGAGCTGCGCCCGTACGCGGCCGGCGACTGGGCGCCCGGCGACGCCTACGGCGAGGCCGCGCGGTCCCTCGCGGACGCCGGCCTGGAGGTGCACACCTGGGTCGTCCTCGCGCACAACTCCCGTCTGGGCGCCGAGCATCCGGACACCTCTGTCGTCAACGCCTACGGCGACCGCTACCCCTGGGCCCCCTGCATCGCGCAGCCCGCCACGCGCGCGTACCTCGTGGACCTCGCCGCCGAGGCGGCCGTCCGGCCCGGCGCGCGCGGCACCGAGCTGGAGTCGCTGGGCTGGTACGGCCTCCAGCACCTGCACGCCCACGACAAGACCGGCGGCGTCGGCCTCGGGGACGCCGGTCACTACCTGATGGCGCTCTGCTTCTGTCCCGTCTGCCGGGCGGGGTACGGCGAACAGGGCCTGGACGCCGACGCGTTGGCGGCCGCCGTACGGGACGCGCTGGAGCCACTGTGGCAGGGGGCGCCCGACGACGAAGGCTGGTCCGGGGTCGAGAAGCTGCTCGGCGAGACGAACGCGGCCGCCACGCGCGCGTGGCGCGACGACACCGCCCGCACCCTCCAGGAGACGGCGGTCCGCGCGGTGCGCGAGGCGGCCCCCGAGGGCTTCCAGGTGCTGCTGCACGCCGACCCCGTCACCTACCACGTCGGTGCCAACGCGGGCGTGGACCCCGAGCACATCCTGTCCGTCGCCGACGGCGTGGTCGTACCGTGCGCGGGCGGTACGGCCCTGCTCGCGCCGTTCGCCGAGCAGGGCCGGGAGGGCGCCGTGGTCGCGGCCAACTTCCCCGTGGTCGCCGGGATGGGCGGCAGCCCCGGCACCCTGGCCGCCGACATGGCGACGGCCAGGGACCGGGGAGCCACCGAAGTGCGGCTGTATCACGCCGGATTGGCGTCGGACGGTGACCTGGAGGCGGTGCGGTCGGCGCTGGCGCGGCGCTGAGGGGGTGGGCGGGGTGCCGTCGGCGGCGCGAGGTCACCTGTACCGGCGCACCGAATCCGCAAGCCGGGCCCGACCGCCCCGACCGCCGCGAAAACCCCCGGCTACAGCGCCCAGCCCGACTGACAACTGACGCAGCATCGAGCCGGGTTGCTCTGGACGTGGGCGCCGCGATGGCGCTGTCGCCGGGTGGTGTGGCCGCGCGGCGGTCGAGCCGCCGGGCGGACTCGGAGCGCCGGTGCAGGTGACCCGCCTGAGGCGCGACTGGCGCTGTGTCACACCGGGTTGGCGTCGGACTGGGACTCGGCGGTGGTGCGGTCGGCGTTCGTCGGGGGCTGGAGCAGCGGGGCCGCCGTCAGCAGCAGAGCGGCGCCGAGGGCGGCCGACAGCAGCCGGTAGTCGGCGAGTTCGACCAGCGCCGCGCCGAGGGCCAGGCCGAGCACGTTCGGCGTGAACATCAGCGTGCCCGCCGTGGCGGCCGTACGGCCGAGCAGCGCGTCCGGCGTCTCGCGCTGCACGGCGGTCGTCGCGGCGATGAGCACACAGGGCAGCCCCGCGCCGATCCCCGCTGCGCACACCAGGGTCAGCGGGTCCGAGGGCAGGGCCCGCAGAGCCACCGCGACCGCCGTGAGGCCGATGCCGCACGCCGCGAACCGGCGCGCGCCGAGCAGCCGCAGCGCGGTGCCCGACAGCAGCCCGACCGCGACCGAGCCGGTGCCCTGGACGGCGTACAGGACACCGGCGTAGGCGGGGGAGTGGCCCAGGCCGGCGATCACGGCGTAGATCAGCGCCCCGTTGAGTCCCGCGAAGAGCATCGTGGTGCCGCCGGCGACGACCAGGGGACGCAGCCGCGGGTGCCCCCACAGGAAACGGGCGCCCTCCGCGGTCCGCGCCCACCAGCCGTGCACGGGCGGGCCGGGCTTCTCCTCGCGGACGCGCAGCAGGGCGTAGACCCCCGCGGCCAGCACGAACGTCCCCGCGTCCAACAGCGCCACGCTGGCGCCGCCGTACGCCGCGTACAGACCGGCGCCCGCGAGCGGCGCGACCAGCTTCATGCCCTCGGTGGCGGTCATGCGCAGTCCGTTGAAGTCGCCGAGCAGGGCCGGGTCGACGGCGGCGGCGACCAGGGCGGACTCGGCCACGTCATGGACGACGCCGACGGCGCCGTACCCGAACAGGACCGCGTACACCGGCCAGGGTCCACTCGTGGAGTCGACGGTGAGCAGGACCGGCAGCACGGCCGCCATCAGCAGGTTCACGGCGATCAGCAGGGGCTTGCGGCGGACGCGGTCGGCGAGTGTGCCGAGCGCCGGACCGGCCAGGGTCGGCGCCCACATGGCGAGCAGGCACAGCGCGGCCAGCCCGTCCGATCCGGTGAGATCCCTGACCCACACCCCGGCCGCCAGCCACAGCGCCGAGGTCCCGAACCCGGAGACCACGACCCCGGTCAGATACAGCCGCGCGTCACGGTCCCCGAGGACCCGTGTCACCGCCCATGTCGATGTCGTCATGCCTGGCCATCGTGGGCCTAAGGCCCCGGGAGAGGCATGAGGCAAGTGCCTTATCGCGCGGCGGCGGAAACCCGTCGGAACCTGTCGGCAATCCCCATGGGAACCATCTCCCGCCGCCCCTACCGTCGGGCTCCATGAGTTACGTCGCCCCGATCTTCATCGGCATCGCCTACGTCCTGTTGATGTGCCTGGTCCGCGAACCGCACCGGCGCCGGCTGAACGCACTCATGGTCGCCGGGGCCGGCGCCGCCTATCTCAGCGGCGGAGGGCTCGGCGGCTGGGAGTTCGCGTTCACGGCGCTCAGCACCTACGTCGCCTACCGCGGCCTCGACTCCTGGACGTTCGTCGGCATCGGCTGGCTGCCGCACACCGCCTGGGACGTCGTGCACCACCTCAAGGGCCACCCGATCATTCCGTTCGCCCACAGCTCCTCGCTGGGCTGCGCCATCTGCGACCCGGTGATCGCGGTGTGGTGCCTGGGCGGGGGCCGGACGCCCGCCGAGTGGATCCGTACGGCGAGGACGGCACCCGGCGTGCGATGAGTTTCCGTGGGACGGGCGGTCCACCCCTCAGGACCCGGAAACCGTGAGGAGCAGGTGGATGACTGACACGACCCTCGACCTCGGACCGCAGACGCGGGTGATCGCGCGGCTGGCGGACGGTGTGCGCGAGGAGCAGCTGGCGGCGCCTACGCCCTGTCCCGACTGCTCGGTGCGCACCCTGCTGGGCCATGTGCTCGGCCTGTCCGTGGCCTTCCGGGACGCCGCCCGCAAGGACCTCGGCACCCTGACCGACAGCGCCCCGGACGTCACCGCCGCGGACCCGGGCCCCGACTGGCGCGCGGAGCTGCCGAAGGTTCTCGACGAACTCGCCGAGGCCTGGCGCGACCCGGCCGCCTGGACCGGCATGACCCGGGCCGGGGGCGTGGACCTCCCCGGAGCGGTCGCCGCCGCCGTCGCCGTCGACGAACTGGTCATCCACGGCTGGGACCTGGCCCGTGCCACCGGCCTGCCCTACGCCCCGGACCCCGCCGCGCTGCAGGTCTCCCACGACTTCCTGTACGCGGCGGCCGCCGACCCCAGCCGGGGCGGCGGCATCTTCGGCCCCGTCGTGCCGGTCCGGGACGACGCGCCGCTGCTCGACCGGGCGGTGGGGCTCAGCGGACGGGACCCCGGCTGGACGCCGTAGTCCCCCTCCGTCAGAGGCATTTCTGTCCGAAGCATTGACGAACCCGGCGCCTCCTCCTACCTTCAACGCGTCGTACTTCGTACGTCATATATGAGACGCGATACACGAGATCAGATACCCGAGATCTGATACGTGACTTCCGAGAGGCGCGCATGACCTCTGTGCCCACGCCGATCCCCTCCCGCACGCAGTTCGTGCTGGAGGAGATCAAACGCCGCATCCTCACCGGGCGTCTGACGCCGGGTCAGGCCCTGGTGGAGGCCGAACTCGCCGCACAGTTCGGGGTCTCCAAGACCCCGGTGCGGGAGGCGCTCAAGACCCTGGCCGGGACCGGACTGGTCGTGATGAGCCAGTACAAGGGCGTCACGGTGCGCATGGTGGACGCGGACATGGCGCGCGAGGTCTACGACGTACGACTGCTCCTCGAACCCGAGGCGCTCAGACGGGCCGTGCGCCGGGGAGCCTCCCTCGACGCCGCCCAGGACGCGCTGACCCGCGCCGACGACGCCACCGACACCGCCGAACGGTCCCTGGCCAACCGGGAGTTCCACCGCGCCCTGTATCTGCCGTGCGGCAACCCGCTGCTCGGCCGGATGCTCGACGAGGTCCGCGACCAGGCCGCCCTCGTCTCGGCCGTGGCCTGGGCCGCCTCACCCTCCTGGAAGCGGGAGGCCGGCGAGCACCGGGAGATCCTCCGGCTCGCCCTCGACGGTGACGCGGACGGCGCCGCGCGGGCCCTCCACGAGCACATCGCGTCCTTCGTGCGGCGAGCGTTCCCCGAGGCGACGGAACCCCAGGCGACGGAAGAGGAAGGGCAGGCATGAGCAGCGTGACGTTCGAGACCGCGCGGGCGGCCCTGGCCGACGTGGTGGCGATCCCGGTGACCCCGTTCGCCGAGGACGGCTCCGTCGACCAGGAGGCCCACCGGGCCCTGCTGCGTCGGCTGCTGGAGGGCGGGGTGCGGATCCTCACCCCGAACGGCAACACCGGCGAGTTCTACACCCTCACCCCCGAAGAGCGCCGCCTGGTCACCGAGTTGACCGTCGAGGAGGCCGGCGACCGGGCCGCGATCCTCGTCGGCGTCGGCCACGACGTCCCCACCGCCGTCGCCTCCGCCCGCCACGCCGGGGAGCTGGGCGCCCGCATGGTCATGGTCCACCAGCCCGTCCACCCGTACGTCTCCCAGGCCGGCTGGGTCGACTACCACCGTGCCATCGCCGAGGCCGTTCCCGAGCTGGGCGTCGTCCCCTACATCCGCAACGCGCAGCTCTCCGGCTTCCGTCTCGCCGAGCTCGCCGACGACTGCCCGAACGTCATCGGCGTCAAGTACGCCGTGCCGGACGCCGCCAAATTCGCCGCCTTCGCGCGGGACGCGGGGCTCGACCGGTTCGTGTGGGTGGCGGGGCTCGCGGAGCCGTACGCGCCCTCGTACTTCTCGGCGGGCGCCACCGGCTTCACCTCCGGCCTGGTGAACGTCGCCCCGTCCGTTTCGCTGACCATGATTGAAGCGCTTCGATCCGGTGACTACCCGGCCGCCATGAAGGTCTGGGAGCAGATCCGCCGCTTCGAGGAACTGCGCGCGGCCCACGGCTCCGCCAACAACGTCACCGTCGTCAAGGAGGCCCTGGCCTCCCTCGGCCTGTGCCGCCGGGACGTCCGCCCGCCGAGCCGCACGCTCCCGGAGGACGAGCGCGCCGAGGTCGCCGCGATCGCCGCGGGGTGGTCGATATGACCGGCAGAGCGCGTCTGCGCCCGGAGGACCTGCGCAGTCACCAGTGGTACGGCACCGAGGGCCAGTTGCGCACCTGGTCGCACAACGCCCGGATGCGCCAGCTCGGTTACGAGGCGGAGGAGTACCGGGGCCGCCCGGTGATCGCCGTCCTCAACACCTGGTCGGACATCAACCCCTGCCATGTCCATCTGCGCGAGCGGGCCGAGGCGGTCAAGCGGGGCGTGTGGCAGGCCGGCGGGTTCCCGCTGGAGTTCCCGGTCGCCACGCTCTCCGAGACGTACCAGAAGCCGACCCCGATGCTCTACCGCAACCTGCTCGCGATGGAGACGGAGGAACTGCTGCGCTCCTACCCGATCGACGCGGCGGTCCTGCTCGGAGGCTGCGACAAGTCGACACCCGCGCTGCTCATGGGCGCCGCCTCCGCCGACGTGCCGTCGCTCTTCGTGCCCGCGGGTCCGATGCTGCCCGGGCACTGGCGCGGTGAGACCCTCGGCTCCGGCACCGACATGTGGAAGTACTGGGACGAGCACCGTGCCGGCAATCTGACCGACTGCGAACTGCGGGAGCTGCAGGGCGGGTTGGCGCGTTCGCCCGGTCACTGCATGACCATGGGGACCGCGTCGACGATGACCGCGGCGGCGGAGGCCCTCGGCATGACGCTGCCGGGCGCCTCCTCCATCCCGGCCGTCGACTCCGGGCACGAGCGGATGGCCGCCGCGTCCGGACGCCGGGCCGTGGAACTCGCCTGGACGGGACTGAAGCCGTCGGAGATCCTCACCCGCGACGCCTTCGAGGACGCCGTCACCACGGTGCTCGGACTCGGCGGCTCCACCAACGCCGTCATCCACCTGATCGCGATGGCCGGACGCTGCCAAGTCCCGCTCACCCTGGACGACTTCGACCGCATCGCCCGGACCGTGCCGGTGCTGGCGAACGTCCGGCCCGGCGGACGGACGTACCTCATGGAGGACTTCTACTTCGCCGGCGGTCTGCCCGCCTTCCTCTCCCGGATCACCGACCTGCTGCACCTGGACCGGCCGACCGTGGGCGGCACCCTGGCGGAGCAGATCGAGGGCGCCGCCGTCCACGACGACGACGTCATCCGCACCCGCGAGAACCCGGTCGCCGCCGAGGGCGGGGTCGCCGTCCTGCGCGGCAACCTCTGCCCCGACGGCGCCGTCATCAAGCACATCGCCGCCGAGCCGCACCTGCTCAAGCACACCGGCCCCGCGGTCGTCTTCGACGACTACAAGGCCATGCAACGCACCATCAACGACCCGGGGTTGAACATCACCGCCGACAGCGTGCTGGTGCTGCGGGGCGCCGGGCCCAAGGGCGGCCCCGGCATGCCCGAGTACGGCATGCTGCCGATCCCGGACCACCTGCTGAAGCAGGGCGTGCGGGACATGGTCCGGATCTCCGACGCCCGGATGAGCGGCACGAGTTACGGCGCGTGCGCCCTGCACATCGCCCCCGAGTCGTACGTCGGCGGGCCGCTGGCCCTGGTCCGCACCGGCGACTCGATCACCCTCGACGTCGAGGCACGCACCCTCCAGCTCAACGTGGACGACGAGGAGCTGGAGCGCCGAAGGGCGGAGTGGACGCCGCCGCCCACCCGGTACGAGCGCGGCTACGGCGCGCTCTACAACGACCAGATCACCCAGGCGGACACCGGCTGCGACTTCGAGTTCCTGGCCCGCCCCGGCAAGGTCGCGGACCCGTACGCGGGCTGACCCTCCCAACGACCAGAACCTCGCAGAAGCACGCACCCGGAGAAAGCGCTTCCCACCGTACTCGGACACGACCCACCGCAAGCGAACGGAGCCCCTGTCATGGCCCAAGCCGCAGCCGTGGCGAAACCGCCCGCGCCACCCAGGCGGCGGCGCCGTGCCTCCGCCACCCCGCGCAGGCTCCCCTACCTGCTGATCGCTCCGGCCGCCCTGCTGATGCTGGGCTTCATCGCCTACCCGGTGCTCAGCGTCTTCTACTACAGCCTGCAGAACTACAACCCCACCAAGCCGTGGCGGAACGGCTACGCGGGCTTCGACAACTTCGTCCAGATCTTCACCAAGGACACCCAGTTCTGGGACACGCTGACCTTCAGCGCCAAGTGGGTCGTCGTCGAGGTCGGCCTGCAACTGCTGTTCGGTCTCGCGCTCGCGCTGATCGTCAACCAGACCTTCGTCGGGCGGGCGTTGGGCCGCGCGCTGGTCTTCTCCCCGTGGGCCGTCTCCGGCGTGCTGACCTCCGCGATCTGGGTCCTGCTCTACAACTCCCAGACGGGCATCACCCGTTACCTCGCCGACGCCGGCATCGGCTCCTACGGCACGAGCTGGCTCTCCGACACCTCGACCGTCTTCCCCGCGGCGGTGGTCGCCGACCTCTGGCGAGGCGTCCCCTTCTTCGCGATCCTCATCCTCGCCGACCTCCAGTCCGTCTCCAAGGACCTCTACGAGGCCGCCGAGGTCGACGGCGCCGGCCGCCTCAAGCAGTTCTGGCACATCACCCTGCCCCACCTGAAGGACGCCATCGTCCTGTCGACGCTGCTGCGCGCGGTGTGGGAGTTCAACAACGTCGACCTGCTCTACACCCTCACCGGCGGCGGGCCGGCGGGCGAGACGACCACCCTTCCGCTCTACATCGCCAACACCAGCGTGGACGCCCACAACTTCGGCTACGCGTCGGCCCTGACCACGGTCGCCTTCGTGATCCTGCTCTTCTGCTCGATCGTCTATCTGCGGCTGAGCAAGTTCGGAGGTGGAGAGAAGTGATCACCGACATCGCGCCCGCGCCCGAGCGGGTGGAGACCCGGCCGACCCGTCCCCACGGCAGGCGCCGCGCCTGGGACGAGGTGCCCCGATGGCACATCTATCTGCCCCTGTCGATCTACCTCCTCTTCACGCTGATCCCCTTCTACTGGATCCTCCTCTTCGCCCTCCGCCCGGCCGGCTCGACCTCCCTCGTGCCCTGGCCCATGACCTTCGACCACTTCGGCAAGGTCTGGAACGAGCGGGCGTTCGGCACCTACTTCCAGAACAGCGTCCTCGTCGGCATCGCGACCCTCGTGATGACCACGCTGGTCGCCCTGGCCGGCGGCTACGCGCTCGCGCGGTTCGACTTCCGGATCAAGAAGGCGTTCATGCTGGCCCTGCTCTGCACCCAGTTCGTGCCGGGCGCCCTGCTGCTGGTCCCGCTCTTCGAGATCTTCGCCAACCTGCGGATGATCAACTCCCTCGGCAGCGTCATCATCGCCGAGACCGTCTTCCAGCTGCCCCTGTCGATGATCCTCATCAGCGGCTTCATCCGGAACGTGCCCTACTCCCTGGAGGAGGCCGCCTGGGTCGACGGCTGCAACCGCTTCACCGCGTTCCGGATCGTCGTCCTCCCGCTGCTGCGGCCCGGGTTGATCGCCGTCGGCTCCTTCGCCTTCGTGCACGCCTGGAACCATTTCCTGTTCGCCCTGATGTTCCTCTCCGACCAGAGCAAGCAGACCATCCCGGTCGGTCTCAACACCCTGATGAGCGCGGACAGCGTCGACCTCGGCGCGCTCGCCGCAGGCGGCATCATCGCGGCCGTACCCGTGGTGATCGTCTTCGCGTTCATCCAGAAGTGGCTGATCACCGGGTTCAGCGCGGGGGCGGTGAAGGGATGAGGCCCCGTCCGGCACCCCCTGCCTCCGGCACGGGGAGGCTCCCGTGAGCACGGACATCGTCCTCGCCGGCGCGCGCGGCCACGGCCGCCGGCACCTGGACAACATCCGCCGGCTGCAGGACAAGGGGATCGTCCGGCTCGCGGGCATCTGCGAGCTGACCCCGCTGACCGCCGACGAGATCCCCGAGGGCCTCGGCACACCCGAGCAGTCGCCGGACCTCGGCGCCCTCCTGGACTCGACCGGCGCCCGGATCGCGGTGATCTGCACGCCCATCCCCACCCACACCGACCTGGCGCTGACGGCCGCGCGCCGGGGCGTGCACCTGCTCCTCGAGAAGCCGCCCGCGCCCTCGTACGCCGAGTTCCGGCGGATGGCGGACGGGATCGCCGAGGCCGGGGTCGTCTGTCAGATCGGGTTCCAGTCGCTGGGCTCGCACGCCGTACCGGCGATCCGGGAGATGGTCGCCGAGGGGAGCATCGGCGAGCTGGTCGGGGTCGGCGGAGCCGGGGCGTGGGCGCGGGCGGAGGCGTACTACCGGCGGGCCCCCTGGGCCGGCAGGCGGCGCCTGAACGGCGTGGACGTCGTCGACGGCGTGCTGACCAACCCCCTCGCCCACGTGGTCGCCACCGCCCTCGCCCTGAACGGCTCCTCCCGCGCCGGGGACGTCACCGACATCGAGCTCGAACTGCTGCGCGCCAACGACATCGAGTCCGACGACACCTCCTGCGTCCGGATCAGCACGGCCCAGGGCCGCCCGGTCACCGTCGCCGCGACCCTGTGCGCCGAGCACCCCGACGAGCCGTACGTCCTGGTGCACGGCACCAGCGGCCGGATCACCTTCTGGTACAAGCAGGACCGCGTCCTGCTCCAGCGCGCCGGCCACGGCCCCGAGGAGTACGAGTACGGCCGCACCGATCTGCTGGAGAACCTGGTCGGCCATCTCACCGACGGCGTCGAGCTGCTGGTCACGCCCGAGTCGACGGGCGCTTTCATGCGGGTCGTTGAAGCGATTCGACAGTCGCCCGACCCGGCCCCGCTGCCACCTGAGGCCTGGCACCGGATCCCCGGCGAGGACCGCAGGGCCGTGACCGGCGTCGACGGCCTGGTCGCCGCGTGCGCCGACACCCTCGCCCTCTACTCCGAGCTCGGCGCCGTCTGGGCGCCGGCGAAAGAGGTGAGCAGATGACGACCAACGACTCCCCGGTCCTGCGCGTCGCGGGCCGCCCGGTCGGCCGCTACGTCACCCGGCCCGAACTGCCCGCCCGGCTCTCCCCGCGCCCCTGTCTGCACCCCGTCACCACCCTGGCCGGCACGGCCGTCACGGAGCTGAGCCCGGCCGACCACCCACACCACCTCGGCGTCGGTGTCGCCGTTCCCGACGTCGAGGGGCACAACTTCTGGGGCGGGCGGACGTACGTCCGCGACCGGGGGCCGACCGAGCTGGACGACCACGGCGCCCAGCGCCACACCTCCTTCCAGCTCCGCGACCCGGGCGGATTCGTCGAGCAACTGCGCTGGGTCGCCTCCGGCAGCGAACTGCTGCGTGAGCGCCGGACCGTGGCCGCCACCGAACTCACGGACTCCGCCTGGGCCTTGGACTTCACCTTCTCCCTCACCAACGTGACCTCCGGCCCGCTGTCCATCGGCAGCCCCGCCACCAACGGCCGCCCCGGCGCCGCGTACGGCGGCTTCTTCTGGCGCGCCCGCAAGGAGCGGGACGCCCCGCACGTCTTCACTCCCGACCGCGAGGGCGAGCCCGAGGTCCACGGCACCCGCGCCGACTGGCTGGCGCTCCGCGGCTCCCGCTGGACGCTGGTCTTCACCGGCGCCACCGACGCCACCCGCCGTGACCCGTGGTTCGTGCGCACCGCCGAATACCCGGGCGTGGGCTCGTCGTTGGCGTCCGAGGAGCGGCTGCCGATCGAGCCGGGGGACACGGTCGTACGGCGGGTGGTGACCGTCGTCGCCGACGGCCGCCTGGGCCGGGGCGAGGCCGCGGCACTGGTCCGCAAGGCGGTGAGCCGGTGACGACCGGGACGGCACCCTTCACGCACTTCAGGATCGACCCTCTGTAACCCACTCCCGCACGCCTGTTGGAGGCCCGATGACGCACCTCCGTAGCAAGCGCTTACCCGCACCGAGGACGTCCCCCCACAACGTCACAGCTCCGCTGGATCCAGAAGAAGAGAGCCGACCGATGAAGACCAGCATCCGCAACCGCAGAAGCCGCCGCGCCGCCATCGCCGTCGCCCTGGGCTCCGTGCTCGCGCTGACCGCCACCGCCTGCGGCGACGACGGCAGCGGCAGCGCGGGGGACAAGGGCAACGAGGGCTCCGGCAAGGGCGAGATCACCTTCTGGGACAACAACGGCGGTGTCCGCACCGACATCTGGAAGCAGATCATCGCCGACTTCGAGAAGAAGAACCCGGACATCAAGGTCAACTATGTCGGCATTCCCGCCGCCAGCGCCCAGTCCAAGTACGACACCGCGATCCAGGGCGGCGGTCTGCCCGACGTCGGAGGGGTGGGCACCGCGATGCTCGCCGAGGTCGCGGTCCAGGGCGCGCTGGAGCCGCTGGACAGCCGGCTGGCGAAGAGCTCGCTGAACGGCGAGCTGAGCGAGAAGCTGCTGGACAGCAGCCGGGCCGCCGGGGGCGGAAAGGCGCTCTACCAGATCCCGACCTCCTCCAACAACGGCGTGCTCTGGTACCGCACCGACCTGTTCCAGAAGGCCGGGCTGGAGGCGCCGACGACCTGGTCGAAGTTCTACGCGGCCGCCGACAAGCTCACGAACAAGGGCAAGAACCAGTTCGGGTTCACCATCCGGGGCGGCGAGGGGTCCATCGCGCCGGCCCTGGACGCGGCGTACAGCCAGAGCGGTGTCACCTCGTTCTGGAACGGCGACAAGACCACGGTCAACGACCCGAAGGTCGTGGCCGCGCTGGAGAAGTACGTCGCGCTGTACAAGAAGGACACGCCGTCCGCCGACGTCAACAACGACTTCACCAAGATGGTCGCGCAGTGGGACAGCGGCACGATCGGGATGCTGAGCCACAATCTCGGCTCGTACCAGGACCATCTCAAGGCGCTGGGGGCGGACAGGTTCCGGGGGCTGCCGAACCCGACGCTGGACGACGGCAAGCGGGTGCAGATCTCCAATCCCGTCGACGGGATGAGCGTCTTCAAGTCCAGCAAGAACAAGGCGGCCGCGTGGAAGTTCGTGGAGTTCGCCGTCTCGCACGAGGAGAACTCGAAGTTCAACCGGTCGGCCGGACAGATCCCGGCGAACACGGAGGCCGCGCAGGACGCGTGGATCCAGAAGGCCGAGCCGACGAAGCTGGCGGCGGAGGCGTTGAACGGCAGCGACACGACGATCGTGCAGTTGCCGTACTACCTGCCGGACTGGAACACCATTTCCAAGGCCGACAACGAGCCGAACTTCCAGAAGGTACTGCTGGGGAAGATGACGGCGAAGGCGTTTCTGGACACGCTGGCCGATCAGCTGAACAAGGCTCAGGCGGACTGGAAGCAGAACCACTGACCGCAGGGCTCGGGTGGTTTCGGTCGTGGGCGCGGCTGCGAGCCGTTGTGGCCGGTCGCGCCCACGCGGCGGAGCCGCACATCGGTACGGCCCCGCGCCCCTGAAAGCCGTTCTTCGACTGCACGGACACCGAGCAGGACAACACGCTGACGTCGTCCGGCTGCACGAGGAGATACCCACCTCCTGGATCACTTGGCCAACCGCAAGCTGAGGAGAGCCGCACAGTGCGTACACAGATATGTCATGGACGCGTCATAGCGTCGGTCGTGGGCTGCACCGCCCTGGTCCTCGGGGTCACCGGGACCGCCACCGCCCAGGCACAGGGACGGGACCTCGGGCGGCAGACGCTCGCCGCCAGGGACGGCTGGGCCTCCTACGGGACCGGCACCACCGGCGGTTCGGCGGCCGACGCCGCGCACGTCTCCACCGTCACCGACTGGGCCGGCTTCAAGGCCGCGCTCGCGGCCGGCGGCAGCGCTCCGAAGATCATCAAGGTGAAGGGCACCATCGACGCCGACGGGCCGAGCTGTGCCTCGTTCGAGGCGCCGGGCTACGACTTCGCCACCTATCTGCAGACCTACGACCCGGCGGTCTGGGGCCGCGAGAAGAACCTGGACGCCGAGCCCGACGACAGCCCCGAGGGTCTGCGCCGGGCCTCGCAGGCCAACCAGACCGCCTACGTCGAGGCGTTCGTCCCGGCCAACACCACGATCATCGGCATCGGCAAGGACGCCGGCTTCAAGGGCGCCAGCCTGCAGATCAAGGGCGTCGACAACGTGATCATGCGTAATCTGCGCCTGGAGAGCCCGCTCGACTGCTTCCCGCAGTGGGACCCCACCGACACCGCCGACGGCAACTGGAACTCCGAGTACGACAGCGCGGTGATCTACGGCTCCACGCATGTCTGGATGGACCACGACACGTTCACCGACGGCGACCACCCGGACAGCACGCTGCCGTACTACTACGGGCGCGTCTACGAGCAGCACGACGGCGAACTCGACATCGTCAAGGGCGCCGACTACGTCACCGCCTCCTGGAACGTCTTCGAGGAGCACGACAAGACGATCTTGATCGGCAACAGCGACAGCGCGTCGACCGCTGCCGTGGACCGGGGCCACCTGAAGGTCACCTTCCACCACAACCTGTTCGCCGACCTGGTGGAGCGGGCGCCACGGGTGCGCTTCGGGCAGGTCGACTCGTACAACAACCACTTCGTCGCGGGCGACGGCTACGGCTACAGCTACGGCATCGGCATGGAGTCCCAACTCGTCGCCGAGCACAACGCGTTCACGCTGCCGGAGGGCGTGCGGGCCGGCTCGATCCTGAAGAAGTGGAAGGAGGCGCCGCTCACCGCCGACGACAACTACGTCAACGGGCAGCCGACCGACCTGATCGCCGTCCACAACGCCCAGGTGCCCGGCGAGATCCTCCAGTCGGGCGCGGGCTGGACGCCGACCCTGCGCACCAAGGTCGATCCGGCCAGGGCGATCCCCGCGATCGTCGACCACTGCGCGGGCGCGGGCGAGCTGCGCTGACGCATCCGGCCGGGGCGCTCGGCGCCCCGGCCACCCCTCCCCACAGCCACACAGCGAAGGAGCACCCGCATGCCCTCGCCCCAACCACCCCTGTCCAGAAGGAGATTCCTCGTCGCAGGTGCCGGGGGCGCCGCCGCGCTCGGCCTCGCCGCAGCCCCCGCGCGAGCCGCCGAGCGAGCGCGCCCCTTCGGCCGGTACGGTTCGCCGCACCGCCGTCTCAGCCCGGGGACCCTGTACGTCGACCCGTACGGCCGCGGCGACTTCACCTCCGTCCAGGCCGCCGTGACCGCCGCGAGCGGCGGCGGCCGGACGCTGGTCATCGCCCCCGGGACCTACCGGGAGACGGTCCTCCTCGACACCACCCGCACCGAGCCCACCTGGATCGGCGCCTCCGAGGACCCCCGTGACGTCGTGATCGTCCACGACAACGCCAACGGCACCCCCAAGCCCGGCGGCGGCACCTACGGCACCTCCGGATCGGCCACGACGACCGTGCAGGCCGACGGGTTCACCGCCCGCTGGATCACCTTCGCCAACGACTGGCTGCGCGCCGACCACCCGGACATCACCGGAACCCAGGCGGTCGCCATCAAGGTGCAGGGCGACCGGAGTTCGTTCATCGGCTGCCGTTTCCTCGGCCACCAGGACACCCTGTACGCCGACTCGACGGCGCTCGGCGCCTTCGCCCGTCAGTACTTCGCGCACTGCTACGTCGAGGGCGACGTCGACTTCGTCTTCGGACGGGCGAGCGCGGTGTTCGAGCACTGCCACTTCCGCACCCTGAACCGCACCGACCTCGCCGCCGCGCCCTACGGCTTCGTCTTCGCGCCCTCCACGGCGGTCGCCAACCCGCGCGGTTACCTGGTGACCAGGAGCCGGGTGAGCAGCGAGGCTCCGGACGGGTCCTACAAGCTGGCCCGTCCCTGGGTGCCGGGTTCCGACCCCACCGCCCGTCCGATGCTCACCGTCCGCGAGACCTGGCTCGGCCCCGGCATCGACGCGGTGGCCCCCTACGCCAACATGTCGGACACCCATCCCTGGCAGGACCAGCGGTTCGCCGAGTACCGGAACACCGGTCCGGGCGCCGTGATCTCCGTCCCCGGGAACCGGCCCCAACTCGGCGCCACCGAAGCGAAGTCGGCGACCCGGGAGATCTACCTGGGCGACTGGGCGCCCTGGAAGGAGGGTTGCTGAGATGCGCCGACGCACCTTCCTGGCGGCCATCACCGGCGGTCTGCTCACCGCAGCCGCCGGACCCGCCCTCGCCGGCGGCCGCCGTATCCTGCACGTCCGTCCGGGGGAGTCGGTCCAGGCGGCCGTCGACCGCGTGGACGGACCCGGCTGGACGATCGTCGTGCACCCCGGGACGTATCGCGAGGTCGTCAACATCCCTGCGCAGGCAGCCGAGTTGACCGTGCGCGGTGCGGTCCGTGATCCGCGCGCCGCGGTCATCGTCTTCGACCACGCGAACGGGACGAAGAAGCCGGACGGGACCACCTACGGCACCGCGGGCTCGGCCACCTTCACCTCGGCGGCCCCCGGACTGACCGTCCGCGACCTGACCCTGGCCAACGACTGGCTGCGCGCCGACCATCCCGACATCACCGGCACCCAGGCGGTCGCCGCGTACACCTACGGCGACCGCACGCTCTTCGAGAACGTCCGGCTGCTGGCCCACCAGGACACCCTCTTCGTCGACACGACCGCGCTGGACGCCTTCGACCGGCAGTGCTTCCGGCGCTGCTACATCGAGGGCGACGTCGACTTCGTCTTCGGGCGGGCCACCGCGGTGTTCGACCGCTGCCACTTCCGCACCCTGGCACGGGACGTCGACTTCACCCCCAAGGGCATGGTCTTCGCCCCCTCCACGGCCCGCGCCAACCCGTACGGCATCCTCGCCGTCCGCTCCCGGATCACCTCCGGTGCCGAGGACGGCGCGTACAAGCTGGCGCGGCCCTGGGTGCCGTCGTACGAGACCACCGCCCGGCCCTCGCTCGTCGTCCGGGACACCTGGATCGGGCCCGGCGTCGACCCGGTCGCCCCCTACACCAACATGCGCGACGCCCAACCCTGGCAGTCCATGCGCTTCCGCGAGTACCGGAACACCGGTCCGGGCGCCGTGATCTCCGTCCCCGGGAACCGGCCCCAGCTCACCGACTCCGAGGCCCGGTCGCACACCCCGGCGGCCTACCTCGGCGACTGGCGTCCCTGAGGCGCCGACACCCGTCCCCCCTCGACAGAACGACGAAAGGACCGCACTCCATGTCTCGTCGTACCGCTCTCACCCTCACCGTCGCGCTCGCGCTCGGTACCGGACTCGCCGTGCTCCCCGGCCAGGCGCAGGCCGCGACCGTGGTCGTCAGCAACTCGACCGACTTGACCAACGCCATCAAGAACGCCACCGCCGGGACCGTCATCCAGGTCCGCGGCGGCACCTACTACCCGACGGCCACCCTGCAGTCCACGGCCAACGGCACCTCCTCGGCGCCGATCACGCTCACCGCGTACGGCTCGGAGACCGTGAAGATCGACGGGTCCTCGCTGCCGTCCGGTTCGTGGATCTTCAAGCTGACCGCCGACTACTGGAACGTCTCCGGCATCACCTTCCAGAACTCCCCGGACAGCGCGGTGGTCTGCCAGTCCTGCACCGGCACCAACTGGAACAACGTCAGGACCATCAACGGCGGCGACTCCGGCTTCACGCTCACCGGAGACGGCACGGTGAACAACATCGTGAAGAACCTGGACAGTTACGGCAACTACGACGCCGCCGGACACGGCCAGAACGCCGACGGCGTCGCCATCAAGTTCGGATCCGGCAGCGGCAACCTGGTCACCGGGGCACGCCTCTACAACAACTCGGACGACGGCATCGACCTGTGGTCCTTCTCCTCGCCGGTGACCATCGAGCACACCTGGTCCTTCGGCAACGGCGTCAACCGCTGGGGCGACTCCGCCTTCGAGGGCAACGGCAACGGGTTCAAGCTGGGGGGCAACGGGGTGACCGTCGCCCATGTCGTCAACAACTCGGCCGCCTGGGGCAACGCGGGCAACGGGTTCACCGAGAACTCCAACACCGGGGCGATCGTCATCAACCGCACCACCGCGTACGCCAACAGCAAGTGGGGCTACTACTTCGCCACCGGCGCGGCGAAACTCGGCAAGAACCTGGCGGTGAGCAACGGCGGAGGCTCGGTGAGCAAGGGCTCCTCGGTGACCTCGGCCGGCAACAACTGGGACTCGGGGATCTCGACGCCGGCCTTCAAGTCGACGGACGCGTCGAGCTGTTACAACGCCCGCGCGTCGGACGGCTCCCTGCCCGCCACCACGTTCCTGACCACCGGCAGTACGACGATCGGCGCCACCATGAACTGAACGTTGACGGAAGGTCGGTGACGCGCGTAGAAACCTGTCATGCATAAGTCACTGCGTTTCGTGGCCGTCGCCGCCACCTGTGCCCTCGCCGGTGCCGCCCTGTACGGCGCCGGCGCGGCCACGGCCGGTCAGTCCACCGCGAACTCCACGCACGAGCCCTACAACATCGGGCTCCTGGTGAAGGACATCGACACCTACTACGGCACCACCGCGGACGCGGGCGGCGTGTACCAGGCGTCCCCGACCAGCCCGTACGCCCAGGACCTGGCGCACATCGACGCCGCCGCCCGCAAGTACATCGACCGGGCGGCCCGCAAGGCGCACCACCGGGGCGAGAAGCCCGCCGTCGTCTTCGACATCGACGACACGCTGCTGCTCAGCCTCGACTACGAGAAGCGCTACAACTACACGTACAACGGCACCACCTGGGCCGACTACGTGAACAAGGCGGACCGGCCGGGCGTGTTCGGCAGCGCCGAGCTGGTCCAGTACGCGGCGAAGAAGGGGGTCGAGGTCTTCTACAACTCCGGCCTGAGCGAGGCGCAGCGTGCCGCCGCCGTGGAGAACCTGAAGAAGATCGGCGCCGACGTGAACCTCGACGCCGCGCACATGTTCCTCAAGGACAAGGCCAACCCGCCGTCGTACCTGAGCTCCTGCGCCACCCCCGGCACCTGGACCTGCACGACCGTGCAGTACAAGTCCGGCACGCGCCAGCACATCGAGGACGACCTCGGGTACGAGATCGTCGCCAACTTCGGCGACCAGTACTCCGACCTGGACGGCGGCTACGCCGACCGCACCTACAAGCTGCCGAACCCGACGTACTTCGTCAGCTGAGGCCCTCCAGGGTCGGCACGACCGGCTGAAGGGTACCGTCCGCGGCGAACCACAGCCGGTCGATGGCCGTCTCCCGGTGCATGCCGTCCCCGCCGGGTCTTGCGGGGCCGTTCAGGGCGAACCGGTGGTAGACGACGTACCACTCGTCGGCGCCGGGCGCCTTCACCACGGAGTGGTGGCCGGTGCCGAGGATGCCGTACTCGGGGCGCTTGGACAGGATCGTCCCCCGCTCGGTCCACGGGCCGAGCGGGGACGGTCCCGTCGCGCATGCCACGTGGTAGTCCTCGCTGCGGGTGTCGTCCTCGGACCACATGAAGTAGTACGTGCCCTCGCGCTTGACGACGAAGGAACCCTCGCGGAAGTCGCGCGGGGTGATCTCCTCGACCTTCGACGGGTCGTACGAGGTCATGTCGTCGTTCAGCGGCACGACGTACGCGTGCCCGTTGCCCCAGTAGAGGTACGACGTCCCGTCGTCGTCGGTGAAGACGGCCGGGTCGATCATCTGGCCGCTGAACTGCCCCTTGGCCACCAGCGGTTCACCGAGGGCGTCCGTGAAAGGGCCGGCCGGAGAGCCGGCCACCGCGACGCCGATCTGCTGCTCGGCGCAGAAGTAGAAGTAGTACCTGCCGTCGCGCTCGGCGATCGTGGGCGCCCACGCGTAAGAGTCCGCCCAGGAGACGTCCGTCCCCAGATCGAGAACGACCCCGTGGTCCTCCCAGTGGACCAGGTCCGGCGAGGAGTACGCCCGGAAACTCGTGCTGCCCCAGCCCGGGTTGCCGTCCGTCGTCGGGAAGATCCAGTACCGGCCGTCCAGGTGGTGCGCGTCCGGGTCGGCGGTCAGACCGGGCAGGACCGGACCGCCGGTGCGGACGGCTTCGACGGTCCAGGTGCGGGTGCCGTCGGCGGCGGTCACGGTGTACGTCCGCGGGGTGCGGAAGTCGCGGGCCGTACCGGACGCGGGGGTCGGCGTCGCGCCCTCGGCCACCGCCAACTCCGGTGCCAGGCAGGAGAGATCGGCGTCCGGCTCCATCGGCAGCACGACCGTCGAGGACGCCTCCGTGACGACGGCGTAGGCCCGCTGACCCGTCGCCGTCACGTCCACCACCGACGCGGGAGTGGCGGGGTACGCGGCCAGCAGTCGGTCGTACTCCTCGCGCGTCACTGGAAGTACCGTGCCATGGCGGGGACTTGTCGGCAGCTGGTGGTTGACGGACATCGTCCAGGTGCCGGAGTCGAGGTCGGTGGTCTCGAACGGGACGTAACCGCGCCCGCCGTACTCGTCGATGAACAGGTACCACTTCTCCTCGGTGTTGGACCGGAAGACCGTCGGCCCCTCACCGTGCTCGACCGACCCGTCGCCGATGCGGTCGCCGACGAAGTCGTACGTGCTCGCGGTCAGGCTCGTCGACTTCTCCGCGGTGATGAACTTCGAGCCGGGGGAGCCGGAGGACGGGTCGCGCTCGTCCTTGGTGAAGCGGTAGTACGTGTCCCCGTGCCGGATCACCGTCGAGTCGATCACCGAGTGGCCGGGGTCGGACCAGATCCGGGGCGCGCCGAAGGTGCGGAAGTCCTTCGTGGTCGCGTACATCATGCGGTTGTGGGTGTCGGCCGAGTGGGCCGGATCGTCGTCGGCGTACAGCTTCGACGCCCAGAAGACGACGTACTCGCCGAGGGATTCGTCCCAACAGGCCTCCGGCGCCCAGACGTTGCCCGCATTGTCCGGGGCGACCCGCACCAGGCGCCGGTCGGTCCAGTGGACCAGGTCGGTGGACTCCCAGACCATGACCGACGTGCTGCCGTGCCGCTGGACCTCGTCCCAACTCCCGCTGCTGTCGCCGTACATGCGCAGGTCGGTCGCGAGCAGATAGAACCTGTCCCCCTCGGGGGAGCGGATCACGAACGGATCGCGCAGACCCTTCTGGCCGACGTCGGAGGCGAGGACGGGCCTGCCCTGGTTCAGCTCCCGCCAGTGCAGCGGGTCGTCGCCGCGGCTGAGGGCGTAGCGGATCTGTTCGCCGTCGGCGGTGTCCTCGCCGGTGAAGTAGACGAAGAGATAGCCGGCGTACTTGGGGTGGTTCACAGGCAATCCTGTCGGAATGTGATTGTTTCTGTTGGGTGCGATGTGGCTCCATGAGAGTTTCAAGGGATTCCCAGCCCTACGGCAACCTCTTTCGGCCATGGGGCGACTGGAGCGCGTAGCTTCACCGGCGGCGTCTTCAAGAAACGACTTGGGACAGCGGCGTCAGCGCTGACGCGCCTGGTAAGACACGGACGCCCCGCCGGTCGTCACCGGCGGGGCGTCCCTTCGCCGACGAGGGGGGCTCAGTCGGCGGCTGCTGGCCGAGGGGGGCTCAGGCCAGCAGGTCCAGGCAGTCGAACGAGGTCCCGGCGCTCAGAAACCCTGTGCCGCCCGAACCGCTCACGACGTTGATCTTCAGCACGTTGTACTGACGTCCGTCCGTCTTCCACGCACTGGAAGGGACGCTGAAAGTGAAGGTGTGGTTGTTTCCCCGGTACGAGCCCGTGGTGAGAGAGCGCGTCGAGGGCTGTGAGGGCGCTGTGGGAATGGCCGAAACCCAGTCGTTGACGGTGACCCGGGGCCGCGCGCCCGAGAAGGCGTCCGTCACCCCGACCCGCAGCGTGTGCGCGGCGGCCGCCTGGGCCTTGGTCAACTTGAAGTAGACCAGGACGCCGTCGTTGACGTCCTTCCAGATGTACGCCGGGAAGGACGCCGCCTCGCCGCCGCCGATCGTGACGTCGCCGGTCCACTTCGCGGCCCGGGCGTCGGACGGATGCGCGTACGTCATCAGCTTGGCGTTCTTGAACTCGCCGGGCGTGCCGTCCCAGTCGCCGAGCCGCCAGACGGTGGCCGCGGCGGAGGGGTCGCCGGTGAGGGCGAGGGTGTGCAGGGACGTCGTGGCGCCCGCGGTGACCTTCACCGACTCGGTGTGGACCGCGAGTTCGTTCTTGTAGACGGTGAGCGTGTACGTCCCCGGGAGCATCCCGTTGCAGGAGAAGGCACCGGTGCCGGCCGCCGCCCTCACCCAGTACTGGGCGTCCTTGTTGGCGAACCCCACGGTGTAGGCGTACTTGGCGTCCATGCCCTTGAGCCCGACACCCGCCACC
>NZ_WVUG01000008.1 GCF_017614965.1 Streptomyces griseorubiginosus | reverse complement strand
GCGTAGGGGTAGGAGGCGGGCAGGGAGCCGGGGCGCGGGGGGCCGGCCAGCGCGTAGGCGGCGGCGACCAGCGGCGAGGAGGCGCTTGTGCCTCCGGCCACGAACCAGTTGCCGGAGGGGTCGTCCTGGTAGCTGTCGTAGATGGCGACGCCGTTGTCGGGGTCGGCGACAGCGGAGACGTCGTTCAGCATCCGGCGTGGACAGCCGGGGTCGGACTGCCAGGAGGGCTTGGGCTCCTGGCTGGAGCAGCCCGAGCCGGTGCCGCCGGTCCAGTTGAGGAAGTCGCCCCAGACGGTTTCGGACCAGCCTCGGCTGCTGGAGTCCCGCAGGAGTGTGGTGCCGCCGACCGCCGTCACGAAGGGCGAGGCAGCGGGGTATTCGGTGCCGTAGTCGTCGTCGCCGGCGGCGGCGGTCACCACGACGCCGGGGTGGCGGAAGTACGCGGTGTCGTCGGCGAGTTCGCTCTGGTCCTCGCCGCCGCCGTAGCTGTTGGACACATATCCCGCGCCCTTGTCGACGGCCATGTTCACGGCCGCACCGAGGTCCTCGATGCTGTTGCTGTCCGACTCCACCAGCAGGATGCGGCAGTTGGGGCAGGCGGCAGAGACCATGTCCAGGTCGAGGGAGATCTCCATGGCCCACTCGTCGTCGGCCTCGGGGAAACCGTCACCGCCTCGTTGGTCGACCTTGGTGAAGCAGCCGGACGCCTCGGTGCACGGCGGGAGCCCGTACTGGGCGCGATAGGCGGAGAGGTCCTCGGCGGCGTTGGGGTCGTCGTAGGCGTCGACCACCGCCACCGTTCGGCCCGCGCCGGCCGTGGCCGAGGGCAGCTTGTAGGCGTTCTGCAGATCGGCCGGGCCGTAGCCGAAGGGCGTGTCCTCGGCGGCCGCCGTCCGCGCTGTCGTGGCCCCGCCCGCCGCCCTCGTCCGGACGAACGCGAGACACGAGACGTGGCCGGGGGCAGGGTTCGGGCACACCCGCATGGACCCGGAGGCCTGTAATCGGGTTGGTGATCCGGTATCCGATTCGGCCTGGTGTGGCGACAACACCGCCGTGACCAGCACCAGTACAAGGAACACGACAGTGCGCACTCCGCGTGCCATGAGCCCCCCTCGGCCTGTCAGCATGGCATGGGCATTGCAACACAATGTCGTCGACGACGAAACCCCGCCCGCCTCCGCCGAGGCGGTCGTATCGACACTGCCGGGCGCCGGTCCGACGGTCCGGTCTGGCCTCGGGTGCCCGTCCTCGCCGTAGCGGCACGCGGGGCGCGCGGCTGAAAACCGGCGTCGTCCCTTCCGATTTGCCAGATCTCCATGACCATTTCCAGCCGTTTGCTTGACCGGCGCATGACAGTATCGGGTCTGCGGTGTCAGCCTTCTGCGGGAAGTTCACCGTTCCTTGACAGATTCACCACGCGGTGAACCCGCAGCACCCCTTCCACCCCCCACCTCCTTCCACCCGCATGCCGTGCAGCCTCCAGACCGGCGTCCTCTGCCGCTCCGTGCCGCCCGCGGTCCACCACGGGCCGTCATATCGAAGGAGAACCCGTTGTCCCTGCAAGACCGGAGCTTTGCTCGGCGTAAACGCGCCGCCCTCGCTCTCACCTCCCTGGGGTCCCTGCTCGCCCTGGCCCTCCCCGGCCTCGCCACCGCCGCCCCGGCGGACCCGGGCCCCGCGAGGATCACCGCCAAGCCCCGCGCCGGTGCCCTGCCGGCATCCCTGACGCCCGCCCGCCGCGCCGCTCTGCTGAAGACCGCCCGGTCCGCGGCAGCCGACACGGCACGGCACATAGGCCTCGGCGCCAAGGAGAAGCTTCGCGTCAAGGACGTCATCAAGGACGCCGACGGCACCACGCACACCCGTTACGAGCGCACCTACGCCGGCCTGCCCGTCCTCGGCGGCGATCTCGTCGTGCACGACAACAGCGGTCGTATCACGGTCACCAAGGCGAGCCGGGCGGCCCTCACCGTGCCCTCGCTCAGCCCGAGGATCCGTTCGGCCGTCGCCGCCGACAAGGCCGAGACGGCCTCCGAGCACGCCCGGGTCAAGGGCTCGAAGATCGAGCACGAGCCGCGCCTGGTGATCTGGGCGGGCTCCGGAAAGCCCGTCCTGGCCTGGGAGAGCGTCGTCACCGGCGTGCAACGGGACGGCACCCCCAGCGAGTTGCAGGTCGTCACCGACGCCACCACCGGAAAACAGCTCCTGGCCGACGAGAAGGTGGACACCGGTACCGGCACCGGCGAGTACGTCGGCACGGTCCCGCTGGGCACGACCCAGTCGGGATCGACGTACCAGCTCACCGACCCCGATCGCGCGGGGCACAAGACGTACGACCTCAACCAGGGCACGTCGGGCACCGGCACCCTCTTCACGGACGACAACGATGTCTGGGGCGACGGCCTGCCGACGAACCGTCAGACCGCGGGCGTCGACGTGGCGTTCGGTGCCGCGGCCACCTGGGACTACTACAAGAACACGTACGGCCGCAACGGGATCCGCAACGACGGTGTCGCCGCCTACAGCCGCGCCCACTACGGAAACAACTACGTCAACGCTTTCTGGCAGGACTCCTGCTTCTGCATGACGTACGGCGACGGAGAGGGCAACACCCACCCGCTGACCGCGCTGGACGTCGCGGCCCACGAGATGAGCCACGGTGTCACCGCGGCCACCGCGGGCCTGAACTACTCGGGTGAGTCCGGCGGCCTCAACGAGGCGACCTCCGACATCTTCGCCGCCGCCGTGGAGTTCTACGAGAACCTCCCGGCCGATCCCGCCGACTACCTGGTCGGCGAGAAGATCGACATCAACGGCGACGGCACCCCGCTGCGGTACATGGACAAGCCCTCCAAGGACGGGGCCTCCGCCGACAGTTGGAGCCCCTCCCTCGGCGGCCTGGACGTCCACTACTCCTCGGGCCCCGCCAACCACTTCTTCTACCTGCTCTCCGAAGGCAGCGGCGCCAAGACCGTCAACGGCGTCTCCTACGACAGTCCGACCTACGACGGTCAGCCGGTCACAGGCATCGGCATCCAGAACGCCGCCGCCATCTGGTACCGCGCCCTGACGACATACATGACCTCGACCACCGACTACGCCGGCGCCCGCACCGCCACCCTGTCAGCCGCCGCCGACCTCTACGGCGCCTACAGCCCGACCTACCTCGCCGTCGCCGACGCCTGGGCGGCGATCAACGTCGGCAACCGCATCGCCCTCGGAGTCAACCTCGCCCCGATCGCCGACCAGACCAGCGGTATCGGCCAGGCGGTCAGCCTCCAACTGGACGCCTACACCACCAACTCCGGAGCCGCTCTGACCTATGAGGCCACCGGGCTGCCCGACGGCCTGAGCATCAGCCCCAGCGGTCTCATCACCGGCACGCCGACCACCCTCGGCACCGGCGACGTCACCGTCAAGGTCACCGACAGCACGGGTGCGTCCGTCTCGAAGACCTTCAGCTGGCGGATCGCCTACGTCTACGCCAACTCCACCCGCGTGGACATCCCGGACAACGGACCCGCCGTGGAGTCACCGGTGACCATCACCGGCCGCGAAGGCAACGCCTCCGCGACCACCTCCGTCTACGTCAACATCGTCCACACCTACCGCGGTGACCTGACCGTCGACCTGGTCGGCCCCAGCGGCACCGTCTACTCCCTGCTCAACCGCAGCGGCGGCTCCGCGGACAACGTCGACCAGACCTTCACCGTCGACGCCTCCGCGCAGCCGCTCAACGGGACCTGGAAGCTGCGCGTGCAGGACCGGGCATCCATCGACGTCGGGTACATCGCCCGCTGGCAGCTGACGCCCTGACCCATGAACGACACCCCGCTGCCCGGACCCGCCGGTCCGGGCAGCGGCACGCAGACATGCGGGGGAGCTGAAGCTCCACGGAGTCGTCAGACAGGCTGTTCCGACTCGGCTTCGTCCTTCGGGTCGGGCTGGGTGGCCTCGGGTGTGGCGTAGAAGACCGAGCGGCCCTGCTTGGTGCGCTGTGCCTGGTTCTTGGCCACGAGTCCTTCGAGGGTGAGGCGCACGATCTTGGTCTTGATCTCCCGGTCGGGGTGCTGCTGTTCGAGTTCGGTGGAGATCTCGGCGGCGGAGCGAGGCTCGTGCTGGGCGGCCAGGTGGTCGCGGACCAGGTCGACGAGTTTGGGCACGGCCCGCGGCCCGGCCGACGAGGCGGCGGTGCTCCGCTTACGGGCCTGCTTGCCGGCCGGCGCGGCCGACTTGCCGGCTGACTTGTCGGTCCGCCTCTGCTTGCCCGGGCGTGATGCGGGCGCGGGTGCCCTCTTGCGGGGCGCGGGCACTGCTGGGGCTGTTTCGGGCTCCGATTGTGCGGGGGCGCTGGGAAGTCCGAGAGCCTGCCGGACATTCACCAGGATTGTGTGGTCGTGCTGGAGGGCGGCCAACTGCTCCTGAAGTGCCTCGATTTCCTCGCGGACACGGGTTTGTTCCTTGAGGTTGCGCTCCAGGTCGCCGGCTACCTGTGCTCCGTACTGTGTCGTCAACTCGGTTGTCACAGCGTTGGTTTCGGACATGGTCCTCACTCCTTTTCCCGGTTGCCTCGGCCGCCGATCGGCAGGCGTGCAGCATGTGCGGTGTCCCATGCACACGCTGCACGGCCTGGTGACGCGTGATTCGCGTGGTTGCTGCCGCACAGCTGTGTTGTAGCGATGGTACGGAAGGAATGAGCATTGTTCTCCATCACATGTCTGAAAGCCAGCAGGGGAGAGGCCTGGCCGATCTGGTTGCCACCGGTCGAGTGGGTTACTCGGCCCGTATGACTGACATACGACCCCTTGCCCTGGTCACGGGCGCATCCAGCGGAATCGGCCTCGAACTGGCACGACAGTTCGCGCTGCACGGCTACGACCTCGTGGTGAACGCCGAAGACGAACGGCTGGATTCCGCAGCGCGGGCTCTGCGGGAGACGGGCGCGGAAGTCCGCGCGGTGCGCGCCGATCTGAGGGCCGCCGAGGGCCGGTACCTGCTGCTGGACGCGCTGGACGGGCTGACGCTGGACGTCGTCGTCCTCAATGCGGGGGTCGGCCAGGGCGGCGCGTTCGTGGACACCGATCTCACCGACGACCAGGAGGTCATCGATCTCAACGTCACCGCCACCGTGCGGCTGGCCAAGCCACTGCTTCGGGCCATGGTGAAGCGCGGCGCGGGACGGATCGCGTTCACCTCGTCCGTCGCGTCGACGATGCCCGGTGCCTTCCAGCCGGTGTACAACGCGTCCAAGTCGTTCGTGCAGTCCTTCGCCCAGGCGTTGGCGGAGGAGGTGAAGGACACCGGTGTGACGGTCACCTCGTTCATGCCGGGCCCCACGGACACGGACTTCTTCCGCAGGGCGGGCATGGCGGACGACACCCGGATCGGCACCATGAAGAAGGACGATCCCGCCACGGTGGCCGAGCAGGCGTTCGAGGCGATCGTTGAGGGCGAGAAGAAGACCGTGGCGGGCTCGCTGAAGACGAAGGCGCAGGAACTGGCGGGGAAGGTGCTGCCCGACGGGGTCAAGGCCGCGGCGCACCGGCGGATGGCGGAACCCGGAACCGGCAAGGACCCCGAGCAGCCGACGGAATGACGTGAGAGCGGCCGTCTTCGCGTACCGCCGGGCACCGAACGGAGAAAAACGCCAGGTGTCACACGGTCGTCAGCGTGTGCGCGCTCGGCACCCGCACGTCCTGTACCACGAAGCCACTGCGCACGCGCGCCGGGATGCGCCGCAGGGAGATCCTCAGGTCCTGGTCCGGGACGGTGAATTCAAGATCGGCCAGGCGGAGCGCGAGCGCTTCGAGCAGGCCGATGGTAAGGCCCTCCCCGGGGCAGCGGTGACCGCTGCGCGGCTCGCCACCGCCCTGTGGGATCAGTTCGTCACGCTCGACCGGGTGCTCGAGGAACCGCTCCGGGCGGAAGACGTACGGGTCGCTCCACAACTTCTCGTCGTGGTTCTGGCCGAAGACATCGAGCAGCACCATCCCGCCGGCCGGTACCGAGACGTCCCGCCAGGCCAGGTCACGGACGGCGAGGCCGCCGAGGTAGGGCACGAACGGGTAGAAGCGGCGCACCTCGTGCACGAACGCGGCGGTGTAGGCGGTGTCGCCGCCACGCAGCCGTTCGCGCTGGTTCGGCTGCAGGTGCAGCGCGTGCGCCGTGTAGGCGATGAACCAGCAGACGGCGACGGTGGGGCGGATGACGTTCAGGAGCTCGACGGCGGCCGTGTGCGGGTGCAGGGGCTCGCCGTCGGCCTCATGGTGCTCGCACACCGCGGCGAGCACTGACCCGTCAGGGGCGGTGACCGTGCCGGAGCGCACGTCGTCGACCAGGCGGGCGAACCGCTGCTCCTGCCTGGTCCGTGCCCGCCGCGCCCGCCAGTGCCGGGGCCCTGCGGTGGCGAAGCCGTCGACCATGGCGACGAGGTCGCGCGCGAGATGTTCCGTGTCTTGCGTGGTGCCCTCGTCGAGCGGAACGCCCGCCCAGCGGAACACGCCGCGCGTGAGCACCACGCTCGCGGCGTCGAACAGCACGGTCTGTTCGGCCCCGCTCCATTCACGTACGGCCTCGTCCCACGCGGCGGTCACATGTTCGGCAAGGCCGGCGATCCGGTCGGGGTGGAGCAGCGGCAGGAAGAGTTCCTTGCGGGCCCGGTGGGCGTCGCCGTCGAGGGTGTGGACGGCGTCGTGGCCGAACAAGGTGCTCAGCACAGGCTCCGGCAGCGCGCCGCCGCGACGCACATTGTCCTCGTCGTAGAAGAACCGCACCGCTTCGGGTCCTCGTAGGACAAGCGCGGGTTTGCCCATGACCCGGGTGCGGGTCACGCCGTCGGGGCGGTCGCGCAGCAGGCCGGGCAGCCACGTGTAGCCCTTGGCGAGAGCTGGCAGCGAACGGTCGATCAAGGGTGAGGTCGGCATCTCCATGCCCACCGGGTGCCCACGCCCGGGGCCGGGACACGTGCGGCCGCCACGCACGCCCTGCCCTGCGGAGCCGACGTCGATCGCTGATCAGGACTCGGCACCTGCCTCCCACTGGCTACGGGCGTCCGGGACTGCCGGGTGCGGCACCGAGGGCATCGAGGGGCGGTGCACGGTGAGGGTCTCGACGCGGAAGGACAGTTCGGTCGCTGTCGGGTCGGGAGGCGGATGGTAACGGCCCGCGCAGACAGAGAGGTTGACGATCAGGTAGGCGTGCCAGCGAGCGCCCACGCCCCGTCCGTCGGCGAAGACCTGCGTCCCGTCGAGCGACCACACCACATCCCGGCGACCGAACGTGACCTGCAGTTCGATGGTCGCGCCGGGACGCACCGCCGGACTTCGGAGATACTTCTGCCCTTGCCGGACGTGGTTGGAGAGTTCCAGGAGGTCGGGGTTGTCGGGGTGGTACTCGAAGACGTCGACCTCGTTGCCTCCGTCCCGCCAGGTCCAGATCGCCGGCCACGCACCCAGCCCGGTGGGCAGACAGACCCTGGCCCTGAGCTGGTCGCCGGTGCGCACGGTGAAGCCTTCCTCGCTTCCCTCGGTGGTGAGCAGACCGGTGTTCCACCAGCCGTCGGTTCGGCGGGTGGCGCGGAACGTTCCCGTGCGGGAGTAGGCCGGGTCCGACGTGAGGTAGTCCAGCTTGTTGTCGCCAGGGTTGGTCGGGCCACCGTCGGGATAGGCCCAGGAACGCCCCGCGACCCACTGGCGTTCCGAGGTGAAGTCGGCTGTGAAGACAACATCGCTCACGAGCGGGCTCCGTGGTGGTCGAAAGCGGTGCGGGATCGTCCGAGTGCTGCCCGTGCGGGGCCCTGGCCACTCGGTTGTCACCGGACCGGGCTTCCTCTTCGTCCTCCTGAGGGAACGGCTTGTGCGGTGGGGTCGAACGCGTGGATGAGACGCGAATGCGGGAGCCCTTCTTGATGCCTGGTTGTGGGTGTGCGGTGGCCGCACCGAAGGCGTGCCGGTGCCCACCGTCGTCCGGGTGACGTCGTCCCGGGAGCGCGCGTCGGTGAGCCACCGCGCTGGTCACGATCGCGCCCGTGGTGTCAGGCGCGGATGACCTCGACGCCGGCCGCCGTGAACGACTCGGTCAGCTCGTCCGAGGCGGCCTTGTCGGTCACCAGGACGTCGATGTCCTCCACCGGACAGATGCGGGCGAAGGCCCGCCGGTCCAGCTTGGAGGCGTCGGCGACCGCGACGACCTGCTGCGCCCGGCGGGCCAGCGCCCGGTTGATGCTGGCCTCACCCTCGTGGTGGGCGGTCGCCCCGTGGGCCACGTCGATGGCATCCACCCCGATGAAGACCTGATCCAGCGCGATCTCCGCGAGCAGTTCGGTGGCCAGCGGCCCGATCAACTCATAGGACGCCGGCCGGGCCACCCCGCCGGTCACCACGAGCTTCACGTGGCGGCGTACGACCAACTCATTGGCGATGTTCAGCGCGTTGGTCACCACGGTGACCGCCGTCTCCGCACCGCCGGAACTCAGGTCGGCGCGGGTGGCCAGCGCCCGCGCCACCTCGGTGGTCGTGGTGCCGCCGTTCAACCCCACCACGGCGCCGGCCTTCACCAGCCCGGCGGCCGCGTGCGCGATCCGCTCCTTCTCCGGAGCATTGCGCGCGGCCTTGTAGCGCAGCGGCAAGTCGTAGGCGATCGCGTTGATCACGGCTCCGCCGTGCGTGCGGGTGACCATCTGCTGGCGCGCCAGCTCGTCGAGGTCGCGCCTGATCGTCGCGGCGGAGACCTGCAACTCCTCGGCAGCTGCCTCGACTTCGATCCGCCCGTCGCGGGTCAGCATCTCGAGCAGTGCGTTCCAGCGGGCCTGCGGTGCCGCCATGTCTCACAACTCTCTGTCACTGGAGTGCGCCGCGATGTGCGCATCTCCATGAAACAACCGTGCGTGATTGGGTATCTTATGACCTCCAAACGAGCAAAATACTGCACAGGGAACGTCGCCTTCACGGGCGGGCGGACCGTCAGCCCTGCTTCTCCTGCTTCTCCGGCGTCCCGTTCTCCTGTGTGGAACCGGCCGCACGCAGGTGTTCTCGCAGCCAGTGCTCGGTGTTGCTGACGTGGAGCAGGGCCGCTGCCTGGCTCACCGCGGCGTCGCGGGTGAGGAGGGCCTTGTAGATCGCCTCGTGTTCGGCGAGGGTCCGCCCGGAGGACTGGTCGTCCAGCTGGCCCCGCCAGATGCGGGCGCGCAGGGTGCGACCCGAGATGCCTTCGAGCAGGGTCAGCAGGCTTTCGTTGCCGGTGGCGGCCACGACGGCGCGGTGGAAGGCCGCGTCGTGGGCGTTGAGCCGCTCGACGTCGTCGCTCGCCTCCCGCATCGCGTCCAAGTGGCCCTTCACCTCCGCCAGTTGCTCATCGGTGATCCTGGCGGCGGCCAGTCCGGTGGCGAGTGGTTCGAGCAGCCGGCGGACCTCCATGAGATCCAGCAGCGCACCCGTGTCGCTCTGCAGCAGTTCCACCGCACCGCCGAGTCCCTCCAGCAGCAGGCTGGGCTGGAGGCTGGTCACGTACGTGCCGTCGCCGCGCCGTACCTCGAGGACCCGGGCCACGGCCAGTGCCTTGACGGCCTCGCGGGCGAGGTTGCGGGAGAGGCCGAGCTGTGCGGCGAGCTCCGGCTCCGGGGGAAGCTTCGCGCCCGGCGGCAGTGCGCCGGAGCGGATGAGCTCACGGATCTGCCCGATGGCCCTGTCTGTCAGGGACAACGTGAGCTCCTTCCGTGAGTGCGTCCTGCGGTCCGGTACGCCGGTGACCGCGGCGGCGCGTCAGGTGTGGCGCTGATGATACCGGGGAGGTCGTGGGGCTCCGCCGACGCCGTGTGGCTCCGCCTGACGGGGCCTCGCGCGGCGCCGGTGGCGTGACCCCGGAGGCCCCAGACATTGTATGTTTGCCGGTGGGCATATCCTTTCAAAGGTGCTTTTTCGGGAGAAAATCGCAGGTGAGAAGCTGTTTTCATCCCTGCACGCCCGTTGACATGGTGAGGACACATGGCGGACCTTCTTCCGTAACAACCGGCGCAGCGGACGGTGGGCGTCGCGCCGGTCGCACCTCTTCCGTCTGCTTCCGTCCGTCACAGGGATGCCCCATGCCCAGTTCGATCAACAGACGTCAGTTCCTGGCCGGTGCCACCTGTGTGGCCGCGGCAGCCGTCGCAGGGGGAGTGTTCGGCGCCGGCAGTGCGCAGGCCGCTCCCAGCACCTACACAGCCACGTGGAATTCGGTGAACCAGCACCCGCCCGCTCCGGAGTGGTTCCAGGACGCCAAGTTCGGGATCTACTTCCACTGGGGCGTCTTCAGCGTCCCCGCCTACGACAGCGAGTGGTACCCGCGCAACATGTACATCGGCGGGAGCAACGCCAACACACACCACATCGCGACCTACGGCGACCCCTCGGTGTGGCCATACCACGACTTCATCAACGGAGCGAACGACAAGGCAGGCAACTTCACCCAGTTCGCACCCAAACTCAAGTCGGCCGGAGGCAACTTCGACCCCGACGAGTGGGCGCAGCTGTTCGTCGACGCCGGGGCGAGGTTCGCGGGGCCGGTCGCGGAGCACCACGACGGGTACTCCATGTGGGACTCGCAGGTCAACGAGTGGAACTCGGTCGCCAAGGGCCCCAAGCTCGACCTGCTGAAGCTGTTCACCACGGCGATCCGCGCCAAGAACCTCAAACTGCTGGTGGCGATGCACCACGCCTACCACTTCAACGGCTACTACGACCACGTGCCCGCCCAGACCGACCCCAGCCTGAAGAAGCTCTACGGCCAACTGGGTTCCACCGCGGAGAACCAACTCTGGTACGACAAGCTCAAGGAGGTCGTCGACCGGGCCCAACCGGACATCCTCTGGCAGGACTTCGACCTCGACAAGGTCGACGAGACGCAGCGCCTGAACTTCCTGTCGTACTACTACAACCAGGCCAACTCCTGGGGCAAAGAGGTCGTCGCCACCTACAAGGACGGCTTCAACGGCCACGGCGAGGTCTTCGACTACGAGCGCGGCGGCCCCGCCGACCGGACCGCGCCCTACTGGCTCACCGACGACAGCATCTCCAGCTCCAGCTGGTGCTACACCCAGGGCATCGGCTACTACAGCATCCAGCAGATGCTGCACTCCCTGATCGACCGGGTCAGCAAGAACGGCAACATGCTGCTGAACATCGCGCCGATGGCCGACGGCACGATTCCTCAGGGGCAGAAGGACGTTCTGCTCGGCATCGGCGACTACCTCAAGCGCTTCGGGGAGTCGGTGTACGGGACCCGAGCCTGGACGCAGTACGGCGAGGGCCCCACCCGGATGGGCGGAGGCTCGTTCACCGCCCCGCTCGTCGGCACCGCACAGGACATCCGCTTCACCCGCAGCAAGGGCAACACGGTGCTGTACGCCACCGTCCTCGCCTGGCCCGGCAGTTCACTGAAGATCAAGACCCTGAGCTCGGACCGCATCAGCCTCTCCTCGCTCACCTCGGTGAAGCTGCTCGACTCGACGGCCGGCACCTACATCAACCTGGCCGCCCCGACGCAGGACTCCTCCGGGCTGACCGTGACGCTGCCTTCCTCGGCGCCGTACTCCGCGGGCGCCTACGTCCTCAAACTCAGCTTCTCCGGCCCGATCCCCCCGCTGAAGCCGGCGGTGGGTGCCGTGGTCTACCAGGACGTCAACTACTCCGCGAACCACGCGGTGCTCGACCCCGGCACCTACACGGCCGACCAGCTGCAGCTGGCCGGGCTGGACGCCCAGAGCATCTCCTCCCTGAAGCTGGCGGCCGGGAACCAGATCATCGCCTACAGCGGCGACAACTTCACCGGCACGTCCTGGACCTTCACCGCCGACAACCCCGACCTGCGGGTAACCGGCCAGAACGACCAGATCACCTCCCTGAAGGTGCAGTTCAATCCGGCCACCTACTTCCGCATCACCAACGTCACCGACGGCCTGGCCCTGGACAGCGGCGGGAACGTCGCGTCGGGGTCCAACCTGAAGCAGTACACATGGGACGGCAGCCCCAACCTCCAGTGGCAGCTCGTCGAGGTCGGCGGCGGCTACTACAAGCTGGTCAACCGGACCAACGGCATGGTCGCCGACGGCTGGGGCGCCACGTCCAACGGTTCCGCGGCCCGGCAGGCGGCGTGGAGCGGCAGCAACAACCAGCAGTGGACGGTCACGCACCGCGGTGAGGGCATGTGCACCATCGCCAACCGGGCCACCGGCCTCGTCCTGGACGGCGGCGGGAACGTGGCCTCCGGGTCGGTCACCAAGCAGTGGGGCTACGGCAGCAGCACCAACCTCCTGTGGACCTTCACCGCCCAGTGACACGGGCGTGAAGGCGGCGAACCGAGGTGATGCCCGGACGGAGAACCGTCCGGGCATCACCTCGCTCTCCGTCGCGGCGGCGCGGACGCCTTCGTCTCACTCGTCTGATCCCGTCATCGACACTGCCTCCGTGGACTCCAGGTGCTGCCGCAGCCACTGCTCGGTGTTGTTGACGTGCACCAGGGCCGCGGCATGGCACAGCACGGCATCATGTGCGGCCAGGGCGGCGTAGATCGCCTCGTGCTCCGCGAGCGTCCGGGCCGCCGCGCGGGTGTCCACCAGACCACGCCAGATCCGGGCGCGCAGGGTGCGGCCCGAGATGCCCTCCAGCAGGGTGATCAGCGTTTCGTTGCCGGTGACGTCCACGATGGCGCGGTGGAACGCCACATCGTGCGCGTTGAGGCGTTCGACGTCGTCGCGCGCCTCGCGCATGGCGTCCAGATGCCGCTTCACCTCCGCCAGCCCGACGTCCGTCAGCCGGGCGACGGCCAGGGCGGTGGCGGCGGGTTCGAGCAGCCGCCGCACCTCCATGAGGTCCAGTACCGCACCGGGGTCGCCCTGCAGCAGTTCCACCGCTCCGCCGAGGCCCTCGAGCAGCAGGCTCGGCTGCAGGCTGGTGACGTACGTGCCGTCGCCCCGCCTGATCTCCAGCACGCGCGCCATGGACAACGCCTTCACCGCCTCGCGCGCGAGGTTGCGGGAGAGCCCGAGCTGGGCGGCCAGCTCGGGCTCCGGAGGCAGCTTCGCGCCCGGAGGCAGAGCCCCGGAGGCGATGAGTTGGCGGATCTGGGTGATCGCCTTGTCGGTCAGGGACACGGTCAACTCCTCCCGCCGGCCGCGAAAAGGGTCTCGGGGCGGAGGAGCCCTTGGTCACGCAGGTCGTACCAGAGTTCCTGGGCAATCCGCTGGTGGTGCAGCCGCGCGTTGCGCCGGACCTGTCCGGGGTCGCGCATGCCGAGCGTGACGTTGATGACGCTGGGATGCGTGAGGGGGAAGGCGATGGCGGCGGCGGGCAGGGTGGTGCCGTGGGCCTCGCACACGTCGGCGATGGCGCGCGCACGGTCGACGAGCTCGGGCGACGCGGCCTGGTAGTCGTACTTCATGCCTTCGGTGGGGCGGTCGCCGGAGAGCAGGCCGGAGTTGAAGACGCCGACGGCGACGACGCTCTTGCCGTGTTCCGACGCGGCGGGCAGGACGTCGTCGAGGGCGGACTGGTCGAGGAGGGTGTAACGCCCGGCGAGCATCACCAGGTCGGCGGCGGTCTCGCGCAGGAAGCGGGCGAGCATGGCGGACTGGTTCATGCCGGCGCCGATGGCTCCGATCACACCCTGGTCGCGCAGTTCGGCGAGGGCGGGCATGGCTTCGTCGGCGGCCTGGGGCCAGTGGTCGTCGGGGTCGTGGAGGTAGACGATGTCGAGGCGGTCCAGTCCGGTGCGCTCCAGCGTCTCCTCGAGGGAGCGCAGCACGCCGTCGCGGCTGAAGTCCCATTGGCGGCGCAGGTCGTCGCGGACGACGAAGCCCTCGGTGTCGACGCCTGCCGGGTGGTCGTTGGGGACGAGGAGGCGGCCGACCTTGGAGGAGATGACGTACTGCTCACGGGGCCGGTCGCGCAGGGCGGCGCCGAGTCGGCGTTCGGAGAGGCCGAGGCCGTAGTGCGGCGCGGTGTCGTAGTAGCGGATGCCCGCGTCCCAGGCGGTGTCGAGGGCGGCGGCGGCGTCCTCGGCGGTGGTGGTGCGGTAGAGGTTGCCGATGACGGAGGCGCCGAAGCCGAGTTCGGTGACCTCGACGGCGGTGTTGGGGATCTTACGGTGGCGCAAGGGGTGCTCCTGACGGGGTCGTTCAGCGTCGGACGTGAGCCGTGACGCCAGCGAGGAGGGCCTCGACCTCGGCGAGGGTGGCCATCGAGACGTCACCGGGCGTGGTCATGGCCAGGGCGCCGTGGGCGGTGCCGTAGGCGAGGGCGCGTTCCAGGCCGGCACCGGTGAGCAGCCCGTAGATGAGGCCCGCGGCGAAGGCGTCACCGGAGCCGATCCGGTCCAGGACGTGCAGACCGGGCATGTTAGGGCCGCTGACCAGACCGGTCTCGGGTGACCAGGCGAGCGCGGACCAGTCGTTGACCCCGGCCGAGGGCACTTCGCGCAGCGTCGTCGCCAGCACTCTCGCCTGCGGCAACAGGGTCGCGACCGAGGCGAGCGCGTCGGGTACCTCGTCGTGGGTCAACCGCACGGCGCCCGGATGCGGGCCCGCGAGTCCGAGGGCACCCACGACGACGTCGGCGTGCCGGGCCAGGCGCAGGTCGGTCTCGCGGGCCCGTTCGGCGCCACCCCGGCCGTCCCACAGACTGGGCCGGAAGTTGGGGTCGTAGGAGACGGTGACACCGTGCCGACGGGCGGCCGCCATGGCCTCGTCGGCGACGTCGACGGTGGTGTCCGACAGTCCTGCGAAGATCCCGCCCGTGTGGAACCATCGCACCCCGGCCGAGAACACCGCGTCCCAGTCGATGTCTCCCTTGCGCAGGTGGGAGACGGCGGTGTTCGCGCGGTCGCTGACACCCAGCGCCCCGCGGACGCCGAAGCCACGCTCGACGAAGTTCAGGCCGTTGCGGGCCGTGCGCCCCATGCCGTCCGCCGCCACCCAGCGAAGGTGCGAGGTGTCGACGCCGCCCTGGAGGATCAGGTCCTCCACGAGTCGGCCGACTGCGTTGTCGACGAGGGCGGTGACCACGGCGGTGCGCAGTCCGAAGCAGCGGCGCAGTCCGCGTACGACGTTGTACTCGCCGCCGCCCTCCCAGACCTGGAAGCTGCGGGCGGTACGGATCCGGCCCTCACCGGGGTCGAACCGCAGCATCACCTCGCCCAGGGCGATCACATCGGTCACGGTGCCGTCCTCTCCACTGCCTCGGCGGTCAACCGGCGGATCTCGTCGTACGCGCCGCGTCCGAGATGGCCGGGCGTGGCGATCCAGCTGCCGCCCACGGCGAGGACCGACGGGTGGCCGAGGTAGGCGGACAGCTGGTCGGGCCCGATGCCGCCGGTCGGGACGAAGCGCGCCTGCGGGAAGGGGGCGGCCAGGGCGCGGAGCATCGCGGTGCCGCCGAGCGGTTCGGCGGGGAACAGCTTGACCGTGTCGAGGCCCGCCCGCAACGCGCGCATCAACTCGGTCGCCGTCGCCACACCCGGTGCGACCGGTACCCCCAACTCGCCTGCCTTGGCGATGACTTCCTCGTCGAGACCGGGCGAGACGAGGAACCGGGCCCCGGCCGCCACGGCCCGTTCCGCCTGCTCCGCGCCGAGCACGGTCCCGGCGCCGACGGTCAGCGCGCCGTGCGCCGCCATCGCCTTGACGACCTGTTCGGCGTCGGGTGTGCGGAAGGTGACCTCCGCACAGCGGGCGCCGCCCGCCGCGAGCGCCTCGGCCAGGGGGCCGGCACTCGCGACGGACGGGACGGTGAGCACGGGCAGGAGACGCGACCCCGCCAGTACAGCGGCCAGGTCGGTGGTCAACGTCCGAGCCATCCGCCGTCGACGGGCAGGATCGTGCCGTGGATGTAGTCGGCGGCGGGGGAGGCGAGGAAGACGGTGGCGCCGGCGAGGTCGTCGGCGCGGCCCCAGCGTCCGGCGGGGATGCGCTCCAGGATGGCCTTGCTGCGGGACGGGTCGTCCTGGAGGGCCTGGGTGTTGTCGGTGGCGATGTAGCCGGGGGCGATGGCGTTGACGTTGACGCCGTGCGGCGCCCATTCGTTGGCCAGTGCCTTGGTGAGACCGGCGATGCCGTGCTTGGCGGCGGTGTAGCCGGGGACGGTGATGCCGCCCTGGTAGCTGAGCAGGGAGGCGGTGAAGACGACCTTCCCGTGTCCACGCTCCACCATCGCGGCGCCCACGGCCCGGGTGAGCGCGAACTGCGCGGTGAGGTCGACCTGCAGGACCAACTCCCAGTCCGCGTCGCTGTGTTGGGCTGCGGGAGTGCGGCGGATGGTGCCGGCGTTGTTGATGAGGATGTCCACCCGGCGTTCGCGTCCGGCGAGGTTCTCGCCCAGGGCGCGTACGGCCGCGGGGTCGGCGAAGTCGGTGCGGATCGCCTCGAACGAACGCCCGGCGGCGACGACGTCCTTCTCCACCTGGCTCCCGGACTCTTCCAGGTTGGCGCTGACACCGATCACATCCGCACCGGCCTGGGCGAGCGCGCGGGCCATCGCGCGGCCGATGCCGCGTCGGGCTCCGGTGACGACGGCGAGCTTCCCGGTGAGGTCGAAGATGCTCATACGGCGGCTCCCTGGGCCTCGTCGGTGCAGTCCACGAGGATCTTCATCACGTCTCCGCCGCTCTCCAGCGCCTCGAAGGCGGCCGGTGCCTCGGTCATCGGAACGATCTTGGTGATGAGGCGCTGAGCGGGGATGGTGCCGTCGGCGACCAGGTCGACGGCCCGCTCGAAGTCGCCGCGGTCGTACAACCGCGCGCCCACGAGGGTGAGTTCGCGCCAGAAGAAGCGGTGCAGGTTGATCTCGCGGGGCCTTGGGTGGATGGCGACCAGGCACAACCGGCCCCGCACGCCGAGGGCGTCGACGGCCGTGTCCACACCGCCCGCCGCGCCGGAGACCTCGAAGGCGACGTCCGCTCCCGCCTCACCCGTCCACTGCCGGACGAGTTCGGTGATGTCGGCGGCGGCCGGGTCCCAGGTGCTCAGGCCCAACTCCTCGGCCAGCAGCCTGCGGTGGGCGTTGAGTTCGACCACGCGTACCTCGGCGCCGGAGGCGCGGGCGACCAGGGCGATGAGGATGCCGACGGGTCCGCCGCCGACCACGACGACCTTCTCGCCGCTCTTCACCGCAGCCCGGCCCACGTCGTGCACCGCGACCGCGGTCGGTTCGACGAGCGCGGCCCGGTCCAGCGGAAGGGTGGCGGGCAGCCGTATGAGGGTGGAGGCGGGCACCGTCCAGCGCTGCTGCATGGCGCCGGGGGAGTCGATGCCGATGAAGTCCAGGTGCTGGCAGATGTGCTGGTGGCCGGCGCGGCAGGCCGGGCAGGTGCCGTCCCAGCGCAGCGGCATCACGGTCACCGCGTCCCCGGGCCGCCAGCCCTCGACGCCGGGTCCGACGCGGACGATCCTGCCCGCCATCTCGTGTCCCAGTACGGCGGGCGTGGCCACTCGGGCGTCCATGTCACCGTGGAAGATGTGCAGGTCGGTGCCGCAGATGCCGACGTAGGCGGGGGCGAGTTCCACCTCGCCGGGGCCGGGCTCGGAGCCGGCGGCGGGCGCGGTGTCCAGGGTGCGGGCGGAGGTGTAGCGGACGGCGAGAGTCATCGTGGGGTCAGGGTCCCTTCCGCGCGGACGCCGATGGTCAGCAGCAGGTTGGCGTAGGTACGGGTGTCGCCGGTGACGACGGCGAGGGCCAGGTCGGGGGAGCGGGCGGCGTCGTAGAACGCGAAACGGCCGAGGGTGTCGACGGGGACCGGTGCCAGTCGCGAGCGGTACTCGGCGATGGCCGGCGGCTCCGGCTCGCCCTCGGGCGGCACCATCACCCGCGCCGACTCCACGGGCAGGGCGCGCAGCAGCACGTCCAGGACGGTGGTGACGTCGAGGGTGCCGGGTGCCAGGTTGAGGTGGACGGTTCTGGCTCGTTCGCCGACGGCGGTGCTGGCGGGGTAGTGGCCGTCGGCGAGCAGGACTCGGGCGCCGTGCCCTGCTCCGGCCAGTGCTTCGAGGATGCCGGGGTGCAGCAGTTCGGTCAGCAGCACGGTGTCCTCTCCTTATGTGTCGTTCTGGTGGTCGGACAGGCGGTAGAAGGCGGTGGCCGTCTCGCAGAGCACCGCGTGCCTCTCGTGCGGCGAGCAGCCGTCCAGCAGGCGCTCGACGGTGGCAGCCCAGCGGGACCACCCTCCGGCGAGGACACAGACGGGCCAGTCGGAGCCGAACATCAGCCGCTCGGGACCGAACGCGGCCAGGAGGGTGTCCCAGACGGGGCGGATGTCGTCGATCGTCCACGTGCGGTGATCGGCCTCGGTGATCAGCCCCGAGACCTTGCACCGCACCTGGGGGTAGCCCGCCAGCACGCGCACCTGGCGCGCCCAGTCGGACAAAGAGGCCTGGCCGATGGGCGGTTTGCCCGCGTGGTCCAGGACGAGCGGGAGGTCGGGGAAGCGCTGGGCGAGGCGGAGGGCCTGGGGGAACTGGTGACTGCGGATGAGCACGTCGTAGCCGAGGTCCCGGTCCTGGACGGCGCGCAGGCCCCGTTCGACGGACGGCTGCTGCAGCCACTCCGGGGCCGACTCGCCCTGCACCAGGTGGCGCAGGGCCCGTAGGTACCCGCCCCCTGGCCGGGCGCGCAGTTCGTCGAGTACGTCGCCGATGGCGGGGGACGTCAGGTCCGCCCAGCCGACCACCCCGCCGACCAGGGGATCCTGGCCGGCGAGGTCGAGCAGGTCCGCCGTCTCCTCCACGGAGGTCACGCACTGCACGACCACCGTGCTGGTCAGCCGGCGCCCCGCGAGGGGCCGGTCGGCTGCCCGTCGCAGGTCCTCGGTGCCGTGGCTGCGGCGAATCGGCTCGAGACCGGGTTCGTCCAGCCATGGCTGGGGCCGGCGGTCCAGGTCCCACACGTGGTGGTGGGCGTCGACCAGGGCGAGGGGTTCAGACACGGGCGGACCAGACGGGACCGTCGGGGTAGCTGTACTCCTTGAGGGAGGCGGGATGCATCTGGGCGCTCAGTCCGGGCAGCGTCGGCGCGAGGTAGTGGCCGTCGACGATGCGGACCGGGTCCACGAAGTGCTCGTGCAGGTGGTCGACGTACTCGATGACCCGGTCCTCGGTGGTGCCGGAGACGGCGACGTAGTCGAACATCGACAGGTGCTGCACCATCTCGCACAGGCCGACGCCGCCGGCGTGCGGGCAGACCGGCACGCCGAACTTCGCCGCCAGCAGCAGGATGGCGATGTTCTCGTTGACGCCGCCGACGCGGGCGGAGTCGATCTGCACGATGTCGACCGCGCCGGCCTGCAGCAGCTGCTTGAACACGACGCGGTTGGCGACGTGTTCGCCGGTGGCGACCTTGATGGGGGTGAGCGCCTTGCGGACGGCGGCGTGGCCGAGGATGTCGTCGGGGGAGGTGGGCTCCTCGATCCAGTACGGGTCGTAGGGGGCGAGCGCCCGCATCCAGTCGATGGCGGGCTGGACGTCCCATCTCTGGTTGGCGTCGACGGCGATGCGGATGTCCGGGCCGACGGTCTCGCGGGCGACGCGCAGGCGCCGGATGTCGTCCTCCAGGGATGCGCCGACTTTCAGCTTGATCTGCGTGAAGCCGTCCGCGACGGCCTCGCGGGCGAGGCGGGCCAGCTTCTCGTCGGAGTAGCCGAGCCAGCCGGGGGTGGTCGTGTAGGCGGGGTAGCCCTGGTCGAGGAGGTGGGCGATGCGCTGCTCGCGGCCCGGTTCGGCCCGGCGCAGGATGTCGAGCGCTTCTTCGGGAGTGAGGGCATCGGACAGCCAGCGGAAGTCCACCTGGGCGACCAGCTCCTCCGGTGACATCTCGCCCAGGAACCGCCACACGGGCTTGCCCGCGCGCTTGGCGGCCAGGTCCCAGGCGGCGTTGACGACCGCCCCGGTCGCCATGTGGATGGCGCCCTTCTCGGGGCCCAGCCAGCGCAGTTGCGGGTCGTGGACGAGGGAGCGGGAGAACGCGCCGAGGTCGGAGCAGATCTGCTCCACCGACAGGCCGACCACGTGCGGGGCGAGGGTGGCGATGGCGGCGGCCTGGGCGTCGTTGCCGCGTCCGGTGGTGAAGGCCAGGGCGTGGCCCTCCAGTCCGTCGCCCGCGTCGGTGCGCAGGATCACGTAGGCGGCGGAGTAGTCCGGCTCGGGGTTCATGGCGTCCGAGCCGTCGAGATGTTCGGAGGTGGGGAACCGCACGTCCAGGACGTCCAGGGCGGTGATGCGGGCGGATGCGGGAACGGGGGAGGACATGGCGGCAACTCCTGTGAGGGGCAAGGGAGACGGGCCCCCTTGCGACGAGACGTGAACGCGGCGGAGGTCGGGCGGCCGACGGGCCGCCCGGGTCACTCCTGGACCTTGCCGCCGGTGATGCGGGAGATGGCGAGGGCGACCAGGATGATCAGGCCGTTGAGGGCGCCGATCCACTGGGCCGGGACACCGGCCAGCGTCAGCACGTTCTGGATCATGAAGAGCAGCAGGATGCCGCAGAACGCGCCGAACATGGTGCCCTTGCCGCCGTTGAGGCTGATGCCTCCGATGACGGCGGCGGCGAAGACGGTGAAGATGTAGCCGTTGCCCTGCGCGGAGGCGACCGAGGCAAGACGTCCGGAGAGCATCAGCCCGGCGAGGGCGGCGAGCACGCTGCCGGTGACGATGACGATCCACAGCACCCGGTCGGTACGGATGCCGGCCGCCTTCGCGGCGTCGACGTTGCCGCCGATGGCGTACAGCGAGCGGCCGAAGCTGGTCCAGCCGAGCACCACGATCGCGACGGCGAACAGGGCCAGGCAGATCCAGATGGAGGCGGGCATGCCGAACCATTCGGCGGTTCCGGCGTAGAGCATCGACTGCGGAAGCTGGAAGAAGGTCTGGCCGCCGGAGATGCCGGTGAGGATGCCGCGCAGCACGATCAGCATGCCGAGCGTGACGATGAAGCCGTTGAGGCCGAAGCGGATGATCAGCAGCGAGTTGATCACGCCGACGAGCGCCCCCACGGCGAGGGTGATGGGGACCGCCCAGGCGCCGGGGAGCAGACCGAGTCCGTGTCCGGCGCCGGCCGGGACGACCAGCCAGGCCGCGACGCCGGGCGCCAGGCCCATCGTGGACTCCAGGGAGAGGTCCATCTTCTTGACGATCAGGATCATCGTCTGCGCGAGGACCAGCAGGGCCATCTCGGACATGGTCTGCAGGACGTTGATGAGGTTGTCGGCCTGCAGGAAGACCGGGTTGACGATCTGGCCCACGATCGCGATGACGACGATCGCGGGGACGAGCGCCAGATCGCGCAGCCGGGCCAGCGGGATCCGGCCGCCGAGCAGCGCGGTGCGCTTGTGCCCGGGGTCGACGGACTGGGCGGCGGCGTCCGCGAGGACGGTTTCAGGCATTGAGGTCCACTCCTTCCATCGCGGCCACGAGGTCGTGGTCGTGCCAGCCGCGGGGTATCTCGGTCGTGACCCGGCCCTGGAACATCACCAGGATCCGGTCGCACATGCGCAGGTCGTCGAGTTCGTCGGAGGCGATGAGCACGCCGGTGCCGGACTCGGCGGTCTCCTCGACCTTGCCGAGGAGGAACTCCTTGGAGCGCACGTCCACGCCGGCGGTCGGGTTGATCAGGACCAGCAGGCGGGGGTCGTCGGCCAGGGCGCGTGCCATGACGACCTTCTGCTGGTTGCCGCCCGAGAGGGCGGAGACGGGCAGCTCGGGTCCCGGGGTCTTGATCGCCAGGTTCTCGATCAGGCCCTCGGCGAGCCGGTCCCGGCGGCCCCGGCTGAGGAAGCCGTTCTTCCCCAGCCGCTTGGGCACGGACAGGGTGGCGTTGTCGGCGATCGACATGTCCGGCACGAATCCCTGGTGGTGCCGGTCCTGCGGGACGAACCCGGCGCCTGCGGCGAGCGCGGCGGGCACGCTGCCCGGCCGGGGCCGGCGTCCGGCGATCTCCAGCTCCCCGGTGGCCGCGGCCCGCAGTCCTACGACGGTCTCGGCGACCTCCGTCCGTCCGCTGGCGGCCGCACCCGCGAGGCCGACGATCTCACCGGCGCCCACCTGGAAGGTGACGTCGGTGTAGGTGTCGTCGCTGCCCAGGGCGTGTACGGACAGCGCGGGAGCGGCACTCTCGTCCAGACTGCCGGCGCGCTCCTGCCGCCGGTCGGCCGCGGCCTCACCGGTCATGGCGGCGACCAGCTCTGCGCGGGGGAGTTCGGCGACCGGCGCGGTCACGATGTGCCGGGCATCGCGGAACACCGTCACCATGTCGCAGATCTCGTAGACCTCCTGGAGGTGGTGACTGATGAACAGGAAGGTGACGCCCTGGCGTTGCAGGTCGCGGATGCGGTCGAAGAGCCGGTTGATGGCCGCCGCGTCGAGCTGCGCGGTGGGCTCGTCGAGGATGATGAACCGCGCCCCGAAGGACAGCGCCCGGGCGATCTCGACGAACTGCCGCTGCTCCACGCTGAGTTCACCGGCCGGGGATTGCGGATCGACGTCCACCGACCAGGCTGACAGCAGCTCCCGCGCCCGGTGGCGGACGCCGGTCCAGCTGATCAGCCGGTTGCGGCCGTGGTGATGGCGGTTCAGGAAGAGGTTCTCGGCGACGGTCAGCGTGGGGATGATCGTCGACTTCTGGTAGACGCAGGCCACGCGCCGGCGCCAGGCGTCGCGGTCGCTCAGCCGTGGTGCCGGGTCGCCGCCGAAGGTGACCGTGCCCTCGTCGGGGGCCTGCAGGCCCGTCAGGACGGACACGAGGGTCGACTTGCCGGCCCCGTTGCGGCCGACGAGCGCGTGGGTCTCGCCGGGCCTGATGGTGATCCGGGCTCCGTTGAGGGCCACGGTCGGACCGAATCGTTTGACTATGCCCGCCGCCTCGACGACGGGCGGGGCCGCGGGGGCCCGCCCGTCGTCCGCCGGTGCGGGCGCGGGGGTGACAGTACGCTCCCCGTCGCTCATCTCAACCGCCTTGTACTGGATAGCCGTTGGGTCCCTGGGAAGGCAGGTCAGCCGAGGTTGTTGCCCCACAGCGAGGTGTCGTCGCTCTTGACGCTGGCCACACCGCCGTAGGTGCCGCCGTCGGCGGTGACCAGGGGAGCGGAGAGCTGGTCCTCCAGCAGACCGTCACGGACCTTGATGATCGTGCTGTCGTGGTCGGTCTTGCCCGGCTTGAACGTCTTCCCGTCGATCGCGGCCTTCAGGTAGTACAGGGCGTACTTGGCGTACAGGTCGGCGGGCTGGGAGACGGTGGCGTCGATCTTGCCCGCGGCGATGTCCTTGAGCTCCTCGGGGATTCCGTCGTTGGACACGATGAAGACGTGCTTCTTGTCCTTCGGACCCACCAGCAGGTTCTTCTGCTTGAGCACCTGCAGCGTGCCGGACAGGCCGAAACTGGACTCCATGTAGACGCCCTTGATGTCCGGGTTGGCGGTCAGGTCCGTCTGGAGCTTCTGCGCCGCGACCGCGCCGTCCCAGTTCGTGGCCTCGCCGAACACCTTGATGCCGGGGTAGTTCTTCTTCATGCAGTCGTTGAACGCCTCGGTGCGGTCACGGCCGTTGATCGAGTCGAGGCCGCCCTCCAGCATGACGACCTTGCCCTTGCCGCCGAGCTTCGTGCCGAGGAACTGGCAGGCCTTCTCGCCGTAGGCGCGGTTGTCGGCCCGTACCACCATGAACACCTTGCCGCTGTCGGGACGGGTGTCGACGGTGACGACGGGGATCTTCTTCGCCTCCAGCTGAGCCAGGGTCGGCGCGATCGCCGCGGTGTCCTGCGGAGCCATCGCGATGCCCTTGACGCCCTGGCTGATGAACGTCTGCGCGTTGGCGGTGAGCTTGGCGACGTCGTTCTGGGAGTTCGTGGTCTTGAGGGACAGGCCGAGCTGCTTGCCGAAATCGGGCGTGTACTTGATGTACGAGTTCCAGAAGTCGGTGTCGGACCGCGGGTAGTCGACGCCCACGAGCGGCTTGTCGCTCGACGAGGCGGAGGTGCCGGAGCCGCCGCTGCACGCGCTGAGCAGCGTCAGTGCGCAGACGACGGACGCGGTGGAGCTGAGTGCGGTTCTGAGTCTCATGGGTACTTCCTCGCGCTGGTCCCGAAGGCGGGGTTGTTACGCCGGTGCGACGATTGGGTGTCGCTGGTGGAGAGATGGGATGTTTATAGGGTCGTAGCGACGGGGTTGTCTAGGGGTAGGACGAAAGCGGGAGGAGATTTGCGGAAGACGCAAGGTGAGAGGGAGGCAACATGGGATGTCGCTACCAGATCCATCCCATCAATGTTCCCCATCTGTGATGGGATGTCTCTTGCGTCGAGATCGTGACCGATGAGTTTCGCTGCGAACCCGGGTCATCACCAGGAGACGGCGCCGGCTGGCCGGCGCTACGGGTTGGGCGAGCCCGTCGTCGCCGGCGACGTCAGGCTGTATCGCGTCGAACCCGCTGTGGGATTCGCTTTCGGCAAGCTGCCGACGTCCAGCGAGACCCGCTACGCATGGCCGCGCCGGTGACGATCACGCCCTCACTGAACCGCGAAACGGGCGAGGCATCCTCACCGCGCGTGGAGCCGCTGCCATGAACGCATCGTCAGGCCAGGCCGAACCGCTCCGCGTGCACCTGCCGTCGGGAGACCCCCAGCGCGCGCAGCGCACTGAGGACGGTCGACGTCATCGCCGGCGGCCCGCAGACGTACACGTCGCGTTCGGCAACGTCCGGGACGAGGGCCCGCAGACCGTCCGGCTCGATGGGCGAGGCCCCCTCGTCCCGCCGGCCGGTGAGCAGGTGCAGCCGTCCGCCGTGGCGGGCCACCAGCGTACGCACCTCGTCGACCAGGACCGCGTCACTCTCACTGCGCACGCGGTACAGCACGACGACATCACCGGCCGAATCCTCCTCCAGCAGCGCGCGGATGGGCGTGATCCCGACGCCTCCGGCGATCAGCAACGCACCGGACCGCGTTCGGTGCAGTGACGTGAACGCCCCGTACGGGCCCTCGACGAAGGCGCGGCTGCCGACCTCGAGGTGCCGCAGTCCGGCGCTGGTGCTGCCGAGCGCCTTGGCGGTCAGCCGCAGCGTCTGGCCGTCGGGCGCTGCCGACAGGGAGAACGGATTGGCCAGCCACCAGGGGTTGTGCCCGGGAAACCGCCAGATGCAGAACTGCCCGGCACGGACCGGCAGTCTGTCGAGACGGCGGCCGGTGATGTGCACCGAAACCACGTTGTCGGACTCCTCCACCACCGCGGCGACCTCGAAGCGGTGATAGACGTTGCGCCACACAGGCATGACGACCCGCCCCGCGATCAGGGCACCGAAGGCGAACAGCCACAAGGCCCACCAGTAGATCTCCGCGAACGCGGAGGACTTGAACGTCGTGGTCTCCCGCAACTCGTGCACGAACGCCAGCCCCAACGCCACGTACAGCAGCAGGTGCAGGCCGTGCCAGACCTCGTAGGGCAGCCGCCGTCTCACGTAGCGGGCGGAGACCACGGCGATCACCACGACGATCGCCGCCGCGCACATCCCCAGCAGGGAGGCCGGCACGTCGGCCAGCGAGGAGAAGGTCTTCGGTATCGAGGTGCCACTCAGTTTCGCGAAGCCGAGTATCACCAGGACGGCGTGGGCGAGGATGGTCCACAGCAGGGTGAAGCCGACCCATCGGTGCCACAGCGTCAACCGGTCCATGCCGACGCGGCGGTCGAGCCACGGCAGCCGTGCCACCAGCAGCAGCTGGAACAGCATGAGTACGGCGGCGTGCAGGCCGAAGAACCTGGCGACCGTGAGCACTCCGTTCTGACCGCCGGTCCCTGCCGTGAGGAAGAGTCCCTCGACGATCACCAAGTTGACGACGACGAAGGTCCACAGCGCACCACGCGCCGCAACGACCGGAGATGTGGTGCTTCGCCGCACCTGCGTATGTGTCGCTTCCACCGAGTCCTCTTCATGTCCTGGTGACGTGTGCATGCTTGAGCCCCGTCCACCGGCAGCCGGGGGACGTCGCCGGGCACGCTGACTGATTAGGCTCTTAACCACAAGGCGTCACAGGGCAGTTGGGAACGTGGGGTCCGTATGACGAGTTCGCGTGTCTGGCGACGTCCCACGCTGGACGCCGTGGCCGCCCGGGCCGGCGTGTCCACGGCCACGGTGTCCAACGCGCTCAACGGCACCGGCCGGCTCTCCGAGGCGACCAGGCAACGCGTCCTGGCCGCGGCGGGCGAACTCGGCTACGCCCCCGCCAGCACCGCCCGCGCCCTGGCCCGCGGCGCCACCGGGGTGCTCGGCCTGACCATGACCACGTACGGCGACCTGCCCGTCCCCTACACCGAGATCCCGTTCTACGCGCACCTCGTGCTGGCTGCCATGGCGGCGGCACACCAACGCGGTTACCTGCTGCAGGTGATGCCGAACTCCATGTCGCCGTGGATGTGGCTGAACACCCCGATGGACGGCGTCATCCACGTCGGCCCACGCGCGGACGACCACGTACGTTCCCTGCTGAGCGAGCGCGGGATCCCCATGGTCTGCGAAGGCCGGCCGCCCGAAGCCCACTGGTGCGACGCGTGGGTCGACGCCGACCACGACACCGGTCTGCGGCTCCTGCTCGACCACCTCGTGGACCGCGGTGCCCGGAGGATCGGGCTCACCCTGCCCGTGCACGACGACGCGTACCCGCGCCTGATCGCCGACGCCCACCGGATCTGGTGCGCCGAACAGGACATGCATGTCCTGGTGGAGGAGTACGCGTCGATGCCCGACTACTTCACGGCGGAACAGGAGGCGGTCGCCCGGCTGCTCGACCACGATCCGAGACCGGACGCCGTCATCGGCGTCTACTCCGATTCCGGTCACAACATCCTCGCCGCCGCCCGCCAGCACGGTCTTCGGGTACCGCGGGATCTCCTGGTGGCCTGCGTCAGCGAGGACCCCGACTATGCCACGACCACACCACCCGTCACCACGCTCAGCCTCCGTCCGGACCGCACCGGCGACGCGGCGGTCGACCTGCTGATCGCCGTCATCAACGGCCGCGCCGGTGTGGACCGGCGTCGGCTCGTACAGCCGGTGCTGATCCCTCGCCGGTCCACACGGCGCCCGGTGAGGGATGCACGACGACCGTAGCGGTGGCCGGGGTGCTCAGTGCCGGGCGAACTGCACCTGGGTGTGCTGCACGACGTTCGGCTTCACGGCGAGGCCGTTGACGGTCAGTTGCTGGCCGTAGATGTCCGTGATCCTGATGGAGCCGCCGCATCCGGCGCCGTCGGCGGAGAGGAAGTAGTTGTAGCTGGTCCGCGGCAGCCGCCGCCAGCCGCTCCCGGTCCGTACCTCCAGTGCCGTCACGGGGTTTCGGTGGTCGATGACCTGGATGCCGCACCAGTAGACGCTGGACCCCGTCTTGTACCGGATGGAGATGGTGCCGATGGAGCTGGGGCTCACCAGGCTCCAGGTGATCGCGAGCCGGCCGACGCTGAGATCGGCGAGCTTGGCGAAGGCCTGCTGGCTGAGGTCGAGTTGTCCGGGAGCGCAGGGCAGCGGGCATTCATTGGTGATCCGTACGGTGACGGACCTGCCGTTGGCCGCGCGCACGAGCACGTACGCGCCGCACGCCCTGGACGTCTCGTAGTCGGTGGTGTTCATCGCCGCGATCATGAGGTCGGGGCTCGGGCCGAACAGACACGCACCGTCTCCGTCCTTGGCGTCGTAGGCGGTGGCGACTCCCTTGTAGGAGGTACCGGGCTGGATCCGTCCCGCCGACGACGTGGTGGCGGCCGTCCTGCGCGGTGCCAGCGGGGTGACCTTGGCCGACTTCCGCGCGGCGGGCGTGGCCGCGGAAGCCGTCGGCTTGGGCGTGCCGGTCGGGGAAGCGGAACTGGCCGACGCGTCCGGAGTGCCGGTCTCAGCCGTGGGGGTGGATCTGACCGCAGTGGTCGCGACCGGCGTGGCCGCGGCGGCGACCGCATCGGCCCTTCTGTCCGGGACCAGCCCCATGACGAAGTAGGCGAGAACGCCGGTGACGCCCAACCCCACCGTGGCGCCCAGCACGAGCCTGCGTCTCTGCCTGCGCCGCCGCGCGGCCTGCCTCGCTGTCTGCATTGTCTGTCTGTCCGTTCGGGAGAGCGAGCTGATGGTGCACCCTTCAGTGACCGCCCGAGGCGAAAAGGTTGCCGGACTCTTTGCACGACTCGCCTGCGCGGATTCAGAATCGACGCTGCTGAATCCGATGCGCGGGAAGGGTTGGACTTCCCGATCACGGCGGAGGAAGGTGGGCACGTTCCCGCCCCCCGGGGCACCCCGCATCGCACCACCCGGAGACCATCCGATGAACCACGTGGCGAACCCCGAGCGCTACGACGGCCCCATGCGCTACCGGCGCACCGGACGCTCGGGACTCGACCTGCCCGTCCTGTCGCTCGGCTACTGGCACAACTTCGGTGACGACCGCCCCTTCGAAGTGCAGCGCGAGATCGCCCTGCGCGCCTTCGACCTCGGCGTCACCCACCACGACCTGGCCAACAACTACGGGCCGCCCTACGGCTCCGCCGAGCGCAACTTCGGACGTCTGCTCAAGCGGGACCTCGCGCCCTACCGCGACGAGCTCGTGATCTCCACCAAGGCCGGCTGGGACATGTGGCCCGGACCCTACGGTCAGGGCGGTGGCTCGCGGAAGTACGTGCTGGCCTCGCTGGACCAGTCCCTGCAGCGCATGGGTCTGGACTACGTGGACATCTTCTACTCCCACCGGCTGGACGCGAGCACGCCCCTTGAGGAGACGATGGGCGCGCTCGACACCGCGGTCCGCCAGGGCAAGGCCCTCTACGTCGGCATCTCCTCCTACGACGCCGACCGCACCCGGCAGGCGGCCGCGATCCTCCGGGACCTGGGCACTCCGCTCCTCATCCACCAGCCGTCGTACAGCATGCTCAACCGCTGGATCGAGACCGACGGGCTGCTCGACGCGGCGCAGGAGGAGGGCTTCGGCGTCATCGGCTTCACCGCGCTCGCGCAGGGTCTGCTGACCGGCCGCTACCTCGACGGGATCCCCGAGGGTTCGCGCGCGTCGCGGGGCACGTCCTTGGACGCCGCCTGGCTGACCGACGACATGCGCGAGCGTCTGAAATCCCTGAACGCCATCGCCGGACGCCGCGGCCAGACCCTGGCCCAGATGGCCCTGGCCTGGGCCCTGCGCGACCCGCGCGTCACGTCCCTCGTCATCGGCGCTTCCAGCACCGAGCAGCTGGAGCAGAACGTGGCCGCCCTCGACCACCTCGACTTCACGGCCGAGGAACTGGCCGAGATCGACAAGTACGCCACCGACGGCGGGGTGGATCTCTGGCGCGACGCCCGACTGGGAAACCTGGGCTGACGCTGCCGGCTCCCGTACCAGGGCCTGGGCGGCCTCATGGTCGTCAAGTCAGGATTCCTGGCGGGCCCGCGGGCCGACCAGGCCCTGGTACAGGAGCCGCCGCTCCTCCGACCCGTCGTCGGTCGCCGCCAGTGCGGCATCCCACTCCTTCTTGATCTCGTCGAGGAAGGCGCGCCAGTCTCCGCCGGCATGGGCCTTGCCCATCTCCGCGAGTTCGACCAGGCGCTCGTTCTTGCCCAGCCCGCCCGAGCCGACCTTGTCGCCCTTGTGGCCGTGCAGAACCGACTCAGGGTTCGCGGTGGCCTCGGTGGAGCGGAAGTCGTGCTGATAGCCCACCGGACTGGAGGCATGCGGGGCGAGCGTCTCGATGCCGATCTGCAGCGAACCGTCCTTCCTCGTCGTCGGACGGTGGTAGACCAGCAGCATGTGGCCGTGCGACCCGTTCGGCAGCACGACATCGCCGTTCCAGTCCTTGGAGCCGAGACCCCCGCCGGAGATGTTCTGTCCCCACAGGTCCGGGCGGTCGGCGCCGACGGACACCATGTTGGTGAGTGACGCCAGGGGGCCGCCCTTCTCCTTGAACGCGCCGGGCTTGCCGTCCTTGTTGGCCGTGATGGCGGTGCGGTGCGTGGCGAAGCCGCGGTCGATGACGTCACCGGCGCGCGTGTTCGTGCGGTCGTCCTGGGTCACGCCCAGGAAGTGCGGGAGCGAGTAGGCCGGTTCGTCCGCGGAGCCGAGGGCGGGAATACGGATGTTCACGCGCCCGCCGTGGGCGAGGGCGCGGACGACGTCCTTTTCGTAGTCGGCCATGTGCGCGCCGGCTTTCGGGTCGTACAGCTTCAGCCCGTTCTGCAGGATGAGCAGCACCTTGGTGAGCATCTCGCGGGCCCGGGCGTCCTGCGCCACGACGTTCGGCGCCGTGCTCCTGCCCTTGCCCTTGCTGGTCGTGGGGCCCGTCTCGGGGATGCCGTCCGCGTGCAGGCGCTCGGGAGCGATCCCGGCCGGGTGCAGGGTGTCGATGGCCGTGTCCCGGATCTGCTGGTCCCGTTCCCGTTCCAGGGCCTGCTTCTCCTGCGGCGAGGTGCTGGGCGCCTGGGTGAGCATGAACCTGCCGAGCGTGTAGTCGGGGGAGATCGGCGTGTCCTTGTCCGCGCCGCGCACGGCGGGGTGGTTGGCGCGGACGGCCAAGGTGGCCGTGAGCACGCGCTTGCCCGCGGGCAGGGTCAGCCAGTCGTCGAAGCGGCCCTTGGTGTAGTTCTCGGCCTGCTCGTAGGTGCCGATGCCCACGGCGTCGAGCCACTGCGGATTGACCTGGGAGAGGTGCCTGATGTCGTCCAGGTCCTGATCGCTGAACGCCTCGCCACGCATCACACGCCGGTCCAGGGTCTTCCTGAGCCGAGACGTCCCTTGGAGCATCCACTGCTCGGGCCACCAGGTGCCCGGCGCGAAAACGTTCTTCTTCATCCTGGTCTGCACGGTGTGCCGCTCGATCGACTGGCTCAGACGGGCGATGGCCTCCGCACCGTTGGCCTGCTGCTCGGCCGCCTGGGCGGCCGGGTCCTCGACCGCGGTGCTCCCGTGCGTCCGCTGGACGGACGCCTGACCGGTGTGCGGCTGCGTGTGGCCGTGCCCCGCGTGGCCGTACTCGGCCGGCACCCGCTGGACGGGCGCGGAGGCTCCCATGACCTGGTCGGCAACGTTGACCGCCCGGCGCTCACCCGCGTCGCCTTCCGCCGAGATACGCAGACCTGCGCCGTTGTCGGTGCCCGGCACAGGTCCCGCCACCTGGTCGAGCGTGTGCGCCAACTCGTGCGCCCAGTCCTTCTTCGTCATCCCGCCGCCGTCGACGATGTGGGCGCCGCTGGTGAACGCCCTCGCCTCGACGGCGGCTGCGGCGCGCTGCGCCACCGGCCCGTCGTGCACCCGTACGCCACTGAAGTCGGCACCGCCGAACCGTGCCTCCATCTCACTGCGCAGCGTGGGGTCGAGCGGGTGCGCCGACGACCGCAGGCTTTCGTCGACCGCGGTTCGCTGTATCCGCGCCCGGTCGGCGGTCGTGGCCTCCGGGCCGACTGCGCCGGGCGACGAGGTGATCCCGTCCGCGGCCGCACGCTGCAGATGCCTCACCCATGCGCTGCTCATGGTCGTCGGCGGCTGCGACCGGCGCGCCGTGCCCGATGTCCGCTCGCCGGCCTTCTGGTGCTCCCGATCGACAGAGCGCACAGGAGATCCTCCTTGGCAACTAGGGTGCCGTGTCTAGTTGTTGTACGTGACACCTGTCGTTAAGGGGGAGGGCTCAAGGGGCAGTGTTCGTTGCCCGCGAGGCCTCGCCGTCGTCCTCCCCCTGCTGTCCCAGCACGCGAACGACGGCGGCGTTCCCCGCCGTCTGCTGGAGACGGGCCAGGCGAGCTGCCACGGATGTCTCCGGAGTGGAGCGCGCAGGCCTGCTGCGGCCACCGGACGACCTCGCGGGTTCCGCTGTGGGGTCGGCCATCGAACTGTCCATGGCCACAGTCTTCAGCGCGCCACGGCTCCCCGTTCACCCGGTGGTCGCCTTTTCGCCTTGTTCTGCGACGTGCCTGTTCGCCTCGTCAGCCCGATCCGGGCTGGGGGAGGGACTGCGCGCACCAGATGGTCTTGCCGTGAGGAGTGTGCCGGGTGCCCCATCCCTGGGTGAGCTGGGCGACGAGCAGCAGGCCGCGCCCGCCCTCGTCGAAGGCGCGGGCCCGGCGCAGATGCGGGGCGGTGTTGCTGCAGTCCGACACCTCGCAGATCAGGGCGGTGTCACGGATCAGTCGAAGCCTGATCGGGGGCTCGCCGTATCTGATGGCGTTGGTGACCAACTCGCTGACGACCAGCTCGGTGATGAAGGCCGCATCCTCCAGGCCCCAGGTCTCCACCTGGTCGATGGCGATCTTCCTGACGTGCGGCACCTGTGCGAAGTCCGGCTCGACATCCCAGTCGGCGACGTGCTGGGGATCCAGGGCGCGGGTGCGAGCGAGCAGCACAGCGGCGTCGTCGGTGCGGCGGTCGGGAAGGGTGGTGTGCAGCACCGTGTCGCACAGGGCCTCGAGGGAGTTCGCCGTGGGGTCCAGGACCCGCAGCAGCTCGTCGATCCCTTGGTCGACGTCGCGTACGCGGCTTTCGACCAGCCCGTCGGTGTAGAGGGCGAGCAGGCTCCCCTCGGGGAGTTCGATCTCGGTCGCCTCGAACGGCAGCCCGCCGATGCCCAGGGGAGGTCCCGGTTGTGCGGAGACGGTGGTCCTGGTTCCGTCCGGGGAGAGGATCAGCGGAAGCGGATGTCCCGCGCTGGCCAGCGTCAGTCGGCGGGTGACCGGGTCGTAGACGGTGTACAGACAGGTGGCGCCCGTCTCTCCGGTCGTCTGGAAGTGGCTGGTCGGCTGGAGGTCGCTGGCCAGGTGGAGGACCAGGTCGTCGAGGTGTGTCAGCAGTTCGTCGGGCGGCAGGTCGACGTCGGCCAGGGTGCGGACCGCTGTGCGGAGTCTGCCCATGCTGGCCGAGGCGTGCAGGCCGTGGCCGACGACATCGCCGACGATCAGCGCGACCCTGGCTCCGGACAGGGGGATGACGTCGAACCAGTCACCGCCGACTTCCGCGCCGGTGCCTGCGGGCAGGTAGCGCGATGCGACCTCGACCGCCTCCTGGTGGGGCAGCCCCTGCGGCAGCAGGCTGCGTTGCAGCGTCAGGGCGGTGGTGCGCTCGCGTGAGTACCGGCGGGCGTTGTCGATGGCGACGCCTGCCTTGGCCGTCAGCTCTTCGGCCAGGATCAGGTCGTCCGCGGTGAACGCCTCCGGCCGGTCGGTACGGGAGAACGTGACGACTCCGAGCAGTGCCCCGCGCGCCCGCAGTGGCACCGTGATCCGGCCGGTCAGTCCGTCCACGGCGAGGGAGGCGTCGATCAGCGGATTGCCGGGCGGCCAGTGGGCTGGGTCGGCGGCCAGACCGGGCCCGAAGGCCCATTCGCCGCCCGGACCGGGCTCGCCGGCGAGTTCGACCTGGGAGGTGCCGGTGGCCATGCAGCGGGCGGCGACGGAGTCGAAGGCGAGGGTGAGGGGGGTCGGAGGCTCGATGTCCCCGTCAATGCCCTCCCCGGCACTGTGCCGGGCGGCGCGGCTGAGGGTGATGATCTCCCCGCTGGTGAACAGCGACGCGGAGGGCGGTTCCTCTCCGCGCAGCACCTCGTCGAAGAGGTCCACGGTCACGACGTCGGTGAATCCGGGCACGGAGCTCCGTGCCAGCTCCCGGGCCGTTCCGACCACGTCGAGCGTCCGGCCGATGTCCCGGCCGGCTTCGTTCAGCATGAGCAGTCGCTGCCGGGCCCAGTACTCGGCGCTCATGTCGAATCCCCAGTTGGCGACCGCGCGGACCTTGCCCTCGGCATCCCGGACGGGCCAGATGCTGGTGGCCCAGGCATTGGCGTAGTTACTGCCCAGTGGACGGAAGACGGTGATCAGGCGCGCGGGCCGGCCCGTCCTGGCCACCTCGGAGAGCTGGTCGGTGTAGGGCTTGTCGTCCCTTTCGGGAAACAGCGAACGGTCGAATTCGGGAAGCACTTCGCGGTACTTCTTGCCGAGCACCTGTTCCTCGGAGTGCGCGATGACCCGGCCCGAGGAGGCGTTGATCCACAGGAACCGCAGTTCGGGGTCGTAGACGCCCAGTGCGAAGGGACACTGCTCGAAGGCCCGGTCGGCGATGACCGGCCGCCGGTCCCAGCGCTGGACGGTCAGCACACGGTCCTGCGCCTGCCCGCGAGAGCCGAGCAGCGGCTGGACCGTCACCACGGCGTCCACCGCCGAGCCGTCCCGGTGACGCAGGGTGATGGGACCTGAGGGGTTGGCATCGGTGCCGTGACTCTCGGGGAAGCCAGGTGGCGGGGGACCGACCAGCAGGTCGGTCACGGGCCGTCCGACGGTGTCCTCGGCCGTCCAGCCCAGCAGGTGGAGCGCTCCTTCGCTCCAGCCGCTCACCTGGCCGTCCGGGTCGACCATGACGACGGCAGTGGGAGCGTCCTGTTGGGCGGCCATGTCCACGCGCCACACCTCCGTCCGGACCGTGGTGCCCGCGAGGGCTCGTCTCCAGCGGCTGTTCTCCAGCCTAGAGGCACTCCTGCCGCACGGCGTTCCGACCGGCCCGTCCGGGCTGCGCAAGCCGATCCCGGGGCCGCGGCCGGACACGCACGACAGGGGCTTGTGAAAGGCAAGGGCCTCGTCGGGCCCATGGTGTCGGCCTGTACGGGCGCGGCCGCGGTGTGTGACGTGATCGGGGCGAGGCGCCGGCCGGCCGTGCGGAGGAGGTCCAGGTCGGCCTCGGCCCAGGCAGAACGACGTCCTTGCCGCTGCTGATGACCGCGTAGGTGAAACTGATCGTGCCCAGCGAGGTACGGCGTTGGGCAGGACGATCGATATGGCACGTGTACGCATGTGAACCCCCGTCAGGTCGGGAGCGCACCCGCAGTGACAACGCCCATCCTGCGGTCCTGAACACGGTATTGCGCGTAGTGAGCCCCACCCTCGCCGCGCAGCCGCGTCGGACACCGCCGCAGGTTTCCGTGCCGCCGATGCGCGCGCTGAGCGTCGCGCACTGGGGTGTCACCCTGGTGCGAGCGCGGCGGGTGCGCGGTTTCCTGTGGACATGCCGGGTCAGCACACCCACAGAAGAGAGGCCCAGCCATGACCGTCCCGCTTCCCGTGGTCTTCGTCCACGGCCTCTGGCTGCACAGCACCTCCTGGCAACCCTGGATCCATCTGTTCCGCGCGGAGGGCTACGACCCCTCCGCGCCCGGGTGGCCCGGCGACCCCGACACCGTGGAGGAGGCCCGCCAGAACCCCGAGAGCGTCGCCGGCTACGGCGTCGACGACGTCGTGGAACACTACGCGGCCCTGATCGAGACACTGCCCGCGCGGCCCCTCCTGATCGGTCACTCCTTCGGAGGGATGATCGCGCAGAAGCTGCTCGGCCAGGACCGCGCCGCGGCGGCCGTCGCGATCGACGCCGCGCAGATCAAGGGCGTTCTGCCGCTGCCGCTGTCCGCGCTCAAGGCGACGCTCCCGGTCTTCAAGAACCCGGCCAACAAGCGCCGGTCGGTCTCCCTGACCCCGGAGCAGTTCCGCTTCGCCTTCGGCAACGCCATCCCGGACGAGGAATCGGCGGCCCTTTACGAGCGCTGGTCCATTCCCGCGCCGGGCAAGCCGCTCTACGAGGCCGCCTCCGCCAACTTCAACCCCCACTCGCCCGCGAAGGTCGATACGAAGAACAGCGGACGCGGCCCGCTGCTGCTCATCTCCGGCGGCAAGGATCACACCGTGCCCGAGGTCGTCACCCGGGCCACCCTCAAGCAGTACCGGCACTCCGAGGCCGTCACCGACATCATCAACTTCCCCGACCGCGGGCACTCCCTGACGATCGACGGCGGCTGGCGCGAGGTCGCGGACACGGTTCTCGACTGGCTGCGGAAGCAGAGCCTGGGGACCGGACGATGACGCCGACCTCCCGGGGCACCGCGAACCCCGGTGCCGACGCCGGCGTGGCCGGAGCGACCGTGGTGGTCACCGGCGCCGGTCGCGGCATCGGGCTGGCCGTCGTCGAGGCCTTCCTCGCGGCCGGCTCCCGCGTCGTCGCCGGATCGAGGGAACGTACCGAAGCCCTCGACGCACTCGTGAAGCAGGGCGCCGAACTCACCGTCGTGGAAGTCGACCTCGCGACCCCCGACGGACCGGCCGCGCTGGTCGCCGAAGCCGTAGCGGTCCACGGCGGGGTCGACGTCCTCGTGAACAACGTCGGCGCGGTACGGCCGCGGATCGACGGCTTCCTGGCCGTGACGGACGAGGACTGGGAGTGGACGTTCACGGTCAACCTCATGGCCGCCGTCCGCACCACCCGGGCCGCCCTGCCGCACCTGCTCGCCACCGGCGCGGGACGTATCGTCACCGTCTCCTCCGTCAACGCCAGACTGCCGGACCCCCTGGTCATCGACTACGGCGCGGCCAAGGCGGCGTTGACCAACTTCTGCAAGGCCCTGTCCAAGGAGGTGGGACCGCGCGGCGTGCGGGTGAACACCATCGGCCCCGGCCCGGTGGAGACGGCGCTGTGGCAGGGCGCGGGCGGAGTCGCCGCCACCGTCGGCGAGTCCCGGGGCGTGGACGCCCGTGAGGTGGCGCGCGGCGCGGCGGACCAGTCGGTGACCGGCCGTTTCACCCGTCCGGGAGAGGTGGCCGATCTCGTCCTCTACCTCGCCGGTCCGGCGGCGGCGAACATCACCGGCGCCGACTTCGTCATCGACGGCGGACTCGTCGAGTCCCTCTGACCCGCCGTCACGGGACGGCCGTCAGCGACATCTCCGCCCCTCGCACAACGCCCACCTCGCCCGGAGTGACCAGTGAGATTACGCCTGCCCCGATCCCGCCATCTGGCGGGTCGGGGTCCTCGCCCTGGCCGTGGGCCTCGGCGCGACCACCTAACGGCGGCGGCCTCCGCCAAGCCGGCACCGTCGGCCGGTGAACGGATGCCCGTCGGCTTCACGGCATCGCCGTAGACGAGGACGCCCTGACCCCGGACGACCTCAAGGCCTTCGCCTCCTACCTCCGCGACCACGCGCGCCTCGAAGCGAGCTTCGCCTGGTTCCGCACCTTCCCGCAGGACATCGCCGACAACGCGCGGTTCCACGCGCTGCTGCCTCGGCCCAGTACGTCGAGATCGAGGGCGCCCCGCACGGCCTACTGTGGACGCACGCCGAGGAGGTGAACGTCGCGCTGCCGGCCTTCCTGAGCAAGTGACACCGCGTCAGTCGACGGCGCTCGCCGGGCCCGGATCGCCGATCGCGCCGGGGATCTGCCTGCGTGAGGTGATGCCGAGTTTGCGGAACACCTTGCTCAGATGGAACTCGACCGTCGAGGCGGTGACGAACAGTGTCGTCGCGATCTCCCCGTTGGTCAGTCCGGAGGCCGCCATGGACGCCACCTGCCGTTCCCTCGGTGTGAGGTCGAACCGGGTCTCCTCCGACCGCCTGCGGGCCGTCGCCCCGGTGGCGAGCAGTTCGAGCCGGGCCCGCTCGGCGTACGGCACCGCACCGAAGGTGTCGAAAACTCTCGTACGCGGCACGCAACTGCCTCCTGGCCTCGGAGCGCCGCTTGCGGCGACGGAGCCACTCGCCGAACAGCAGCCGCGCGCGGGCCTGTTCCAACGCCAGCGGACTGTGCTGCAGCAGGTCGACCGACTCCTGGTAGAACTTCCCGGCGTCCTCGCCGTCGGCCGTCAGCGCCCGGCCGAGTGCCAGACTGCCCAGTGCCCACGGGGTGGCGGCGAGCGGGGCGCGTTCCTCCAGCCGGGCCAGGGCCGCGCTTGCGCCGGCTCGGTCGCCGGAACGGACACAGGCCTCGACGAGCAGCGGCAGAACGAGGTTGCCGTAGGCCGGGGCGTCTTGCTCGAAGACCCTTCGGGCGTGCTCCATCGCCTGCCGGTAGCGGCCCTGCCCCAGTTCGAACAGGGTCAGTGCGTGCTGCGCCAGGAGTTGGAGCACGCCGTGACCCATGCTCCTCATCCCGGCGGCCCGCCGGACTGCGGCGCGCAGCTCGGCCTCGTGGCCGGTGAGGGCGAACAGGTGGAGCCGGTTGATGTCTCCGCCACCGAGGAAGCCGGTGGCGGCGGCGATCTCGTCGAACTCGGCGTAGCGGACCTCCGCCTGCGTGAACCGTCCGTCCAAGAGGTCGTAGCGCGCCTGGACGAGCAGCGTGATGCTCAGCGCGTACAGCGCGCCGGTGTCGCGGTCGCCCGCCGCGAGGCGATCGGTGAGTTCGCGCCCGGCCTGGACCTCCCACAGATCGTCGCAGGCCATGGAGAGCATCACCGCGAAGGGGCTGGTCGCGTCACCGATGCCGCCCTCGCGCCGCAATGCGTCCAGGGCGGCGCGCAGCGCGGGCGCGCCGCGTTCGTAGCCCTCGGCCATGCGACGGGCCAGAGCCTCCATCAGAAGGTCGCGGCCGCGCCGGGTGGAGTCCGTGGTGTGCTGCCGCGCGGTGAGGGCGGCGACCGCGACCTCGGTCGGCGACGTGCCCTGCGTGCAGTCGTGGGCGACCAGTACGGCGTGGAGCGCCTCGCAGAGCAGCTCCCAGGTCAGTCCCGGGTCTTGCGGGCCGAGCCTGGTCACGGCGTCCATGAGCATCGCGGGGACGTCGGCGACGGCGATCTGGAACATCTGTGCCGTCGCTCGCGTGCGCAGCGCGCGGGTGCGCAGCACCGGCCCACGGATGTCGGCCCCGGCGAGGTCCAGCGCGGTGTGTGCCGCGGGCGCGTCGCCGGACATCAGATGCGCCTGAGCCGCGTCCAGGAGTCGCTCGGCGCGTTTGTCCGGGTCCCTGGTGAGGTCCGCGGCGCGGGAGAGGAACAGGGCTTGCTGGGAGTATCCGCCGCGGGAGCGGGCCCGCTCGGAGGCGGCTTCCAGGTCGTCGGCGACGCCGTCGTCCGTCGTCTCCGTGGCTTCGGCCCGGTGCCAGGCGCGGCGGTCGGCGTCGCGTACGGGGTCGCAGGCGGCGGCCAGTGCCGCGTGCGCCCGGCGCAGCTCGCCCGGTTCGGCTCCGGCGTGCACCGTCGAGCGGATCAGGGGATGGCGGAAGGCTGTCGGCGTGTCCCGGCCGAGGATTCCGGCGGCGATCGCGGGCTGGACGGCGCGGGCCGAAAGACCGAGGCGCCCGGCGGCCCGCCACACCATCCCCGTGTCGTCCGAGGGGGCCGTTGCGAGCAGGAGCAACAAGGTCGCGGTCTCGGGCGGCATGGCCTGGACCAGGCGTCGGAAATGGCCCTCATCAAGGCGGCTCACGGGCAGCGGATCGGGCAACGGGGCGACACCGGACAGCTGTTCGGCGGCGAGGGCGTCGGTCAGCTCCAGCAGGGCGAGCGGATTTCCGCCGGTACCGGCGACGATCCGCTCGGCCACCGCCGTGTCCACCCGCCGGGCGGCGAAGGAGAGCAGGATCCTGGCCTCCGGCTCCGGCAGACCGGTCACGGCGTGCCCGCCCAGCGAGTCGAACAGACCGGTGTCCCCGAGTCCGTCGCGGAGGGCGATGATCATGCCCAGGGAGTCGGCGTGCAGCCGCCGAGCGGTGAATGCCAGCGCCTCGGCCGACTCCCGGTCCACCCACTGCGCGTCGTCGAGCAGGAACAAAAGCGGCTGGTCGGCGGCGGCTTCGGACAAAAGTGTCAGCGTGGCGAGCCCGACCAGATACCGGTCCGCGGGCGGACCCGGGAGCAGTCCCAGGGCCGCGTCGAGCGCGGTCCGCTGCGGTCCGGGCAGCCGGTCCGTCCGGTTCAGGAAGGGCCGCAGCAAGCGGTGCAGTGTGCCGAAGCCGAGACCGGTCTCGGACTCGACCGCGGTCAGGCGGACCACGCGAAGTTCCGCGGCCCGCTCCGCGGCGTACTCCAGCAGCCGGGTCTTGCCGATCCCGGGTTCGCCGGTCAGGACCAGGACTCCGCTGAGGCCGTCGCGCACGGCGTCGAGCAGCCGGCCGATGGCTTCCCGTTCGGCCCGGCGGCCGACCATCGGTGGCCCGGGTGCACGGTGGACGCCGTTCCACACCATGGGACCGATCCCCCCTCGTCGATGTTCTGACGTGGGGAAACGCTACGAGCGCCGCGCCGGCGGAAGCGAGCGTCATGTGACGGTCGTCAGCGCAGTGCGCTGACCACCGTCCGCAGCTCGGCACGCGAGACCACGCCCAGCTTGGGGAAGATGCGGTGCAGATGCGAGCTGACGGTGCGGTGCGACAGATACAGCCGCTGGCCTATCTCGCGGTTGGTGAGCCCGTCGGCGGCGAGCTGGACGATCTGCAGTTCGTGGGCGGTCAGTTGGTCCCGGGCGTCGGGGGCCCGACGGCGGCTGGTCTCGCCCGAGGCGCGCAGTTCACGGCGTGCCCGCTCCCCCCAGGGGATCGCACCGAGTGCGTCGAACATGTCGCGCGCGGCCCGGAGATGGTCGCGGGACTCGACACTGCGCCGTCGGCGCCGGAGCCATTCACCGTAGGCCAGGTGGGTACGGGCTCTGATCAGCGGCCAGGCGCCGAGGTCGGCGCTCAGCGCATCCGCGAAGAGCGGGTCGGCCTCCTCGTCGCCGGCCAGCAGCGCCCGTACCAGGCGCAGTTCGGCGTGCAGTACCGGCGCGGAGGTCACCGTGGCGATCTCCTCCAGCTCCGACACGATCGGTAGCACGGCCTCCAGCCGCGCGCAGTGCGTCGCCGCGTCGACGAGGTCCCCCACGGCGGTCAGCCGCAGGGCGACCTGGAACGCGTGATCGGCCGGATCGTGGAGCCGGCGGAGATGACCGAAGGCCTCCTCGAAGCGTCCCGCCCCCGACGCGGCCAGCCCGCGTGCCATCGACGCGGTGGCCAGCACCGGACGCGCCCCGGCCGGCAGCCCGATGCCCTCCGCCTCCTCGGCCAGCTCCAGGGCGGCATCCACCTCACCGCGCAGTGCGGCCAGCTTGGCCGCGGTGGCGGTCATCAACGCGTACATCATCGTCTGGCTGGTCTCGCGCGCCAGCCGCCGTGACTCCTCGGTCGCCGCGATCGCCGCGCCGAGATCGCCGACCACGAGGGCGCTCCACGCGTCCGCACCCACCGTCCGGGCCAGCAGCCCCAGACGTCCCTGGGCGCGCAGGGGCGCACCACCGGCCGCGGAGAACGCCCGCGCCAGGTCGAAGCCGCCCACGAGGAGCGAGGCGGTGCTGAGCATGCGGTAGGCGCGGCCGTCGTCGCCCTCCTTCAGGGCGATGTGCCGGGCCCGGTCCAGGACGAAGGTGCCGCGCTCGACCGGGGCGGCGTAGGCGCAGATGGCCAGGCGCCACGGATCGAGTTCGTCCAGCTCCATCCGCTCCACCGCCCGCAGGACCGCTCGGCGGCCCTCCGGCCCCGGGTCGGACCAGAAGCACAGCTGCGCGGCGCTCCACAGGATCCGCAGCGCCAGCGCCCGGTCCTCCCCTGCCATCTCCTCGGCGAGCGCCGTCAGCGAGTTGGCTCCCGAGGCGTGACTGTGCAGTCCCTCGTCGAAGCTGCCGCGCAGCCAGACGACCGTGGCGTGCTGCCGCCGCGACAGCGGCCCGGTGAGCGCCTGGTCCAACAACCGGGTCACCGTCTCGGGCCGGCCGAGCTCGACGGCGAAGTCGGCGGCACGCAACAGCCGTTCCGCCCGGCGGTCGGCGTCCTCGCTGAGCACGGCGGCCTGTTCGAGGGCCGTGACGGCTGCGGCGATGCCGCCACGGTGTGCGGCGCGGCGAGCGGTGTCCTCCAACGCCGCGGCGACCCCTTCGTCCGGGTCCTCGGCAGCGGCGGCCCGGTGACGCAGCTGCCGGTCGGGGTGCTCGTCGAGTACGGCGGCGAGAGCGGCGTGCGCGGCGTGGCGGACGCCGGTGGGCATGGTCTGGTGGATCGCCGACCGCATCAGCGGATGCCCGAACCGCAGCTCCGTTCCGACGACTTGGACGAGCCGAGCCCGTACGGCGGGGTCGAGCTCCGCGTTTCCGGCCGTGACGCCGGTCACCTGCCGGGTCGCGCGGTAGATCTCGGGGAGTGACGGGCTGTCGTGGAGGGACGCGATCCGCAGCAGACTGCGGGTGATGTCGGGCAGGGTCTCCAGACGGTGGGTGAAGGCCCGCTCCAGCCGCTCGGTGAGCGGCAGCTGCGGCAGGTGGGGGTCCGCCGACGCGCCGAGGGCCCGGGAGAGTTCGGTCAGGGCCAAGGGGTTTCCCGCCGCCTCGGCCAGCAGCCGGCGATGCGCGGTCGGGCGCAGATTCGGGGCGCGGTCCGCCAGAAGCTCCCGCGCCTGGCCGTCGGTGAGCGGCCCCAGGGTCAGGGAGGTGAGTTCGTCGGAGTCCAGCCGCGACCGGTAGCCCTCGCGTGCGGCTCCCACGATGACCACCGGCTCCGTGCCGATCCTTCGCGCGACGAAGGCCAGGACACTGGCGGTGGCGTCGTCGAGCCACTGGACGTCGTCGACGAGGACCAGCACCGGCGCGAGCGCGGCCGCGTCGGCCAGCAGATTGAGCACCGCCAGACCGACCAGGAAGACGTCGGGAACACCGGCCTCGGCGTGTCCGAGAGCGGTGTCCAGGGCCTGTCGGTGCGGCGCGGACAGCTCGGCGGCCGAGGCGGCCAGCGGACGCAGCACGAGCTGCAGACCGGCATAGGGGATGTCGCTCTCGGCCTCGACACCGCTGGTGCGCAGCACACGGTGGCCGAGCCCCTCGGCGAGGTGGGCGGCCTCGGCGAGCAGCGCCGTCTTTCCGATACCGGGCGCCCCGCGGACCAGCACCGCGTCCTTGTGGCTCCGCGGCTCGGCCAACAGCCGGCGCAACAGGTCCAGCTGGTCGTCCCGACCGATGAGCTCCACGTTCCCCCCATCAGCCCGCCGGACGCGGTCTGTTTGAAAGGTCAGACTACTGTGCAGCGTCCGTGGACCTGAACGGAAAACCAGGCCGCGACGGCGGGTGGCTTCGACCTGGACGCGCAGCGTTGCAGGCGAGACGGATGTGTACGGGAGGTTCTTCAGCCGAGCCTGTACAGCACGTCGGCGACGGTGGCCCGGTACGTCCGCAGCGCCCGCAGCCCCGCGGCATAGCGGTCACGGTGTCCGGCGATGTCCGCGGTCTGCTTCCGTGCCCGCACCGCGTGCCAGAGTTCGGCCGTGTGGTGCCGGCGCTTGCAGGTGACGTCCGCGGTGGCGGTGGCCCGCTCCCGCGCCGTATGCCGGGTGTTGCCGTCACTGCCGCGCCGCCAGGCGGTATCGGTGTACGCGGCCACGGGGTCGGGATAGCGGGTGAAGCCCTGCTCGGCCACACAGCGGGACCACACGTCCCACGCCGAGCGCAGACGCGGGTCGCGCTTGACGGCCTTGTCGACCTCGATCTCCCGGGTCTGGGCGTAGAGCCAGTCGCGCTTGACGTCGATGCCGCGCATCAGCCGCCGGCTCGCCTCCGCGTTGCAGGAGGGGAAGTCCGCATACTCGGCGTTGGTCATCCGGCGGCCCTTGGGTCGCGGAACCGAGGACTTGGCCGGGTCCCAGCCGTAGCCCCAGCGACGGGCGGCGGCGAGGTCCAGGACGCCGTAGAGGGTGCCGACCGCGGTGGCGACGATGGGATCGCTGGGGTAGCGGGGGTCGAGCGGAAAGTCCGGGTGGCCGTGCTGTGCCATGCACTGCCGGACGAGCAACGCCGAAGCCCGCTGCGATCGCTGGTAGTCCTGGGGCGTGAACGCGTAGCGATCAGCCGGGAGGGGGCCCGGGTCGGACGCCGTACGGATGACGTCGGGCCGTCCTGGACCAGAGACACACACCGCCGCCAGAACCGCCACGGCCCCCAGACGCAACCCCCGTATTGTCATGTGCAGGAATGCTAGCGAACGGCGAACGACAGCCCACCACGGCCCCCGGGCACCCATCCACGTCCTGCCTTCACCGTTGCAGAAGGCGGATGACCAATCCTCGGTGGCGTCCGGGCTGTTCGGCGTCGATGAGGTGGCCCGTGCCCCGGATGGTCACCAGTGTGGCGTCGGGGAGTACTTCGGCGTACTCGCGGGCGATGGCCGGGTTCTTGTAGTCGCAGATGCCGCGCAGGACGAGGGTCGGTACGTGGATGCGGCGCAGGGCGGGACGCGGGTCGGGGACGGTGAGTTGGTCGGCCGTGGTGAGCTGGTTGGAGCAGAAGCCGGGTACGGAGTTCGGCAGGTCGTGCAGGGGGCGGCCGGGGTGGCAGGTGGCCGCCGGGGCCGCGATCGTCAGGAGGCGGGCGAACACCGCGTCGAGTTCGGCGTCGGGGACCAGGGCGTGTGCCGGGCACGGGTTGGCCGCCATCAGCAGTGACCATGCCAGCGGTCGCGGCCTGGCCTCCAGGGCGTCGAGTCGGCGTTGCCGGCCGGTGGTGAGCCGGTCCCGGATGTCGCCCTCAGTCCGGTCCCGCGGCCAGTGTGGCGGTCGGCAGCGGTGCGGGCCGAGTTCCTCGACGATGGCGTCCTCGGCGAAGGGCGCGACCTGGGTGGCCGGGAGGTGGAGGACGATGTCGCTGTAACAGGCGGGCGCTCCACGAAGGTGACAGCCTCGGCGCGCGACCTTCGCTGGGCCGCGCGCGATATTCGGAGGCTACTTGAAATTGCGGACCAGCGGGGCACCGTTCGGGGGCTTCGTGACCTGGAATGTCTTGCTGTAGGTATTCTTGTCGTTGTCGCTGTCCACGCACGTGATCAGTGCGGTGGCCTTCGTGCCGTTCGTCGGAATTCCGGTGAGTACGATGGTGTAGTCCTCGGTCTCGTCCTCGCCGGGGAGTTCGTCCGTGCCGGCCTTTCCCTTGGTGGGCGTTATCTTGATGCTGTCCGGTGTGGAATCCCCGAATCGGGCACAACTCACGGTTCCCTTGACCGTGACCTTCACGGCGGCGTGTGCCGTGCCGGTTGCCACGAGCCGAGCTGCGAGTGCCAGCGAAGCCACGACCGCGACAGAGCCGATGGTCTTCCTCGTGCTGATGCTGAGATTTCGCATGTCAGACTCCCACTGAATTCGGACGGATTTGCCGAAGGCGGGGTGCAGAAAGCAGGCAGCGGCAGCCGCGTCGGAGCGGCACGAGTATGGGTGCTCCCCACCCTTTGTTTCCCCACATATGAAATCGACTGCGCTTCGCGCTGGACAGCGCGGCGCGTCCGTGAGAAACCGGTCTATTCCGGCCTCTGACGCCGACAGCGTCTGTATTCGACCCTAGCGAGCGGTGGGCACCATGTCCACTTATGCCCCAGTGCCCTTCATTGACCCGTCAATCAAAGTGACAACGCCGCGAGGACCATAAAACTCCTTACGTTGCCGACGCGGGTCGGGCGGGCTGGTGGAAGAGGACGGGAGCGCTCAGGCGGAGGCGGCGGCGTACGCCTGATCCCCCGAACGGCCTGCCAGGCCGCGACAGGCGCCGGGGGAGGGCTTGCCATGGAAGACATGTCCCGACTCAACAGCGCATGCCCGCGCACACTTCGCTCCGCCGCGGCACTCGGCCTGGTCGGGGCTCTGGCCGCCGGCTGTACCGCTGCCGATGCCGACACCACCGTCGGGGGGCCCGCCGCCGTCGTGACGTCGCCGCTGCCCACCGTCCCACCCGCCCAGCCACCGGCACAGCTCACCCGGGCCAAGGTCGAGACCGCGGTGAGCCGGCTCGACGACGTCGTACGGGACGCCATGCACCGCACCGGTGTGCCTGGAGTCGCCGTGGGCGTGGTGTACGACGACAAGGTGATGTACCTGAAGGGGTTCGGAGTGCGGAAGGTTGGCACGAAGGACCGGGTCGGAGCGGACACGGTCTTCCAGCTCGCCTCGGTCTCCAAGCCCCTTGCCTCGACCGTGGTCGCCGCGGCCGTGGGCGAGAAGACCGTCGCCTGGGACGACCCGGTCGTCAAGTACACCCCGGGTTTCGCGCTGAAGGATCCGTGGGTCAGCCGTCATGTCACGCTGGCCGACCTGTTCTCGCATCGCAGTGGACTGCCCGACCACGCCGGCGACCTCCTGGAAGACCTCGGCTACGACCGCTCGTACATCCTGGACCACCTGCGCTACGAACCGCTGGCCCCCTTCCGGGCCCACTACGCGTACACGAACTTCGGGCTGACCGAAGCGGCGGTCGCCACCGCGCGGGCGGCAGGGACCAACTGGGAGAAGCTGTCCGCCGACAAGGTGTACCGGCCGCTGGGGATGAACTCCACCAGCTCTTCGTTCGCCGACTACGAGAAGGCGGGCAACAAGGCCGCCCTGCATGTGAAGAGCGGAAGCACCTGGAGTGCCGCGTACGTGCGCGACCCGGACGCCCAGAGTCCGGCGGGCGGAGCAAGCTCCACGGTCCGGGACATGACGAAGTGGCTGCGTCTGCAACTGGGCAACGGAAAGTTCGAGGGGCGGCAGATCGTCGACGCCGCCGCTCTGGAGCAGACTCACGTGCCCCACATGGTCTCCGAGCCGCCGCACTCGCCCGCGGGCAGGACCGGGTTCTACGGACTCGGCTGGAACGTGAGCTACGACGACCAGGGCAGGCTGAAGCTCGGCCACTCCGGCGCCTTCGCGCTGGGGGCGGCCACCACCGTCGCCTTGCTGCCCTCGGAGAAGCTCGGCATCGTCGTCCTGACCAACGGCGAGCCCATTGGTGTGCCCGAGGCGATCTCCGCCACGTTCCTCGACACCGCGCAAACGGGCGGGCCGACCGTCGACTGGCTCAAGTTCCTCGGGCCGCTCTTCCAGCAGACCCTGCAGGGGGAACGCTCGCAGGTCGACTACAGCAAACCCCCGGCCTCGCCCGCGCCCGCCAAGGCAAACAGCGCCTACACCGGGACGTACGCCAATGAGTACTACGGCCCGTTGACCGTCAGTACCCAGGGCAACGAACTCACCATGCAGCTCGGGCCCAAGAAGCAACGGTTCGTCCTGACCCACTTCGACGGTGACACCTTCAGCTACCGCACCACGGGCGAAATGGCCGTCGGCCTCACCGGCATGACCTTCACCGTCGGCGCCGGCGCGCGCGCCGACAAGGTCCGAGTCGAGAATCTCGACACGAGCGGTCTCGGCACCTTCACGAGGAAGGACTAGCTTTGAGGCATACGACTACACCAACGGCCAAAATGGCAGCCACACGGGCTTCTGCTACCGGCGTCCTTGACGTGTCCGCACGGCGGCTGGATGTGCGGACATGCTGCCTGCCATAAGCAGGCGAAGGACGACGGCGACATCGCACTCAGGATCCGGCCGGCAGGCCGAGGCGGCGCAGCCGGGCGCGGACGCCGTCCGAGTCCGGCACGCCGAGTTCGTCCAGGATGTCCGTCGCGCGGCGCGCGGCACGCCGGGCCGCCCGGGCGTCGCCGGTGGCCTGGTGGCTCTCGCTGAGGTGGACCAGCACGTCGGCCTCGAAGTAGCGGTCCCCGAGACCGTGGAACAGCGTGACGGCGTTGTCGTAGCAGGCCGCGGCCCGGCGGTGGTCGCCCAGGTGCTGGTGTGCGTAGCCGAGGCTGTCCCAGGTGTCCGCCTGCCCGTCGCGGACGCCGAGGTCGGTGAAGAGCTCCAGTGCCTGCCCGCAGAACGCGAGGCACTGGCGGTGGTCGCCGAGCTGCGCGTGGTACCAGCCCACCGAGTTCAGGGCCCGGGCCCGTCCGCTCCTGTGGCCCAAGGAGGTGTAGTGGTCAAGGGCCTCCCGGGCACAGGCCAGCGCCTCGGGGTAGGCGTCCCGCCGGGCGTGCAGGCGCGCCAGGTCGAGGTGGGTGTGGGCCAGCTCGGTTCGGTCGCCGAGGGCTTTGTGGAGATCCAGGGCGCGGGTGAGGTGGGTGAGCGCGTCGTCCAGCCGTGTCAGGCGGGTGCAGGCGCGGCCGAGACCGCTGTGGGCGTCGGCCTGCCCGGCGGCGGAGGCCGAGCGGAGTGCGGCGTCCAGCGCGGCCTCCTGGGCCGTGGCCCAGTCGGACCAGTGGCCGCGTCGCTGCAGGAACGTCGTCAGGGCGCGGGTCAGCTGCCAGGTCGGGGCACCCGATGCATTTCGCGTGGCGATACCCGATCGGTGCACCACCGCCAGGAGCACGGGGTGCTCGGCTGTGAACCAGGCGAGAGCCGCTCCGTGGTCCGCGGCGTGTTCGGGGGAGACGCCGGGGACCACGGGCGGCAGCGCGATCGGATCGCGGTGGGGATCCAGCATGCGGTCCGCGGAGTGGGCGGAGTGCAGATAGTGGCCGAACAGGCGGTCTTCGGCCGCGTGCGTCTCGCCGGCGGCGTTCACGGTCTCGGCGAGTTCGGCGGCGTACATCCGCAGCAGGTCGTGGAGTACGTATCTGCCTCGTGAGTGCTCTGTGACCAGGCAACCGTCGGCCAGCGCGGTCAGTAGTCGACCCGCGTCGCGGACGGGGATCCCGGCCAGGCTCGCGGCGGCGGGCACGCTGATGTCCGGGCCGGGGTGTACGCCGAGCAGCCGGAACATCCGGGCGGCCTGAGGGCTCAGGGTGCCGTACGACCAGGAGAACACGGCCCGCATGTCCGCCCGCGTGTCCTCGTTGCCGAAGCTGTCCAGCCCGGCGGGGGAGTCCTGGGCGTCCCGGAGTTCGGCTGCCAGCCGTGCCAGGCCGAGCCCCGGCTCGACGGCCGCGCGGGCCGCCACGATCACCAGGGCCAGCGGAAGCCGCGCGCAGCGGCTCACGATCTCGTCGACCGCCAGCGGTTCGGACATCACGCGCTCGGCCCCTATCCGGCGGGCGAGCAGCCGCCGGCACTCCGCCGCGGGCAGCACATCCAGGACGAGACTCCGGGCGCCCTCCAGGGCGATCAGGCCGGAGAGCCGGTTTCTGCTGGTCACCAGGGTGAAGCACCCTGGACTGCCGGGCAGGAACGCCCGTACCTGTTCGGCGTCCCGTGCGTTGTCGAGTATCACCAGCATCCGGCGTCCCGCCAGCATGCTCCGGTACAGCCCGGCCTGGGCCTCCGGGCTGACCGGCATGTGCTGGGGGAGCACGCCCAGTGCCTCCAGCAGCCGGGGCAGCGCCTCGGCCGGGGTCACCGGTGGCCGCGATGGCTCGAAACCATGGAGGTTCACGTAGATCTGGCCGTCCTCGAACCAGTCGGCCACCCGGTGCCCCCAGTGGACGGCCACGGCCGTCTTCCCTACGCCCGCGGTCCCGGCGAGGGTCGAGATCACCGCCACCGTGGGGCTGCCGATGTCGCCCGCGAGGATCTTGTCGAGCTGGGCCAGCTCCTCCTGCCGGCCGGTGAAAACCGGAACGTCCAGGGGCAGATGCGCCAGAACCGGTGCGGACCGCGGACGTGCCGATGGCAGCGGATCCGGGGCCTCGGCCGGCCGGGGGGCGCCCTGCAGGATCGTCTGGTGGAGTTGCCGGAGCTCGGTCCCCGGATCGGTGCCCAGTTCGTCGGCCAGCCGTTTCCGGGTCTCGGCGAAGCGCTCCAGCGCCTCGGAACCGCGCCCCGCCTCGTACAGTGCCCGCATCAACACGGCCACCAGCGGCTCCAGGAGGGGATGTTGGTCGACCAGTTCGGGCACTCGGTCGATCACCACCGCGTGGTTGCCCAGGGCCGTCTCAGCGTGGGCCCACGCGGTGACCGCGTCCAACCGCTGCCGTTGCCAGGTCTCACGCATCCGCGTCGCCCACTCCCCGGACAGTCCGGCGAGGGGCTCCCCGCGCCACAGGTCCAGGGCCTCGCGGAGGATAGTCACCTGCTCGGCGTCGCTCCGGCCGGCTCTGCGGGCGTCGGCGACCAAGCGATGAAACCGGTGGAGGTCCACGGCTTCGGAGTCGGTGTCCAGCACGTAGCCGCCGTTACGCCGAAGCAGGCCCGGCGTGCGAACGGCCCCGGCGGCTGCCAACCCCCGCCGAAGGCGGGTCACATGCGCGTACAGCGCCTGACGTGCCCCGTCCGGCGGATCCGCACCCCACACACGCCTCATCAACGTCTCGATCGGCACTGCCCGGCCGGCGTCCACGGCGAGCGCCGCCATCACGCTCCGCCGCTGCGGAGGACCTATGTCGATGGGACCCTGGCCCCATAACTCGACGGGCCCGAGAAGTCTGAACGTCACCACGGCAACCCCCGGCGATCAGACGCGCACACGATGCGCCTTCCCCTGGCCGGTCATCCCCTTCACCGGCATCGCCCTGGCGACACCCCCCATGCACCAGGCCACGACACACGCTACGCGCGCGTAAGACAGCCCCACAAGGCTCAGCCCAGCCAGGACTTCTCGGCAGTCGACCCGCAGACGCCGCTGTTCACCTCCGCGGTGGCGCAGGACCCCCTCGGCTCCGCCACACCACGCTTCCTGGAGAACGAGTTCGGCCGCAATCGCAGTCCACTCGGGTCAGGTCGGAGTCCCGGCCGAAGCTGTGAGGGATCTGGTCCATGGGGGCGGATGCGACGTGAAGGCCACCCTCCATCGCCGAAGTGGCCGCTTCCACCGGGTTGGGGTGCTTCCGCCGAGCGAAGTGCACGACGGCCACGTCCCTGAAGTGATCCTCGCAAAGCGTGCGAAGCGTCCCGGTGGGCCGTTGTTCCTCGCCTGCGCAGCGGACGCACGGCTCACCGCGTATGAACATAACCTCGGCCATGATCGTTCCGATCGTCCGCTCCGTACGGTCAGTGAAAATCACTAAAGGTCACTGGCGAAAACCGCTACACGTCCATGCTGCGCCCGTAGGGGTCACTCGGCCACCCCCGCGGCACGACCGCGGATCTGTTGCTCCCACCTCCCCCAGCAAGAGCGCGCAAAAACCGTTTGGTGGACGACCGCCACCGCTGCTACGTTTCCGACGGCCGTGCGAGTGATCGAGGAGGTGGTACCCGTGAACGCTGTATCGACGTGGGTGCTCCCCTCCGGGGTCACGGTCGGACGATAGGTCGTCCGGGAGCGCCGTTGTGTGCACTCCCGAAAGGGCACGACCATGCATTTCACTGCTGAACGGCGCCTCGACGACGGCGTCCTCGAGCGCGAATTCACCCTCGGCGAGATTCCCGGCATCCTGTGGACACCCGGATCCGCTTCCGCCCCGGTGCCGCTGATCCTGCTCGGCCACCCCGGCGGACTTCCGAAGATGTACCCCCGGCTGGCGGGGCGGGCCCAGCACTCCGCGGCGGAGGGTTTCGCAACCGCCACCATCGAACTCCCCGGGAGCGGCGACCGACCCCGTCTGGCCGCCACCGAGCAGGCCCGCGCCGACCTGCGCCGGGCGCTGGAGGCCGGTGAGCCGGTCGGCGACGAGATCATCGACGCCCTCGTCCTCCCGCTGGTTGAGAGAGCGGTCCCGGAATGGCAGGCCGCCCTGGACTCCCTCCTTGCGCTGCCCGAGATCGGCGGCCCGGTCGGCTACTCGGGGGGAGTGATCTCCATCGGTGTCCGGCTGGCGGTGGTCGAGCCGCGCATCGTGGCCGCCGGTCTGTTCGCCGGGAGTTTCATCCCTCGCGTCATGTTCGAGGAGGCCCGCCAGGTCACCATTCCGCTGCACGTCCTGCTCCAGTGGGACGACGAAGGCAACGACCGCCAGGCGGCCCTGAACCTGTTCGACGCCTTCGGCTCCAAGGAGAAGTCCCTGAACGCCAATATGGGTGGCCATACCGGCGTCCCGCAGTTCGCCGGGGACGCCGCGGTCCGGTTCTTCACCCGGCACCTGAAGTGAGTGGGGGCCGTCAGGCAACCAGCACACGGTGAGCCGCGCCGACCGGGATGCTGCTCGTCGGGGCAGATCCCGGTGCTCCGGTGCTGTTCGTGCCGCGGGCCTCTGCCAGTTGGGCAGGGGCCCGCGCTGCCCGTGTGCTTCGGCTTGTCGGACCGGACAAGTCATTTGTTGCGCGGAAGCGGACTCGACAGAACGAAGGCATACCTGTCGTCGCAGCGTCTGCCCGAAGCCCGGGCGGCGCTTCAGCGATTGCTCGATTGCGAGAAGGCCGGCGACTTCGAGGACTTCTCCGTCGAAGGACAGTCCGCCCAGTACGCCGCCTACTACAGGCCGTAGATGAACACGAGTTACGGATGCGCCTCTAAACAGCAGTGGCTGTGGCCGGCCATGCCTCGCGGTCCAACAGATCGAGGACGAGTGCGGCGATGTTCCACGCGTCGTCCTCGCCGCGGTGATGGCGTCCTTCGAGCGGCAGTCCGGCGATCTGCAGGGCGTGGTCCATGCCGGGCTTCTTGCGCAGCCCGTAGGCCGTGGCGAATACGGCCTTGGCGTTGGTGTGGGTGCGCTCGGTCGGATAGCCGAAGGGGTAGGCCACTCCGTCGGCCTGACTCTGCCGAGCGAACTGCCGACGGTCGTACTCGCCCCAGCTCGTCCAGGGGCGCTCCACGGCCCCGTACTCCTCGACGAGAAGCCGGCAGGCCTCGGCGAAGGTGACGCCCCGTTCCACCTCGGCTTGAGTCAGCCCCGTCAGCTCGGTGCAGAAGTCGCTCACCGTTCGACCGGGTGGGCCGGACCAGAACACGGTGCCGGGATACCCGGCGCCGTGCCGCCACGTCCACGACGGTGAGCCCGATCTCGATGATCTCGTTCACGGAGCCGGGCGGCGGCTGCCCGTCCCAACAGGTGGCTTCCACATCGATGACGTTCAGCAGGGCGGATTGGTGGCGCATGGGACGAGGGTAGGGAGGCGCGCCCGGATGCAGCACCTGATTTCAGCACGTCCACGCCGTCACCGCCGAGGGTCGGCGGGCCGAGCGCCTGACGAGATTTCGGATGCCGCACGGGCGGCCCTGCGGCGGGTTGTGCCCGGCCCCGCCCGGAGGGACGCTTGTGCCCAGCCGGCTCATCCGCCCTGGACCAGTCATCGATTCTCCGAGAGGTCATGTTCGTGAGCCGGGTTGGGGCAGGTGTACCCAGTGAACGACCCTGCCGTCTCGATCGACATGTGCTTCATACGTTCCCGTGGAGTGCGTGAAGCGCGCTGTCCAGGTGCCGTCGTCCTGGCGGCGCAGGTCCGCGTCGTCGAGCGTGCCGGGTGCGGTGCCGAGGACGAGTTCGCAGGTCTCCCGAAGGCGTGCGACGACCTGGTGGAGCGTTGCGGGCTCCGGCGTTCGGCGGTGTCGGAGGTAGTCGGCCGTGGCTCGGAGCGAGGCGGACACACCAGCCCAGCCGGCCCCGCCGACGATGCCGGCGGCGAGTTGTTCCAGGGCCGTGTCGAGGACGCCTCGGGTGTGCTGCGCGCGAGCGATGCGCGCAGCAGTGCGCAGTTCCCGGGTGACGGCATCGCCCGGAAGGTCGGCCGAGTCGTCGGCGAAGAAATGGAGCTGCTGCCCGGCGCCCAGATCCACCACCTTGTGGTGTGCAGTACCGCGTGGCTCGGACGGTGTCGTTTCCATCAATTCCCCCTCATGGCGCGTTCCGCTCCTGCACCATAAGGTGTCTCACCCCGATTCTCCGTGAAATACGTGGAGTTGTGGGGGATGAGAGGGATGCCTCAACGGGGGAGCGGCATGTTCTCGAGACCGATCATCTACCGTGTGACCTCAGCGCTGCGGTATGCGGCGGCCGATGCGGTGCCGGTCGCGGTGTTCGTGGGGGCGGGCCTCGGCTGGCTCGCCGCTGCTCAGGACCCGGGGGCAGGCGGGGCTCGGTGGCAGGACGCCCCTCTCGGGTGGCTGACGGACCTGCTGCCCGCGGGAAGCACATCGGTCCTCGTCGCTGCCGTGGTGCTGATGACGCTGCTGCGGTTGGGCACGCGTCTGGACGGTGAGTCGCCGCCTCTGCTGCTCCTCCAAAAGGTCTTCCTCGGGGTGATGACCTTGGCAGCCGGTGTCTGGGCGGTCCACGACGGGCCCGGTGGGACTTCTCTGCGCTACGGTCCGCTCACTGCCGCCGTCCTGCTGGCGATGTTCGTCCGACGGGTCCGAGGGCGAGGCACCCTTTCCTGGCGGCGCCGGAGAACCGCCGCGGGTTTCGGCCCGTCGTCCCGTGCTCTGCTCGGGCTGCGCCCCTACATCGCGTTGCGCAATCTCATCACTGCCTACCCGCAGTCCACGCTCTTCTCGACCGACCTCGCCGAGACCCAGGCGCAGGAGTCCGCAGCGGTGTTCCGGGACCGGGGCGACGCCGTCTCGGAGGCGTTTTGCTGGGCCCTCGGAATCGACTACATGATCGCGCAGAACAAACTGCCCTATGCCGAGCGGCTGGTACGCGCGATGCGCGGCTCTCCGGAGGCCGCTCGCCAGCCTGCCGCGCTCGCGGCGGAGGCCGGTCTGCTGCGTGCGGTGGGGGAGTCCGAGCGGTCCTTGGCGGAGTTGCGGAAGGCAGCCGCCGTCGCGGGACGCGTCCCGGCGGCGCTGCGTGGGCTGATCGCCGAAGCGGCTCTGGAGGTGGCAGCGTACCCGGTGGTTCCACACGGATCAGGGCGGCGTGCGGCGCTGGTGTGGCGGCAGGAGTTCGGGGCCGTCCTTCTGGATCTCGTTGTCGAAGCACGCGCTCTCGCCGCGAAAGACCCGGACAGGGCGCTGGCGCTGGCGTACCGGGTGTGCCGACTGCCGGACCGCGTCGCGCCGCTGTCCCGTGGCGGCGACCCGGATGCCCAGCTGCGCTCGTACCTGCAGGGTCGTACGGCTACCGGATCGGCACTGATGTTGGCTGCCGAGATCCACGAGTCCCGAGGGCACCATGGCGCGGCGACCGGTGCGTACCTCGACGCGCTGAGCGCCTTCGAGGCGACCGTGGAGCGGACTCGCGCGGCCCGCTGCGTAGTGCTCGGTTTCCTCAACGCCGTCCAGGCCGGTTACGACGATCCGGATCAGGAGGAGCAGGCCCTCGACATGATCCGGGTGGGCCTGCAGATGCTGGAGTCCGACCGCGGCGCCCTGCGGGGCGAGGAGCACCGCTCGGCCTGGCTGGGCGCACAAGAGGAGCTCTACGCACGGGTGTTCACTTTCGTGTCGAGCGAGGGCCACGCCCATTCCGGCAAGGCCGCAGAACTGGGCCTGTGGCTGCTGGAGTCCTTGCACCGCACGTTGACGGAGGCGCTGATCGGCGCGGACGACGGTCCGTGGTTCCAGACGGAGGACACCCGACTTCAGCGTCTGACCCGGCTGGAGGCGACTGCCCGGGCACGTACGGCCGAGGAATTCGCCGCAGTCCAGGAACGCCTCGGCGCGGTCGGCGCCCGCGGCCACCTCCTCGACCGTCTCGCCGACGCCCGCCGGGGCGACGACCCTCTTCCCTCGCCGTCGAGCGCGACAGCGGACGACACGGTCGGCGGCACGGCCGGTGGGGCTCGGGAGCCTGCCGCCATGACCACCAACGGCGAGCGCCCCGGCCCGGAGGGTGCCGACGCGGCGCAGGACGAGTCGGCGATCTCCGCCACCACCGACGTCCAGGACCTCCTCGACCGGCTCGGCGACCGAGTCGCTCTGCTCTACCACTGTCGACGTGACACGCGCGGCTGGTCCGTGCTGAGCGCGATGGTCTCCGCCGCAGACGGAACCCGCCTCCACCGGACTCGGCTGGACACCATGGCGAGCGAGGTCATCGCGGACACGTTCACCCCGGTGGGTGCCCTGGACGCGCTGGCCGCGGCGGACGAGGCGCAGACGACGATGCTCTACTACACGCCGCTGGACGACCCGGTCTGGGCGCAGCTGAGCCAGGCACTGGTCCCTGCCCAGTGGTGGGACTTGCTGTGCCCCGAGAGCGGGAGAACCCCGCGAGAGGTGGTCGTCGTACCCGACGGACCGCTCTCCGCGGTGCCCTTCGCCGCCCTTCCCGTGCGCGATCGGCGCCCTCTGCTGGAGTACGCGCTGATCACGCTCACCCCGGCGCTGTCGATGCTCCGGCCCCCCACCGCCAGGCATACGGGCTCGCACACCGCTGGCCGTCCGGCAGTGGTCAGCCACATTGGCGTCGGACTCCCGCCCGAGAGCACGGCGGCAGAGGTGGCGACGCTGGAGCGCATCGCCGCGTCGGCGACCGTGCGGCGCACAGCGGATCGCACCCAACTGGAGGCCGCCCTGCACGCTCGACCCGCGGCGGATCTGGCGGTCATCTCGGCACATGGCTCCGCCGGTGCGGCGGCGGATCGGTCGCTGTGGCTCGCCGACGGGTCGGCGCTGTCGGCCGCGAGCGCGGCGCTGTTGCCCTGGCCGTCGACGGTCGTGCTGGGTTCCTGCTGGGTCAGCGGGATGATCGTCGATGCGGGCAGGGAGCCGTTCGGGTTCCCGCTCGCCTGCTTCCTCGGTGGTGCGCACACCGTGGTCGGCGGTGCGGCCCCCGTACCGGACGAGGCCGCCGGTGCGGACGTCCGCCGGCTCATCGAGTCGGTTCCACATGGTCGCGCACCCCTGTCCGTACTCCGCGAAGCGGCGCTCGAGCGCGTTCGGGAAGTGCCCCTCTCCGAGCTCGACGCCGCCACGACCACAGGGCTCATCACCTGGTCCACGGCCTCTTCTTCCCGCCGTCCGCGCCTCCGCCCCCCGACCCCGGTGTTCTGGGACGGAGGCGGCCTGTCGATCGAAGACGTGACCTCGCAGGGGCACTTGTCGCTGAGGCTTCCCCCGCCCGTCCGGGCCGTGTTGGACGTGGCGGCGCAGACATCCGGGGGACAGCCGATCGGCACGATGGGTTTCGCCGTCGCCGCATTCGGCTCAGACCCGGGGAACTGGCAGCCACTGCCCGGACGTCCGGCCGGGGGCCTGCGCGATGAGGCCCCCGAGGGCAGAAGCGACCGGGTACTGCTCAGCGCCCCACCCGGACAACGGCCGCACCAGATCAGCACATCGCTGGCCCGCGCCCTGCGCCGCGGCGCGCGACTGGCCGACGGTGCCCACCGGACAGCCCCCCTCCATGTCATCGCCGCGGCCCTGCTCGACGACGAGTCCGCGGTGGCCCGCTGGGTGCGGGAATGCGGCGCGCGTGGCGAGCAGTGGGCCGATCGCACGTGCTTCACACCGCTGGGCGGCGAACCGGGACCCGATGCGCTGTTGGGCACCACCCCGGGTGACTGGGAACGCCACCGGAGCGGTATCGACGGAGCGGACCTGCGGCGGGACGACGGCGCGGTGGACAGGTACGACTGGCCGGTCGCCTTCTTGGTCGGCCTGCTCATCGTCGGCGTACCGGCACTTCTCGGGGCACCGAACGCACCCGCGACATCGCACCGTCCAGCGAACCCGACCACCGTGACCGTGACATACGCGCCTGCCGACGACGCACGTTCCACCGACGTCGACCAGGCGGTTACCCGGCTGCGTGAGCGTGCGGCCGAATCCGGCATCAAGGGAGCCGAGTTCACCGCCACGGACGACAGGATCACGGCCACCGCGCCTGCCCGGTACCGTGAACGCCTGGTGGCGCTGGCCAAGGGGGAGTCCGGTGCGGAGATCCGGCCGGTACTTCAGCTGCGAACCGCCACGACGAGCAGCCCGTCTCCGCTCGGGGCCGAGAGCACCGGCTTGCCGCAGGCCGGAGATGACCCCGCTGCGACGGCGCTGGAGGAGCGGTTCGAGGCGACCGACTGCCCCACGGACACCGTCGCGATGCAGGAGGCCGTTCCCTCCGAGCCCGTGGTCCTGTGCGACGCCCACGATCCGATCACATATCTACTGGGCGCCGCAGCTCTCACCGGCAACGACGTTACGAAGGCCGAAGCCTCCTACGCCGCCGATCGTGGCTGGAGTGTCAGTCTCTCCTTCAGCTCTGCGGGAGGCAAACGGTTCGCCCAACTGACGGGCCGACTCGCCACGTTCCCGCCACCGCAGAACCAGTTGGCGATCACGGCCGGGGGGCGAGTGGTGTCGGCACCCTCGGTGCAGCAGTCCCTGACTGGCCGAGGAGTGGAGATTTACGGAAGCTTCGACAAAAGGCAAGCTGCCGATCTGGCAACGGAGTTGACGGGCCGAACGCTGTACCGGGTGGTTGAGGTGACCAGCCGCTGACCGCACCATGCTCGGGCTCGCGGGCGGCCGGCGTGGGAAGGGCGAGGCCAGGTTCACCGCGCCGTCGTCGCCCAACGGGTCTGCTCGGTTACGCTCTGAGAGGGCCGACCGGGCCGGCGATGCCGGCCCTCTCTTCGGCGCGTGCACCCGCGGCGTCGATCAACCGCATCGAGAAGACCTCCTCCGCGTCGGCTTTGGCTGCCTGGACCTTTGGCTGCCGGGACCGCGAAGGGGGCTCGCCGCGGGTGTCCAGGCCGCGGGGCAGGTCGGGGACGAGCACCGGGGCCCCAGGGGTGCACAGCGTCCGTGCAGGGGCCGTCACCGACGGTGCATAGGATCTCCGCGAGCGGCCATGCGGCCTCGTCCCCGGGCAAGAGCACGATGCTTGTGCTTTTGACGCCTCCGGAGACAGAGGGCCGACAGGCCGAGACCTCGGGCACGAACTTCATGCAAGCGCGACACAGTGCGTCTGGCAACGCGGCAGGTGCCAGTCCCGCCGCGCGCGTCCGATCGTGCGTCGCCGGGTGCCCGGCGACGGGTCCCTACGCGCGCCCGGCCGCAGACCCAGCGTCGTCGGCCGGACGGCCAAACGGCGGGTGTCCGCTGGGGCCGGCTGCGGCCTCCCTGCGGGCTCCCGCTTCGTGACCCTGCCGCTGCGTGCGTCCCGGTGTCGGTGATGCCTTCGGGTGCAGTTGCGGTGGATACCGGTTCGTCCCCTCCGATCCGGGTACCGGCGGGTGTCATGAAGCACTCTCTGCTCGCCGGCCCGTGGGTACTCGGCGGATACGCGGCCGACCGGGTGTCGGAGGGCGATCTCGCGGCGGCCCGCGCGCAGATGGGTTTCTCCCTGGCCTGGCACATCATCGTCGCCTGTCTGGGAGTGGGGCTCCCGGCCCTCACGCTGCTCGCCGAGTGGTACGGCATCCGCACCGGCCGCCCGGAAATCCGTCTGCTGGCCCGCCGGTGGGCGCGCGCCATGGGAGTGCTGTTCGCTGTGGGCGCCGTGTCGGGCACGATCCTCAGCTTCGAGATGGGGCTGTTGTGGCCCGGCCTGATGGGACGGTTCGGTCAGGTGATCGGACTGCCCTTCGCGCTGGAGGGCATCGCCTTCTTCCTCGAGGCGATCTTCCTCGGCATCTACCTCTACGCGTGGGACCGGCTGTCGCCCCGCCGCCATCTGCTTACCGGCCTGCCCATCGTGATCGCGGGCACCGCGTCGGCGTTCTTCGTCGTCTGCGCGAACGCCTGGATGAACCAGCCGCGCGGCTTCACCCTGCGCGACGGCAAGGTCGTCGACGTCGATCCGTGGGCGGCGATGCTGAACCCGGCCAGCCCGCCGCAGACCGTGCACATGATCCTGGCCGCTTTCATGGTCGCGTCGTTCCTGACCGCCGCGGTGTATGCCGTGGCCATGCTGCGCGGGCGCCGGGACGCCTACCACCGTGCGGGGCTCTTCATCCCGTTGACGCTGGGCGCGATCGTGACACCGTTCCAGATCGTCGTGGGGGACTGGGCGGCCCGCTTCCTGGCCGATTACCAGCCGACCAAACTCGCGGCCATCGAGGGCGTCTACCGCACCGGCTCGCACGTCCCGCTGACCCTCGGCGGCGTCTCGGACGGCAACGGGCTCAAGTACGGCCTGGAGATCCCCGACGGACTGTCCCTGCTGGTCGGGTACCGTCCGGACACGGTCGTGAAGGGCCTTGACCGGGTACCGCCTGCCCAGCGGCCTCCGGTCACCGGCGTGCACTGGGCGTTCGATCTCATGGTCGCCGTCGGGTTCTTCCTGCTCGCCCTGGGGCTGTGGCTCCTGTGGGCGTGGTGGCGCCGGCGCCGTACTGGAGGCGAGCTGAACACCGCGCGTCTGTTCCTGGTGTCGGCCGCGGTTGCCGGACCCGCCGCGGTGGTGGCCCTGGAATGCGGCTGGAGCGTCACCGAACTGGGCCGGCAACCCTGGATCGTCTGGGGCGTGATGAGTGTGCGTGACGCCGTCAACCCGGCTCCCGGCCTGATGACCGGATTGTGGCTGGTGCTGGTCGTGTACGCCGCCATGACCGTCGCGACCGTCTACGTCCTGCGGCGCCTCGCCCGCGGCACCCCGGTGCCCAGGGCACCGCAGGAGGAGGACGTCACCGGCTATCCCGTCGTGTGACCTCCCCATGAACCCCTTGATCGTCCGCCGTACGTCCCTTGGAGGTGACCGTGCTCGCTGACGCGGCGCTCGCGGTGATGTGGGTGGGTCTGACCTGCTATGCCCTGTTCGGCGGAGCCGACTTCGGCGCGGGGGTCTGGGACCTGCTGGCCGGAGGTGCCGAGCGTGGCCGAGCTCGGCGTTCCCTCATCGAACACAGCATCGGGCCGGTCTGGGAGGCCAACCACGTGTGGCTGATCTTCGTGATCGTGATGCTGTGGTCGGCGTTCTCGCCCGTGTTCGCGGCGGTGATGTCGACCCTGTACATCCCGCTGACCTTGGCCGCATTGGGCATCATCGCCCGCGGCGCCGCGTTCGCCTTCCGCAAGGCGAGTACGGAACTGTGGCAGCAGCGGCTGTTCGGCGCGTGTTTCGCGCTGTCGTCCCTGCTCACTCCCTTCTTCCTCGGTACGGTGGCCGGTGCTGTCGCCTCGGGTCGCGTGCCACCGGGACTCGCCGCGGGTGACGTGGTCACCAGCTGGCTCAACCCGACCTCGCTGCTGGGCGGCGTGCTGGCGGTGGTGACCTGCGCGCATCTGGCGGCGGTGTACCTGTGCGCCGACGCCAGCCGCGCAGACCGCACCGAACTGGCGGCAGCGTTCACCCGCGACGCGGTGGCCAGCGGCCTGGTGGCGGGTGTCGTAGCCCTCGCGGGCATCGCGGTGCTGCACGCGGACGCCCCCGAACTGTTCCACGGACTGACCCACCGCGCGCTGCCACTGGTGATCACCAGCGCGGTGGCCGGTCTGGCCGGCCTCGGCCTGCTGCTGCGGCGGCGCTTCGTGACCGCCCGGGCCGCGGCGGCACTGGCGGTCGCCGCGATCCTGTGGGCGTGGGGTGCGGCCCAGTACCCGGCGCTGCTGGTCGGCAGCACCACGGTGACCGAGGCCGCGGCGAACTCCTCCGTGTTGTCAGCGGTCCTCGTCGCGCTCGGGGTGGGAGCGCTGGTGCTCGTGCCGTCCCTGTGGCTGCTGTACGCCACCTTCCAACGAGAAACGCCCGACCAGCAGTCGTCCCAGTGACGTGCTCCCTCACCCAAAGCCGAAGTGCAGGGATTCCTCGACCGCCTTGCCGGAGAAATCACCCGGTGCGTGGTCGACGTTTCACCGTGATCGGGACGTTCAACGTGATCCGTGTGGTTCCCCACTGGCCTGGGTGAGGCGTTGCAGGATCTGTCGTTCCGAGGGCTGTAGCGGGGGTTCGTTCGTCCGGGGCAGCGGTGGTCCGTTGAGGGTGGCGAACAGGGCTGCCGGGCGCAGTAGCCGCGATGCGGGGGCTTTCAAGCTGGTGACGTCCCACAGGGCCGCCGCGGCGTTGAAGGATCCGGTCGCGGCGCGGGTCAGCCGGCGGGCGTAACCGGCGGCGAGTCGGTCGGCGATGGTTGCCTTCTCGCCTCTGACGTCCGGGTACAGGACGTCCATGGCCACGGCGGTGGACCATGCGGTGTCGACGTGGCGGGCGGCGCTCAGCAGGACGCGGCGGGACAGGCCGGGGGTGGAGATATCGCTTCGGACGAGTTCCTGGAACAGGTCATGCGCTCCCAGAGCGGCGACGGACATTCCCTGCCCGTAGGCCGGGTTGAAGGTGGCCAACGCGTCGCCGAGAACAAGGAATCGCTCCGGCCACACCGGGGATTTCTCGAAGTAGCGCCGGACGTTGCTGGTGCTGCGGCTGACCGCCACGTCGGTGAGGGGCTCGGCGCCGGAGATCAGCTGGCTGACAAGCGGATGGGGAAGGCCGGCAATGTAGTCGAGGAAGCCCTGCGGGTCGTTCGGGGGCTCGCCTCCTCGGGTGCCGCCGGCACTGACCATCCACCGGTTGCCCTCGATGGGCAGAACCATGGCGCTTCTGCCGGGCCGGCCGCTGTAGGGGTCTGCCTGGATCATGGTCAGGGGGAAGGACTCGGCACCGGGTGGTGTGCGGTAGACGCGGGTGGCGTTGGTGAGACCGGAGTCGATCTTCCTCTGTTGCACACCGCTGACGCCGATGGCTGTGAGCCATTCGGTGTTGCGGGAACCGCGTCCGCTCGCGTCGATGACGAGGTCCGCCTCCACCTCGCTGCCGAGAGCCGGGTCGGCCCCGCTGATGCGGACACCGCGAACGCGCCGAGCGTCGCCCAGCAGCCCCTCCACCACCGCCTGATGGACGGAGACCTTGGTCGTCTCCTGCAGCAGCGTTTCGCGGACCACCCAGTCCAGCAGGCCCCGTGTACAGGTGATCATGCGGGAGCCGTCCCACCGGTACCGGCGGAACCAGCCGGCGTCGGGGGAGAAGGCCAGCATGCCGTTGGCGAGCGAGATCTCATGTGCGCCTGCCTCGAAGAGGCGCTTGCGCACGTCTTCCCTGAACAGGCTCTCCATGGCCATCCACCCGCCGGCCATGAGCAGGTGGGCATGCTGTCCCTGGGGAACCCCTCGGCGGTTCGCGGGTCCGGAGGGAAGCACATCCCTGTCGAGGAGCACGATGTCCGCCTCGGGGACCGCGCGGGACACGGCTGCTGCAGCGAGCAGCCCGGCTATGCCCGCTCCGATCACGACAGCTCTTTGCGACACAGGTTCTCCTTGTTGCGGTCGTACGTGTTCACTGTGCCCGTACGTGATCCGGTGCCGCATGCTGCGTCCCGCTCACGGCGTTTGCGAGTTCGACCAGGTCTATGGTGAGGCGGAGTTTTTCCGGCGGATCGGCAGGGCCGCCGATCCGCCCCGATGCCCGGAGTATGCCATCCGTGATCATCGCTTTCTCCGCGGCGATGCGTGCCCTGTCGGGGCTTTCGCCGCGTCCCACAGCGGCCGCGTAAGCGGTCTCGCCGACGCGCCGGTCGACCTGAGCCGCCAACTGCAGCAGGGCGTCGCGGATGCGCGCTTCGAGCAGGTAGAGGCGGCGGCTGGGCAGTTGCCACCAGAACTGCCACCATCGCGGGGCGGCCTGGGGGGTGGTGGTGACATCTTTGACCGCGGTCCACAGGGGCAGCAGCGCCCGGTAGTTGACCAGGCTCTGTTTCTCCGATGCCGCCGCCGAAAGACGCGGGAGGACGAACCCGGCGGAGTAGATGAGCGCGCCGAGGGAGGCGGCGGGCGGGGCCACCGTCGTCGACAGGAAATCGAGGTTGTATCCGCACCACCGGGCCACGACCGCCGTGACTTTGGTCAGCTCGAATCCGAGGACGTCCAGGAGCAGGCCGGCCAGGATCAGTCGGAGTCCGACGCGGAGGAGACCGGTGACTTCATCGCGAGCCCACTTCAGACACACCACGCTCAGAACTATGGTGCTGGCCAGGTGCCCCAGGAGGTAGAGGACGATCATCTCCCGCATGTACGGGGCGTTGGCGTAGTAGGTGTCCAGGTCGGTGAGGCGCTCGGTGTCCGCGTCCGCGAGACAGAACAACGCGATGATGGCGAAGATGAGCATGGCGTAGACCGCGATGCTGATCCGCACCATCCGCCGTATCTGCTGGGCGGGTCCGCCCCTCCAGTGGATCAGCAGGATGATCAGTGAGCAGCTGAAGGCCGAGATGGAGCTGTAGGTCAGCGGCGCACCGACGTTCGGGATGCCGGTGACGCGGTTGACGGCGGCCAGCGTCGCCGGCGCCGCGCAGATGAAACAGACGGCGCCGAGAAACGCCGTGGCCCGGGTAGGAACCGTCAGCGAGGTGGGAGCGGTCGTGGGGGATCGGCGGATCACCATCGCGGCCACCACTAACAGCAGCGCCGCCAGATACACGACAAGACTCATACCGGGGGCTCCGTTCCGCCGACTGTGGGGTCCAGGAGGTGGCGCGCGTCATGCCGATCCGGCCCGGGCGGGGTCGGTTGCGGCGTAGTGAGACTCACGCTCGGATCTCCTTATGGCGTCGGCGATCAGGACCAGCATCCTTGGATTGCGCGGCAGTGCCAACGGGGCCGGTTCACTGGATGGCTCCGCCGGCCCGATGCTCTGCTGCGCCGCCGCGGCGATGGTGGCCGCCCATGCGGCGGAAGTGGCCAGTTCGTGAGCGGTCACTGAGCGACCGCGTCGGCCACCCCGCTCCCGCAGCCTCCTGAACTCGGCTTCCACGACGTGGTCGTAGAGCCCTCTGTCGAAAAGCGTTTCGATCTCCCGGAGGCCGTTGAGGATGGTGCTACGGCGCCACGTAGCCCACAAGAAGGGGGAGCGCGGCCGCTCCAGTCGCAGGGCGCGATCCTTCAGTACCGGATCGAGCACGGCATCGAGCGGGGCGAGACGCACGAAGTCGCCCCAGGACGAAAAGTGATGCCCAGCCAGCGGCAGCAAGACACCGGTCACCGTCAGCAACGCACCCAACCCCGCGAACAGCGGAGGAATGGAGATCCCTAGTTGCGGCCAGTCCCGGCCCGACCAACGCGCCCCCACGGCGGCCAGTTTGGAGACGCTGTAGCCGGCGCTGAGCACGGTGCCAGTGCCGATCGTCAAGAGGCTGGCCCGAAGCCAGGGACGCTGTCGAACCTCCTTCTCACGTGCCCAGCGCAGCGCCCATGTGGCGCTGACCGTCACGGCCGTCAGGTGCGCCAGCAGATACAGCACGATCATCTCGGCGACCCAGGGAGTCGTCGCGAAATAGGTGTCGAAGTCGGTACGCCGCTCCTCGGCAGGGCTGCCTGCGGCGAACAGGACGGCGATGCCCGCAAGCACAACCGCGTAGCCGTAGATCCACTTTCGGGTCGTACGACGCATGGTCGGCCCGTCCCGCCAGCAAGCGATCAGGACCAGCAAAGCCGCGCTGTACGCGGTGATCGCCGCGTAGGTGAGCGGCGCGGCGATGTTGGGCACACCGGTCAGCCGGTTGATGAGCGCCACGGTCGGGGGAGCCCCGAACAAGAAGCACAGCGAGGCAAACCCCAGCACGGCGACGATGGCACGCAAGGACGGATCGATCCGGCGTCGGGCCAGATCGGGCAGACGGAACAGAAGCGCGATCCACAGCAGAGCACAACTGATGTAGTTGATCGCCCCGCTCATCTGCGGTTCCTCTGGTAGCCGAGGGAATCCGCGATCCGGCGGGCCGTGTCGCCGGCGATCACGTCGCGATCCATCAGGGACCGCATCTGCTGCCCCACGAGAATCCCGAACAACTCGGCTTCCTTCTCGGGATCTTCGTCGAAGCGGGACCGCGCGGCCGCCGGCCGGGCGGCGTGCGGATGCCCCGATCCGGTTGGCGAGCAGGCCTCGTTCGCCAGCTGCTCGGGCGTCAGCCCGTCCTTCTGCCTCATGTGCCACAGTTCGTGGCCGAGGATCTGCGCCTGGTGCCACACTTCGGCATCCGCCTCAATGATCACGTCGTCCTGATCCTGCCGCTCCACCCACATGCCAGTGGCGCCGAACTTGCGCGGAATGCGGACTCGGTGCACCTCAAGCGGACGATCACCGCGCCATTGCCGCGCGGACTCGACAAGGGCCTGGAACAGGGCTTCCGGGTCAGCCGGACGCTGCCCGCCCGACGCGTCGGCCTGCTCACCGGCCAGCCGCTCGCGGATGGGACCGATGAGCACGTCGGCGAACTGCTGCATGTCCCTGTCGCGGCGCCGCATCCGTCGCCACTCGCGCAACCCGGTCAGAGGATTCATCTCAGCTCTTGCGGTTCGAGGGGAGGGCGATGACGCGCGTCACGGCGTGCGGAAGGGTGATGTGCGAGTGAGGGGACAGCGCGGCTCGAGCTGGCTCAACGGCCTCACCACACAAGGAATCCACCCTCCCTGGTTACGTCGCCCTGACCTTACCGGAGCACGTACCGGCGTGGGACGGCAAAAGGGCCACCGCACGGAACCACTGCCCACTTCTTCCAAGGATGCGAGTGTTGTGCGGTGCCGGGCAGGAGCAGAGCGGAGATTCGAGGTGGGCGACCCCCTAGGCTGAGCCCCCGGCCGTACTGTCTGGGGGAGAAATGACCAGTAGGTTCACCGAGTTGGTCGTCGACTGCCATGATCCGGAGCGGCTCGCGGCCTTCTGGTGCGCGGTCCTTGGTTTCGAGGTGATCGACCGGAGCGAGGGCAAGGTCGAGATCGCCTCCTGGGAGCCGACCGCCGAGGAGGTCCGGGCCCGGCAGATGCCGCCCACTGTGGTGTTCATCCGGGTGCCCGAGCGCAAGGCTGTGAAGAACCGCCTCCACCTCGACGTCAGCCCGATCGACGGCAGTACGGACGACGAGGTGGCCAGGCTGCTCGGCCTCGGCGCGGCCAAGGTGGACGTGGGCCAGGGCCCCGGCCGGAGTTGGGTGGTCATGGCCGATCCCGAGGGCAACGAGTTCGACGTCCTGCGCACCCTGGCACCGTCCGATACGTGACTCCGCTCGTGACTCTCCGGACTGCGAGCCTCATGGTCGCCTAGTGCTGAGGGCGCGGCTTGGCCTTGGTGGCGTGTCGGGCGGCCTTGTACGTCTCTGGCAGGAAGCGGTGTTCGATGGCGGTGCGCTTGGTGGCGGCGTCGCCGCCGACGACCTCGGCGCGGCCGTTCATCAGGGCGAGGAAGCCCTGGCGGGCGACTTCCTTGCGGCTGTTCTTCTTCATGCCGGGGCCGAAGGCGGTGTTGTTCATGCCGGCGTTGGCGTGGAAGTCGCTGTCGGTGGCCCCGGGCATGAGGCAGGTGACGGTGACCCCGTGTTCCTTGAGCTCCTCGCGCAGTCCGAGGGCGAACATGCGGGTGAACGCGCGAGAGGGCCCGTACACGGTCTCGTAGGGCGTGGGCAGGGTCGCCGACAGCGACGAGGTGATCAGGATGCGTCCGCGGCCGTTGTCGGCCATGTGCCGGGCGACGTGCTTGGCCAGGTGCACGACGGAGGCCACGTTCAGCTGGATGAGGGAGAGTTCGTCGTCGAGGTCGGTGTCGAGGAAGGCCCCGCCGATGCTGCGGCCGGCGTTGAGGACCGCGGCGTCGAGTGGCCGGCCGGTCTCCTGCACCGCCCGCCACACCGCATCGACGCCCTCGCTCTGGGAGAGGTCGGCGCGTACGGGGGTGACGTGGACGCCGTGCCGTGCGAGGTCGGCGGCTGCCTGGTCGGTGTGCTCGCTGCGGCCGGTGGCGATCAGGTCGAAGCCGTTGATGGCGAACAGCTTCGCGAGTTCGTGGCCGATGCCCGCGGAGGCCCCGGTGACCAGGGCGAGCGGACGGTGGGAGACGGTGCTGTTCATGAGTAGTGCTCCAGTTCCGTGTGCGGGTGGGCGTCCGGTGTTGCCGGTGGCCGGCCACCGTGGGGGGAGTGTGGGATCGCGACAGGGCTGGGGG
>NZ_WVUG01000089.1 GCF_017614965.1 Streptomyces griseorubiginosus | reverse complement strand
CCCCCGCACCTCCCCCACACACGCGAACTCCCGGCCGAGCTGCCGGAGTTGGTCCTGCATCCGGGTGCCGAGCGTTGCCGCTCTGGCGGCGAGGTCGTTCTCGCGGACGTAGGAGAGGGTCGCCGTGCCCGCGGCCATGGCGAGTTGGTTGCCGCGGAAGGTGCCGGCGTGGGCGCCGGGAGGCCAGACGTCCAGGTCGTCCCGGTAGACGATCACCGCGAGGGGGAGGCTGCCGCCGATGGCCTTGGACAGGACCATGACGTCCGGGGTGATGCCGCTGTGCTCCACCGCCCAGAAGGTCCCCGTGCGGCCGACGCCCGTCTGGACCTCGTCCGCGATCAACGGAATGGCCCGGGCTGCCGTGACCTCGCGCATCCGCCGCATCCAGACGTCCGGCGCGGGAATCACACCGCCCTCGCCCTGGACGGGCTCGAGGATCATCCCGGCGGGGTGCGGCACGCCCGACTTGGGGTCGTCGAGGACGGACTCCGTCCAGCGGGCGGCGAGTTCGGCACCCTGATGTCCGCCGATGCCGAAGGGACAGCGGTAGTCCTGTGGGAAGGGCAGCCGGGCGACCCGTACGTCGGGGGCGCCCCCGGATGCGGCCAGGGCTCCGGCGGTCATGCCGTGGTAGGCGCCGGTGAAGGCCATGATCCCGGTACGGCCGGTAGCGGCCCGCACGAGTTTGAGCGCGGCCTCCACCGCGTCGGTTCCGGCCGGCCCGCAGAACTGCACGCGCGCGTGGTCGGCGAGCCCGGAGGGCAGGGTGCGGAACAACTCGGTGACGAAGGCGTCCTTGACGGGTGTCGCCAGGTCGAGGACGTGCAGGGGTGCGCCCGAGTCCAGGACCTTGCGGATGGCTTCGAGCACGACGGGGTGGTTGTGGCCCAGGGCGAGAGTCCCGGCGCCGGAGAGACAGTCGAGGTAGCGGCGCCCGTCGGCACCCTCGATGGTGAGTCCCCGTGCACGCACGGGAACGATCGGCAGGGCACGCGCATAGGTGCGCGCCGCCGACTCGCGCGCCGACTGACGACGCAGGATCCCTTCGTACGCGCCTCGCGCCGACACGGAGACCCCGTCGGCCGCGCCGATTCCCTCGGACGCACTCCCCTCATACGCAGTCTCGGCCACGACCTCATGTCCTCCCGCTGGGGACCGCCCACGGACAGCAGAACCCCCACCGCTACCAACCCCCTTCGCCGCACCGGGTTACGGGTCGCTTCAAGATCCTTTCCGTGACGGAACCGTTGCCGTTCCGTGGGAAGTCCCCCACAGCGAGCACATAGTGTGTGATGCCGTTCCACACGGGCCCGGTACGGCACACGGGCCGGTACGGCAGAAGCCCGGCGCGTTCATCTCAGGGGGAGTTCAGACCATGCGATCCATACGGCCGTCGTTCCACGTCCGGCGAGGCGGGGGTGCGAGTCGCAGGACCACCCCCGTGTTCGCCGCCGTTGCGCTCTCCTCGGTGCTCGCGCTCACCGCGACCGCCTGCAACGGAAACGACACCAACGCGGGTGGTCAGTCCTCCGCGTCCGCGTCAGACCCCGCGAGCAGCGGCGACGGCAAGATCAAGATCCCGGACGACATCAGGAAGAAGCTCAAAGAGCACGGGATCGACATCGACAAGTGGAAGAACGGCGCCTGGAAGAACTGGAACAAGGACGACTGGCTGCGCGAGGCCGACGATTTCATCAACCCGATCATCAAGGGCCTGTGGAACACGGACCGGATGCGGCGGGCCAACGACCCGGACAAGAGCGTCGACAACAACGACCTCTCCGGTGACCAGGGCGTGACCGACCCGACGCCCGCGCCGGTGGACGCGAAGGCCGTCGCGCCTACGTACCACGCCAACGCGGCGACCTCCGGCAAGGTGTTCTTCGACTCCCCCCAGGGCACGATGGTCTGTTCGGCGACGGTCGTGCAGGACCCGGCCCACCCCGGCAAGTCCAACCTGATCTGGACGGCGGGGCACTGTGTGCACGCCGGCAGGAAGGGCGGCTGGTACCGCAACATCGCCTTCGTGCCGTCGTACAACGACTCGGGCAGGACGGCGGCCGAGTTGCAGAACGCCACCCGGGAGCAGGTGGCTCCCTACGGCGTCTGGTGGGCGGACTGGGCGCAGACCTCGCAGCAGTGGATCGAGCAGGGCGGTGAGACGGGCGGCGACGGTGCACCGTACGACTACGCCGTCATCCATGTGACGCCGGAGAAGGGCGGCAACGGCAAGTCACTTCAGGAGACGGTCGGTTCGGCGCTTCCTGTGAACTTCAACGCCCCGGCGGTGCCGAAGGTTCCCAGCATCACCGCGACCGGTTACCCGGCTGCGGCGCCGTTCGACGGACAGAAGATGTACCGGTGCACGGACAAGCCGGGACGGCTGTCGCTGAACGCCTCGGCGCCGACCATGTACCGCATCGGCTGCACCATGACCGGCGGTTCCTCGGGCGGCGGCTGGGTCGAGACCGGCTCGGACGGCAAGCCCGCGCTGGTGTCGAACACCTCGATCGGCCCGGTCAGTTCGGGCTGGCTGGCGGGACCGCGGCTGGGTGACGTGGCCAAGGGCGTGTACGCATCCGTGAGCAGGAAGTTCGCCGGTCAGTGACCGGCCGGTAGGCACAGGCGGGGTCGGGGCGTCTCACAGAATCAAGTGCATCGACCGGCCCGGGCGGCTGTCCCTGAGCCCGTCGCTGCCGACCATGTACCGCATCGGCTGCACCATGACCGGCGGTTCGTCCGGCGGCGGCTGGTTCCGGGTGGTCGGCGGAAAGACCGAACTGGTGTCGAACACCTCGATCGGCCCGACCACCAACACCTGGCTGGCGGGTCCGCAGCTCGGCAAGGGCGCCGAGACGCTCTACCAGAATATGAGCAGGACGTACGGCGGTCGGTGACCCCGGGACATGGCGAAGGCCCGCCCTCCGATCACTCGGGGGGCGGGCCTTCGCGCTGTCGGTCAGACCGCGGGGACGGGCACGTACGGCGCGAGGTCCGCCGCCAGTTCCTCGTGCACCCGCGCCTTGAGCAGGGTGCCCTCCGGGGTGTGCTCCTCGGAGATCACCTCGCCCTCGTCGTGCGCGCGCGCCACCAGCTTGCCGTGGGTGTACGGCACCAGTGCCTCGATCTCGACGGACGGCCGGGGCAGCTCGTTGTCGATGAGGGCGAGCAGTTCGCCGATGCCCTGGCCGGTGCGCGCCGAGACGGCGATCGAACGCTTCTCGACCCGCAGCAGCCGCTGCAGGGTCAGCGGGTCGGCCGCGTCCGCCTTGTTGATCACGACGATCTCCGGTACGTCGACGGCGCCGACGTCCCTGATCACCTCGCGCACGGCGGCGAGCTGTTCCTCCGGGTTCGGGTGCGAGCCGTCCACCACGTGCAGGATCAGGTCGGACTCGCCGACCTCCTCCATGGTGGAGCGGAACGCCTCGACCAGGTGGTGGGGCAGGTGGCGTACGAAGCCGACGGTGTCCGCCAGCGTGTACAGCCGGCCGCTCGGGGTCTCGGCCCGGCGCACGGTCGGGTCCAGGGTCGCGAACAGGGCGTTCTCGACCAGCACGCCCGCGCCCGTGAGGCGGTTGAGCAGGGAGGACTTGCCGGCGTTGGTGTAACCGGCGATGGCGACCGACGGCACCTTGTTGCGCTTGCGCTCCTGGCGCTTGATCTCGCGGCCGGTCTTCATCTCCGCGATCTCCCGGCGCATCTTCGCCATCTTCTCGCGGATCCGCCGCCGGTCCGTCTCGATCTTGGTCTCACCGGGACCACGGGTGGCGAGGCCGCCGCCCTTGCCGCCGCCCATCTGCCTCGACAGCGACTGACCCCAGCCTCGCAGCCTCGGCAGCATGTACTGCATCTGCGCGAGCGCCACCTGCGCCTTGCCCTCCCGGGACTTGGCGTGCTGGGCGAAGATGTCCAGGATCAGGGCCGTACGGTCGATGACCTTGACCTTGACGACGTCCTCGAGGTGGATGAGCTGGCCGGGGCTGAGCTCACCGTCGCAGATCACGGTGTCGGCGCCGGTCTCGACGACGATGTCCCGCAGCTCGACCGCCTTGCCGGAGCCGATGTAGGTCGCCGCGTCGGGCTCGCTGCGGCGCTGGATCACGCCGTCGAGCACGAGCGCGCCGGCGGTCTCGGCGAGGGCGGCGAGCTCCGCGAGGGAGTTGTCCGCGTCCTGGGCGGTCCCGGAGGTCCAGACGCCGACGAGGACGACCCGCTCCAGCCGCAGCTGGCGGTACTCGACCTCGGTGACGTCCTGGAGCTCGGTGGAGAGCCCGGCGACACGGCGCAGGGCCGCGCGCTCCGAGCGGTCGAACTGGTCGCCGTCCCGCTCTCCGTCGATCTCGTGGCTCCAGGCGACGTCCTCTTCCATCAGGGCATCGGCCCGAAGACCTTCGGGATAGGTGTGCGCGAAGCGCTGCGTGTCCTGGGAAGGGGATGAAGAGGAGGTCATTGGATCCTTACGTCGATGGGCAGTGCGTCTGCGGCGTCGTACTGAACAACGCACGAGTGCCCCGGGAGATTCCCGAGTCCCGTGCCGCGCCGACCAGAAGATGGTCGCACGGTACGGGACGCCTCGTCATCGCCTTATTTCCGCGCTCCCGCCTTGCCGGGCGGAACCGACCGCCAGTCCGGGTGTCCGGGCATGGGCGGGGTCTTCTCGCCGTACAGCCAGGCCTTGAAGAAGCCGCCGAGGTCACGTCCGGAGATGTCGGAGGCGAGCCGTTCGAAGTCGGCGGTGGTCGCGGTGCCGTCGCGGTGCAGGGCCACCCAGGCGCGTTCGAGGCGCTCGAAACGCTCGCGGCCGATCTCCTGGCGCAGGGCGTAGAGGGCGAGGGCGGCGCCGTCGTAGACGTTCGGGCGGAAGAGGCTGATCTTCTGGCCGGGGGCGGGTGCCTTGGGAGCGGCCGGCGGGCCTCCGGCCGCGCGCCAGCGGTCGGAGAAGGCATACGCGGCCTTCATGCGCGCCTCCATGGGCTTGCCGGCCTTCTCCTCCGCGTACAGGGCCTCGTACCAGGTGGCGTGTCCCTCGTTGAGCCACAGGTCGGACCAGGTGCGGGGGCTGACGCTGTCGCCGAACCACTGGTGGGACAGCTCGTGCACCATGATCGACTCGACGTACCACTTGGGGTAGGCGGGCTCGGTGAAGAGCTCTCTCTCGAAGAGAGAGAGTGTCTGCGTCTCGAGTTCGAAGCCGGTGGTGGCCTGGGCCATGAGAAGGCCGTACGTCTCGAAGGGGTACGGGCCGACCTTGCTCTCCATCCAGGCGATCTGGTCGGGTGTTCTGGCGAGCCAGGGTTCGAGCGCCTTGACGTCCTTGGTGGGGACGACGTCGCGTACGGGCAGGGCGTGGGGCCCCTCGCGGTGCAGGACGGTGGAGTGGCCGATCGACACCTGGGCGAGCTCGGTGGCCATCGGGTGCTGGGTGCGGTACGTCCATGTGGTGGACCGGCCGACGCGGTCGACGCCGGCGGGCAGACCGTTGGCGACGGCCGTGTAGCCGTTGGGCGCGGTGATCCGGATGGTGAACATCGCCTTGTCGGAGGGGTGGTCGTTGCACGGGAACACCAGGTGCGCGGCGTCGGCCTGATTGGCCATGGCGAGGCCGTCCGAGGTGCGCACCCAGCCGCCGTCCTCGTCCCCGGACTCCGTGGGGTCGCTGGTGTGCCGCACGGTGATCCGTGTCCAGCTGCCCTCCTGCAGCGGCTCCTCCGGTGTGACGACGAGGTCCTCGCCGGCGCCGGCGAACGAGGCGGGCTCACCGTCGACCTCGACGGACTCCACCTTGCCGTGCGCGAAGTCGAGGTTCAGGCGGTCCAGGTCCCGGGTGGTCCAGGCGTCGATCGTGGTGACCGCCTGCAGGGGCTTGCTGTTGGAGCCGGAATAGGTGAAGGAGAGGTCGTACGACGCCACGTCGTACCCCGGGTTGCCGAGGTACGGGAAGAGACGGTCACCGACGCCCAGCGGCGCCGGTGGGGCGCTCGCGGCGAGAAGGCAGACGGAGACGGCGGAGGCGAGCACCGCGGCCGCCTTGAGTCGGCGGGGCTTTCCGGTGAGGGGGGCGACGGCACGCGCGCGCGTGGAGGCCGCCAGAGCGCGGGGGGTGAGCAGCATGGACCACGGCTACCAGCGCGCACCCGCCCCACGGAGCCGACGCGCGCCCGTACCACCCGAACGGGTCGGAGGCGCGCACGCATGCGCCGCACGCCGGGCCCGCACCTCGCGCTCCGCTCTATCTCACCGCGCGCCCCTGCCCTCCGCCGCGCGCCCGACCCGCACCACGCACTCCCCTTCACCGCGCGCCCGACCCGCACCACGCGCGCCCCTCCCCTTCGGCGCACGCCGGGCATGTGCGCCGTACGCCTCCCATGCTCAAGGGCCAAGCGCGCCCCCGTGCCAGAAGCGGGTGGCTCCGCTCAGCGCAGTGGGAGGCCCCACGCGCGCGTGGCACCTGTCAGGCGGGAGGCCGCAGTCTCACGTGTTGGATGGGTGCGGCTGGGTTCGGTTCACGTCGTACACGCCTGGCACGTTGCGCATGGCCCGCATGAGGGCCGGCAGGAGGGCCGCGTCCGGGAGTTGGACCGTGTACGTGTGCCGGACGCGCTGTTGGGTCGGGGGTTCGATGGTCGCGGAGACGATCTCGGCGCCCTCGAGGGCCATCGCCTCCGTGAGGTCCGCCAGGAGGTGCGGGCGGACGAACGATTCGGCGAGCAGGGTGACCCGGCACTCGGTGGTGTCGCCCCAGCGCACCCCGACCTCCGCGCGCCCCCCGCTCTTCATCCGCGCCACGGCGGCGCATTCGAGCCGGTGAACGGTGACCACTCCACCGCGCACGGCGAACCCGGTCACCTCGTCGGGCGGCACGGGCGTGCAGCAGCCGGCCAGGCGTACCGTCGCGTCGGGCTGGTCGACGATGACGTCCGCCTCGGGCCGGGCGGCCGCCCCCTCGGGCATGGGGCGGGGCGCGGACGAGGGCTCGGCGTTCTCCGCCGTGTCCGTGTGCGCCGGATGGGCCGCCAGCCAGCGCTGGATGGCGATGCGGGCAGCCGGCGTGTGGGCGTGCTCCAGCCACTCCCTGGAGGGCTCGGAGGCGGGGTCCTGCCCCATGAGCAGCTGGACGGTGTCGCCGTCCCGCAGCACCGTGCTCAGCGTCGCCAGGCGGCCGTTCACACGAGCGCCGATGCACGCGTGCGCGTCCTCGCCGTACTGCGCGTACGCGGCGTCCACGCAGGTGGCGCCCTCGGGCAGGCCCAGTGTGCCGCCGTCGGGGCGGAAGACGGTGATCTCGCGGTCCTGGGCGAGGTCCTCGCGCAGGGTCGACCAGAAGGTGTCGGTGTCGGGAGCCGCTTCCTGCCAGTCGAGGAGGCGGGAGAGCCAGCCGGGCCGGGTCGGGTCGGCGCGCTCGCCGTCGGCCGGGTCGTCGGGGGCGGGCGCGTACGGGTTGCCCAGCGCGATGACGCCCGCCTCGGCGACCTTGTGCATCTGGTGGGTGCGGATGAGGACTTCGGCGACCTGGCCGTCCTGGCGGGCGACCGCGGTGTGCAGCGACTGGTACAGGTTGAACTTCGGTACGGCGATGAAGTCCTTGAACTCCGAGACGACCGGCGTCATACAGGTGTGGAGTTCGCCGAGGACGCCGTAACAGTCCGCGTCCTCGTTGACGAGCACCAACAGCCGGCCGAAGTCCGTGCCACGCAGCTCCCCGCGCTTGCGGGCGACGCGGTGCACGGAGACGAAGTGCCGTGGCCGGATCACGACTTCGGCCGGGATGTCGGCGTCGCGCAGCACGCCGCGCACCTCGTCGGCGATGTCGGCGAGCGGGTCGTCCGCGCGGGAGGCGTTGTCGACGATCAACTCCCGCGTGTGTTCGTACTCCTCGGGGTGCAGGATCGCGAAGACCAGGTCCTCCAGCTCGGTCTTGAGCGCCTGGACGCCGAGCCGTTCGGCGAGCGGGATGAGGACGTCCCGGGTGACCTTGGCGATGCGGGCCTGTTTCTCGGGGCGCATGACACCGAGGGTCCGCATGTTGTGCAGCCGGTCGGCGAGTTTGATCGACATCACCCGGACGTCGCTGCCCGCGGCGACCAGCATCTTGCGGAAGGTCTCGGGCTCGGCGGCGGCGCCGTAGTCGACCTTCTCCAACTTGGTGACGCCGTCGACGAGATAGCGGACCTCGGCGCCGAACTGCTCCCCGACCTGATCCAGCGTCACGTCGGTGTCCTCGACGGTGTCGTGAAGCAGAGAGGCGGTCAGGGTCGTTGTCTCGGCGCCGAGTTCGGCGAGGATCAGGGTGACCGCGAGGGGGTGGGTGATGTACGGCTCGCCGCTCTTGCGCATCTGGCCGCGATGCGAGGACTCGGCCAGCACATAGGCGCGGCGCAGGGGATCGAGATCGGCGCTCGGATGGTGCGCACGGTGCGCGTCGACGACATGGCTGATGGCGTCGGGCAGCCGGTCGCGGGCGGCGGGGCCGAGCAGGGCGGCGCGTCCCAGGCGGCGCAGGTCGATCCGCGCCCGCCAGCGCGCCGCCGGGCTCGATACCGGACCTGGGGTCGCGGGATTCGTGGCCTCCGCACTCATGGGCACCTCCGGCTGCGTGGACCGGCGGACGGGGTGCCCCAGGGCGGACACGGCTCAGGGGGTGGCAACGGTCCCCCGTCCGGGCCGGTGCTTGATGCTACCGAGCCCATCACGCGCGTCTGACCGCCTCTCGCCGAGCGTGAAACGGATCACCCATTCGAGCGAAGGTCCGCAGGTTTACGGTTTCGCGCCACGCGAATGGCGGATGGCTGTGATTTCGAACTTCCGCACGGCACCTCAGTAGTTGACACCTGCACCACTGGACGCGTGCGCCTGCGATCCGAAGCCCGGACGGAGCTCAGCGGAGAAACGATTCCAGCCACTCGGCGTCGATCTCGCCCTCGGCGACGATCACCGCGGGACCGGTCATCTCGATCTCACCGTCGGGCCGCTCGGTGATCACGAGCGTTCCGCCGGGCACGTCGACGGTGTACGTCACCGGTGTCCCGGTGACCGCCGGGTCGGCGCCGTCGCGGCGGGCGGTGGCCACGGCGACCGCGCACGCGCCCGTGCCGCACGACCGGGTCTCGCCTGAGCCGCGCTCGTGCACGCGCAGGGCGACATGGCGCGGGCCGCGGTCGACCACGAACTCCACATTCACCCCGTCCGGGTAGGCGGAGGCCGGACTGAAGGGGGGCGGCGCGTACAGGTTCCCGGCGTGTGCGAGGTCGTCCACGAAGGCCACGGCGTGCGGATTGCCCATGTTCACGTTCCGCGCGGGCCAGCTGCGCTCGCCGACCCTCACCGTGACGTCCCCCTCGGGCAGCAGCGCCTTGCCCATGCCGACGGTGATGTCACCCACGGACCCGCTGCCGGACGCGGTCTTGGCGATGTGCACGGTCTTGACTCCCCCGCGCGTGGCCACCGCGAGATCGCCCTCGGCGACATGACCGGCGCGCTGGAGGTAGCGCGCGAAGACGCGCACGCCGTTGCCGCACATCTCCGCGACCGAGCCGTCGCCGTTGCGGTAGTCCATGAACCACTCGGCCTCGGAGGCCATGTGCCGCGCCTCGGGATGGGCGGCGGATCGCACGACGTGCAGCAGACCGTCACCGCCGATGCCCGCCCGGCGGTCGCACAGGGCGGCGACGGCGGCCGGGGGCAGCTCGATGGTGTTCTCGGGGTCCGGGACGATCACGAAGTCGTTCTCGGTGCCGTGGCCCTTGAGGAAGGCGATCCGCGCGCGCGTGCTCATGCCTCGATCGTACGGCGCCCCTCGGACAGCGCCGAAAGGCACCGTCTACCGCAGCCGGGCGACTCTCCACACGGCGAGCACGATGATCGCGGCGACCACGACGACGTACGCCAGGATCACCCGCCAGTCCGGTCTGCGGCCGGAGCCCCGCTGCGGCAGCCCGGGCCAGGTGTAGCCCACCCGGCGGGCCGCCATCATGCCCCAGCCCGCCGCGCAGGAGCAGATCAGCAGGCCCAGCATGGCGATCACCGCGCCGCTGTCGCCGAAGTCGAAGGCGAGCGGGAAAGCGAACATCAGGGAGCCGACCGCGGCCAGGGCGACGATGGGGGCGAGCTGCCAGATGCGCAGCCTGCGCTGCGGGCGCAGCTCGACCTCGACCTCGGGCCCGCCCGCGAACATCTCCTCGGGCTCGGGGCCGTCGGCGGTCACTCCGCCCTGCATCTCGTCGGGGCCGTCGGGGCTCAGACGATCCTCGTCCTGCTCCGGCTCACCGCTGTCGACGGTGAGGGGCTCGGTGCCTTGTGCAGTGTCGCGAGGGCCGGCCTCCATCGCCACGCGCCCTCCCAACTCGGACTCCACTTGGTCGATCGAAGCTCGATGATGGCACGGCGCCGGAGGCCCGGACGGCGGCCTGAGCGTCCCGATGCCATGACGTGATCAGGCTGTAACCGGTCGTTCGACCAACGCCAGTGCGAGCCGCGGAAGTTCTGTGACGTCCGCCGCAGCCCCACTGAGCCAGTTCACCCGTGGGTCGCGCCTGAACCAGGAATCCTGGCGGCGCGCGAAGCGCTTGGTGGCGCGCACGGTCTCGACCCGCGCCTCTTCCAGCGTGCACTCCCCCGAGAGCGCCGCGAGCACCTGCTGGTAGCCCAGCGCGCGCGAGGCCGTACGCCCCTCGCGCAGGCCGCGCGCCTCCAGCGCGCGCACCTCGTCCACGAGCCCCGCGTCCCACATGCGGTCCACCCGGCGGGTGATGCGGTCGTCGAGCTCGGGGCGGGCCACGTCGACGCCGATCTGAACGGTGTCGTAGACCGAGTCATGGCCGGGCAGGTTGGCGGTGAAGGGGCGGCCGGTGATCTCGATCACTTCGAGTGCACGGACGATACGGCGGCCGTTGCTCGGCAGGATCGCCTGCGCCGCCCCGGGGTCGGCTGCGGCCAGACGCGCGTGCAGCGCGCCGGAACCACGCAGCGTGAGTTCGTCCTCGAGCCGGGCCCGGACCTCGGGATCGGTGCCGGGGAACTCCAGGTTGTCGACGGCCCCGCGGACGTACAGACCGGAACCGCCGACCAGGACGGGCCAGCGGCCCTCGGCGAGAAGGGCGTCGATACGCGCGCGGGCGAGCTTCTGGTACTCGGCGACGGACGCCGTGACCGTCACGTCCCAGATGTCCAGGAGGTGGTGCGGGACGCCGCCGCGCTCCTCGGGCGTCAGCTTGGCGGTGCCGATGTCCATCCCCCGGTAGAGCTGCATGGAGTCGGCGTTGACGACCTCCCCGCCCAGGTGCTGGGCGAGGAAGACGCCCAGATCGGACTTTCCGGCCGCGGTGGGGCCGACGACGGCGATGACTCGGGGGGCGGGGGGTGCGCTGCTCACCGGACCAGTCTCCCAAACGCGGGGAGCACTCCTCGAACGAGTTACGTGACGGGGCGTGGCCGAGGTCGTTGCCCGTTGCGAGGTTTTCGCCGCCGCTTTCCGCGAGCGGCGAGCCGGGCGACGCGAACGGGCGCACCGGACGACGCGGGATTTCCCCCGCACGAGTAACGTATGGAGTGGATATGGGCGTTTTCGCACGACTTCTCCGGAGGTCGAAGGCCACGGAGGAGGCGTCAACCGCGGCGGCTCAGGACGGCACACCGACGGCGCAGTCCGAGGCGGTGACGGAAGGGCCGGCGGAGGCCAAGGAGTCCGCCGAGGCCAACGGGCCGGCGGAGGCCGAGCGGACGACGGGCGAGGCTGAGGGGGACACCTCCGGCGAGAGCGTCGAGATCCCCCAGCAGCAGTCCGCCGAGGAGGCTGCCGACAGCGAGGCCGGCGAGGGCGCCCGCACGTGACAGCGCCGCGCGCGAGCGCCCCGGGAACGGCCAACGGCCCGGGCTACAGGGAAGGTGGACCATGGGTCTCCTGCACAATCTGAAGGCCAAGCTCTCCCCGGCGAAGGACAAGGTCTCGGGCCTCGCGCAGCAGCACGGGGACAAGATCTCGCACGGTCTCGACAAGGCCGCGAAGGTGGTCGACGAGAAGACCAAGGGCAAGTACAGCGACAGGATCCGGACGGGGACGGGCAAGGCCAAGGGCGCCATGGACCGGCTCGCGCACAAGGGCGACACGGGGACGGGCACCGGCACGGTGCCGCCGGACACCCCGGCACCGCCGGCTTCCTGACCTTCCCGGCGCATCGACGGACGGCCGCGGGGCCGAGGGCTCCCGGCCGTCCGCCGTTCCCGCGATCGGCGCGGCGCCACCGCGCGGTCACGCCCGCCATCCCGCCATCCCCCACGGAAAGGTCCCTACGACCCTACGGACAGGTCCCTACGACCAGGTGGCGACCACGTACCCGACCCCGTACGGCGCGTCCTCGTACAGCAGCGCACCCGTGAGGTCCCCGCCCTCGGCGGCGCCCGCGAGGACCTGCCAGGGGGCCCGGCCCGACGCCTTCAGCTCGTACGCCAGCTCGGCGTCCAACGCCCTGAGGGCCGCCACGTCGGCCGCGCCCAGGGCACGCGCGACCTCCGCGTCGAAGGGGGCCGCCCGCTCGTCGAGGTAGCCGGGTGCCTTGAGCGTGCGGCAGGCGCTGGCGTCGCCCATCACCAGCAGCGCCACCCGCTCGGCCCGGGCGGCGATGTCCCTTCCGACTTGAATACACCGCTCGGCCTCGAGAGGTTCCCCCACGCCGAGTCCCTCGATCGGGGCGTCGGCCCATCCGATCCGTTGCAGCAGCCAGGCGGCGACGGCGAGGGAGGGCGGAAGTTCGCGCTCGGCGTCGATTCCCTTGTCCGCGCCCAGCCGGACGCCGATGTCCACGCCGAAGCCGCGGAAGGAGCCCGGCGTGCCCTCCGGGTGCGTGCCGCGACCGTTCTGCTTCGCGGGGCCGACCACCACGAGCAGGTCGGGCCGGGACGCGGCGAGCACCCCGAGCGCGTCCGCGCACGCGGTCCGCGCACCGTCCAGTTCCGGGGCGGCACCCGCGGCCACCTCGGGCACGAGAAGAGGCGGACAGGGACAGACGGCGGCGGCGACAAGCATGATCGGCAGGGTAACCCCGTACGACGGCGACGGGCACCCACGCGCGCACCGCGTCGCGACAGCGTGCCGGCCGCGCCAGTCCCAGCCGCGGCCAACGACCGCAGCCGACATCACTCCACGCGCTACCGGTGCCTAGAGTCGGCGTCAGCCCCGCGCACTACCAGCGCCCACGGCCGAGGTCATCACCCCACGGCCGATACCCGGAAACCGCCGTCAGTCGCAGCCGCAGCCGCTCGCCGCGGCCACCGGCAGCGGCTCCGGGGCGCCGATCTTCGGGAGGCCCAGCATCACGCCCGTCGGCTTCGCGGTCTGTGCCGCGTTGCGCTTCTCCCACGCGTCGCCCGCGCGCGTGCGGCGCACATCGAGGACGGCGCCCTCGGCGAGGAGGTGGTGCGGGGCGGCGTACGTGATCTCGACGGTGACGACGTCGCCGGGGCGGACCTCCTGGTCGGGCTTGGTGAAGTGGACCAGGCGGTTGTCGGGGGCGCGGCCGGAGAGGCGGTGGGTGGCGCCGTCCTTGCGGCCCTCGCCCTCGGCGACCATCAGCTCCAGGGTGCGGCCGACCTGCTTCTTGTTCTCCTCCCAGGAGATCTCCTCCTGGAGGGCGACGAGCCGCTCGTAACGCGCCTGGACGACCCCCTTGGGGATCTGGCCGTCCATGGTCGCGGCCGGGGTGCCGGGACGCTTGGAGTACTGGAAGGTGAAGGCCTGCGCGAAGCGCGCCTCGCGGACCACGTGCAGGGTCTGCTCGAAGTCCTCCTCGGTCTCGCCGGGGAAGCCCACGATGATGTCGGTGGTGATCGCCGCGTGCGGAATCGCGGCCCGCACCTTCTCGATGATGCCGAGGTAGCGCTCCTGCCGGTAGGAACGGCGCATCGCCTTCAGGACGGTGTCCGAGCCGGACTGCAGGGGCATGTGCAGCTGCGGCATCACGTTCGGCGTCTCGGCCATCGCCGCGATCACGTCGTCCGTGAAGTCGCGGGGGTGCGGCGAGGTGAAGCGGACGCGCTCCAGGCCGTCGATCGTGCCGCAGGCCCGCAGCAGCTTGCTGAACGCCTCACGGTCGCCGATGTCGGAGCCGTACGCGTTGACGTTCTGTCCGAGGAGGGTGATCTCGGAGACGCCCTCGGCGACCAGCGCCTCGATCTCGGCGAGGATGTCACCGGTGCGGCGGTCCTTCTCCTTGCCGCGCAGGGCCGGGACGATGCAGAAGGTGCAGGTGTTGTTGCAGCCGACGGAGATCGAGACCCAGGCCGCGTAGGCGCTCTCGCGCCGGGTGGGCAGCGTGGACGGGAACGCCTCCAGGGACTCGGCGATCTCGACCTGCGCCTCCTCCTGCACGCGCGCGCGTTCCAGCAGCACCGGCAGCTTGCCGATGTTGTGCGTGCCGAAGACGACGTCCACCCAGGGCGCCTTCTTCACGATGGTGTCCTGGTCCTTCTGCGCCAGACAGCCGCCGACCGCGATCTGCATGCCGGGCCGCGAGGCCTTCTTCGGGGCGAGCCGGCCGAGGTTGCCGTACAGCCGGTTGTCGGCGTTCTCCCGCACGGCACAGGTGTTGAAGACGACGACGTCCGCGTCGCCGTCGGAACCCTCGGGGGCGCGCACATAACCCGCCTCCTCCAGCAGCCCGGACAATCGCTCGGAATCGTGGACGTTCATCTGGCACCCGTAGGTACGCACTTCGTAGGTCTTGGGTCCCTGGACGTCCACTGCGAGGCTCCGGTCGCTGCTGCTGGTCATGCGTCAAGGGTAGGCGCTCCCGTGAACCCCTCGTCCCGGGATTCTCCCGGTGCCCCGCCCGGCACCCAGCCCTGCCGCCGCAGCACCCCCGACACGTCCGGCGCCTCGTAGTGCTCGCCCTTGAGGACCTTGCCGTCGGCGCGGCGGGCGACGCGGCCGTCGGGGCCCAGCTTGGTCATGTTGGAGCGGTGGATCTCGGCGATGACGGCGTCGAGGTCGATGCCGTGGACGAGGGCGGTGCCGTACGCCACGTACACGACGTCGGCCAGTTCGTGCGCGAGCCGGTCGAGGGGGCCGGTCACCGAGACCTCGGCGACCTCCGCGGCTTCCTCGGCGAGCAGTTCCCGCCGGTGGGCGGCCAGCCGGGGCGGGACCTCGGTGGGCGTGGTGCGGGCGTCGAGCCCGACGGCGAGGTGGAACGCACGGACCAGATCGGCGGGCGATGAGCTCATACGGCGACTGTATCGGCCGCCACTGACAGCGCTCCCGTGCGTTCCGCCCTGGTCAGCACCGCGCGCGGGCTGGCAGGATCGCCCGCATGTCCCATGTGCTCGCCCGGATCGGCAGGCGTCGGGCCCTGCAGGGCGCGGCCGCCGGCTTCGTCGTGTTCGGACTGCTGCTGTGGTGGCTGCTGCCGCTGGGCGAGAATCCGCCGAGCGGCACGATCAGCTTCAGCACCGGAACGCCGGCGGGGGTGTACCAGCAGTACGGCGTACGCCTGCGGAACGCCTTCCACCAGGACATGCCGGACCTGAGGGTGGACCTGCGGACCAGCGACGGCTCGCAGGAGAACGTACGGCGGGTGGCGACCGGCGGCGCCGACTTCACCATCGCGGCGGCCGACGCCGTGGACACGTACGAACTCGGCCATCGGACCGGTTACGAGCGGCTGCGCGGGGTCGCCCGCCTGTACGACGACTATGTGCAGCTGATCGTCCCGCGCGACTCCACCGTGCGGTCCGTCGCCGACCTTCGGGGCAAGCGGGTCGCCATAGGGCCGGCCCGTTCCGGTGTACGGCTGATAGCGGACCGGGTGCTGAAGGCGGCCGGCCTCGACCCGCAGAAGGACGTCGAGCCGTCCGCCGACGGCATCGACACCGGCCCGGACCAGCTGAAACGGAACGAGATCGACGCGTTCTTCTGGTCGGGCGGACTGCCCACGCAGGGGCTGGAGAAACTGGCGGAGCACTTCACCTTCCGGTTCGTTCCGATCACCGCCGATCTCGTCGCCAAACTGCACCAACAGGGCGGCGCCACCCGCTACTACCGCGCCACCAACATGCCGGAGTCGGCCTACCCGAGCGTCCAGAACGGTGTCGCCGTACCGACGATCGCGGTGTCCAACATCCTGATCACACGGGCGGACGTCAGCCCCCGGCTCACCGAGTGGGTGACCCGTACGGTGATCAAGAGCCGCGACGACATCGGCTGGCATGTGCACTCCGCGCAGCTCGTGGACCTGCGCACCGCGATCTACACCGATCCGCTCGCCCTGCACGAGGGCGCCAAGCGCTACTACCGCTCGGTCAAGCCGTAGGGCGGGTGCGCGGCACGGAGACCGTCACCGTCAGCCCGTGCGGCTCGTGGTGGGCGTACGAGATGGTGCCGCCGCCCGCCGCGAGCAGGGTGCGGGAGATGGACAGGCCGAGTCCGGAGCCCTTGATGTTCTGGTGGCGGCCGCTGCGCCAGAAGCGGTCGCCGACGCGGGCGAGTTCCTCGTCGGTCAGTCCCGGGCCGTGGTCGCTGACGACGACGGTGGCCCTGTCGCCGTCGGCCGCGACCCGCACCTGGACGCACTGGTCCTCCGGCGTGAACTTGACCGCGTTGTCGATCACCGCGTCCAGCGCGCTGGAGAGGGTGACCGGGTCGGCCCAGGCGGTGGTCGGCGGGCAGTCGCCCTCCAGCCGTACGCCCTTGGCCTCGGCGGTCGGTGTCCACGCGGCGACGCGCTCGGCGGTCAGCGCGCCGATGTCGGTGGTCCTGAGGTCGGCCTCGGTGTGCTCGGCCAGGGCGAGGTCGAGCAGGTCGTCGAGCACCTCCGCCAGGCGCTTGCCCTCGGTGCGGACCGATGCGATCTCCTCGTTGTCCTCCGGTAGTTCGAGCGCGAGCAGTTCGATCCGCAGCAGCAGCGCCGAGAGCGGGTTGCGCAACTGGTGCGAGGCGTCGGCGACGAAGGCCCGCTGCTGCTCCAGCACGTCCTCGACGTTGTCCGCCATCTCGTTGAACGCACGGGCCAGGCGCCGAAGTTCCGGCGGACCGCCGGCGGCCGCGACCCGGGACTTGAGACGGCCGCTGGCGATGGCGTGGGTGGTGGCGTCGAGGACCCGTACGGGCCGGAGCACCCAGCCGGTCAGCCGGAGTGCGGCACCGACCGCGAGCAGCATCGCGGCGACCTCGCCGAGGCCGATGACCAGCCAGCCGTGCAGGATGCGTGAACGCATCTGACCGGTGGGCGAGTCGGTGACGACGACCGCGACGACGTCACCGTCCCGGATCACGGGCGAGGCGACGACGAGACGTCCCCGTTGCCAGGGCCACACCTGTTTCGGGTCATGGCTGCGGCGGCTGAGCTTCGCCTCGTCGAACGCGTCGCGCACCACTCCCTCATCGGGCAGGAAGAAGCTCGCCGGTGCCTGGGCCATGGGGATGTCGGTACGGCAGAAGACCCCCGCCCGGATGCCATAGACGTCGTGATAGCTGGTCAGTTCACTGCTCAGTGTCTCCAGGCGCTCGTCCGTGGACGTACGGGTCGAGCTGCAGGCGTCGGTGACGAACTGGGCGAGGGAGGCGAAGCGCGCGGTGTCGTCGATCCGGTCGACGACCACCTTCTGCTGCTGCGCCGCGGCCACGCTCACCCCGAGCGGAATGCCGAGCGCGAGCAGCACGGCCGCCATCAGGACGATGAGCAGCGGAAGAAGACGTGTACGCACGCGTGGCCGTTACGAGGCCGGGGCGACGAGCCGGTAGCCGACGCCGCGGACCGTCTCGATCAGGGCCGGCATGCGCAGCTTGGCGCGCAGGGAGGCGACGTGCACCTCCAGGGTGCGTCCGGTCCCCTCCCAACTGGTGCGCCAGACCTCGCTGATGATCTGCTCCCGGCGGAAGACGACCCCGGGGCGCTGCGCGAGCAGGGCGAGCAGATCGAACTCCTTGCGGGTCAGTTGGACGACCGAACCGTCCACGGTGACCTGCCGGGTGGGCAGTTCGATGAGCACGGGACCCAGGCGCAGCGCGCTGTCCTCACCGTGCGCGGCGTCCTCGTGGGCGGTGCGCCGGCTGACGGCGTGGATGCGCGCGAGCAACTCCCCGGTGTCGTACGGCTTGACCACGTAGTCGTCGGCGCCGAGGTTGAGGCCGTGGATGCGGGAGCGGACGTCGGAGCGCGCCGTGACCATGATCACCGGAGTGCTGGTGCGCTTGCGGATCTTGCCGCAGACTTCGTATCCGTCCTGGTCGGGCAGGCCCAGGTCGAGCAGGACGACGCCGAAGCCGTCGCCCTCCGGGACGAGCGCCTGAAGAGCCTCCTCGCCGCTGCGCGCGTGGGTGACGTCGAAACCGTGCCGTGCCAGAACCGCTGAGAGAGCGGCGGCGACATGGTTGTCGTCCTCGACGAGGAGCAGTCTCATCCGGGCCCCCTTCGGTTCATCGGCCGTACGTTCAGGATGGGTAAAAAACGCGTCCACACGCGCGTGCGCACCCAGCAGTCACGCTGATGGACGCAGACGGAGTCAAGCGGGTTCCGGTCGCGCGCCGCTTCCGTTATCCGGCCGATACAGCCGAGCGGACAACTGCTACAACTCGTGTCCGATTGCTATCGGATCGTGATGCTCAGATCTCCCTCAGATGTAATGACGCTGGTCGCGGGCGCTCACTACTGTCCTCCGAAACCGAGGAGGACGGAGCCCGATAGCGATGACCGAAGTATCGGTGGCCAAGGAAGATGCTGTGCCCCAGGCCGGCGAACTGGTCGTCCTGAAGAGCGTCAACAAGCACTTCGGCGCGTTGCACGTACTCCAGGACATCGACCTGACGATCGCCCGCGGTGAGGTCGTCGTGGTGATCGGACCCTCCGGGTCCGGCAAGTCCACCCTGTGCCGCACCATCAACCGCCTGGAGACCGTCGACTCGGGCGCGATCACCATCGACGGCAAGCCGCTGCCCCAGGAGGGCAAGGAGCTGGCCCGGCTCCGCGCCGACGTCGGGATGGTCTTCCAGTCCTTCAACCTCTTCGCGCACAAGACCGTGCTCGAGAACGTGATGCTGGGCCAGATCAAGGTGCGCAAGGCCGACAAGAAGCAGGCCGAGGAGAAGGCGCGCGCGCTGCTCGACCGGGTCGGCGTGGGCACCCAGGCCGACAAGTACCCCGCTCAGCTCTCCGGCGGCCAGCAACAGCGCGTCGCCATCGCCCGCGCCCTGGCCATGGACCCCAAGGTCATGCTCTTCGACGAGCCGACCTCGGCCCTCGACCCCGAGATGATCAACGAGGTCCTCGAGGTCATGCAGCAGCTCGCCCGGGACGGCATGACCATGATCGTCGTCACCCATGAGATGGGCTTCGCGCGCTCGGCCGCGAACCGGGTGGTGTTCATGGCGGACGGCCGGATCGTCGAAGAGGCCACCCCCGACCAGTTCTTCAGCAACCCGCGCAGCGACCGCGCCAAGGACTTCCTGTCGAAGATCCTCCACCACTGACACGCGCCGGCTCCGCCGTCGACGGTCCCCTGCTCTTCATCAGCAGCTTCACCAGCCAAAGGATGTTCACCATGCAGCTCCGCAAGGTCACCGCCGCCTCGGCCGCCGTCCTCGCCCTCGCCGTGGCCGCCACGGCGTGCGGGTCGAGCGACAAGAACGACAGTGGTTCCTCGGGCGGCGGAGGCAAGATCAAGGTCGGCATCAAGTTCGACCAGCCGGGCATCGGCCTGAAGGAGCCGAGCGGCTCCTTCAGCGGCTTCGACGTGGACGTGGCGACCTACGTGGCGGGCAAACTCGGCTACAAGCCCGGCCAGATCGAGTGGGTCGAGACCAAGAGCGCCGACCGTGAGAACGCGCTGGCCCGCGGCGACGTCAAGTTCATCGCGGCCAGCTACTCCATCAACGACGAGCGCAAGCAGAAGGTCGACTTCGCCGGCCCCTACCTGCTCGCCCACCAGGACCTGCTGGTCAAGAAGGACTCGGACATCTCCAAGGCCACGGACCTCAACGGCAAGAAGCTGTGTTCCGTGACCGGTTCCACCTCGGCGCAGAACGTCCAGAAGACGATCGCCCCGAAGGCCAACCTCAAGGAGTACAGCGGCTACTCGGAGTGCATCGCCGCCCTGCAGAGCGGTGCCGTTGACGCGGTGACCACCGACGACTCGATCCTCGCGGGCTTCGCCTCGCAGGACAAGTACAAGGGCCAGTTCAAGCTCGCCGGGCTCAAGCTCAGCAACGAGAACTACGGCGTCGGTGTGAAGAAGGGGGACAGCGCGACCCTGAAGAAGATCAACGACGCCCTGACCACCATGGTCAGCGACGGCTCCTGGCAGAAGGCGGTCGACAAGAACTTCGGCCCGGCCGGCTACAAGAACGAGCCGGCGCCGAAGATCGGCCAGATCGTCAAGTAGCCGGATCGTCAAGCAAGGCAGGGCCCAGCTCTCCAGGGTTCCCCGGGCGCGCCGCCGTACCTCGCGATCACGGCGGCGGCGCGCCACGCCCTTCTCGTACGCCACACACCCGGAAGCGCGGGAGATCGTGTTCGACTTTCTTCAAGGTTATGACGTCCTCGGGGCGTTCTGGATGACGGTGAAGCTGACCGCACTCTCCGCCGTCGGCTCCCTGGTCTGGGGCACCCTGCTGGCCGCGATGCGGGTCAGCCCGGTCCCGCTGATGCGCGGGTTCGGCACCGTCTACGTCAACATCGTCCGGAACATCCCGCTGACGGTCATCATCCTGTTCACCTCACTCGGCCTCGCCGACATCTTCGGCGTGACCATGGGTGCCTCCGACTTCAAGGTGCAGGGCTTCCGGCTGGCCGTCCTGGGCTTCGTCGCCTACACGGCGGCCTTCGTGTGCGAGGCGGTGCGCTCCGGCATCAACACCGTGCCCCTGGGGCAGGCCGAGGCGGCCCGCGCCATCGGGCTGACCTTCGGCCAGACCCTGCGGCTCGTCGTGCTGCCGCAGGCGTTCCGTGCGGTCATCGGTCCGCTGGCCAACGTACTGATCGCCCTGACGAAGAACACGACCGTGGCCGCCGCGATCGGTGTCGCCGAGGCCGCCTACCTGATGAAGTCGATGATCGAGAACGAGGCCCAGACGCTGCTCATCGGCGCGGTCTTCGCCCTCGGTTTCGTGGTGCTGACCCTTCCCACCGGGCTCATCCTGGGCTGGCTGGGCAAGCGACTGGCGGTGAAGCGATGAGTTCGGTCCTGTACGACACGCCCGGCCCTGGCGCCAGGAAACGCAACGCCCTGCTCTCGGTCGTCTTCGTCGTCCTGATCGCGCTGGTGGTGTGGTTCGTCTGGCAGAAGATGGACGACAAGGGCCAGCTGAAGTGGTCCCTGTGGCAGCCCTTCACCACGTCCGAGGCGTGGACCACGTATCTGCTGCCGGGTCTGGGCAACACACTGAAGGCCGCCGCGCTGTCCATGGTGATCGCGCTTCCGCTGGGCGCGGTCTTCGGCATCGCACGGATGTCCGACCACCGGTGGGTGCGGATCCCGGCCGGGGTGGTGGTCGAGTTCTTCCGCTCGATCCCGGTCCTGCTCCTGATGCTGTTCGCCAACGAGTTCTACGCCCGCTCCACCGGCGTGACCAGCGAGGACCGCCCGCTGTACGCCGTCGTCACCGGCCTGGTGCTCTACAACGCCTCGGTGCTCGCCGAGGTCGTGCGCGCCGGCATCCTCGCGCTGCCCAGGGGACAGACGGAGGCCGCGTACGCGATCGGCCTGCGCAAGGGGCAGACGATGACCAGCATCCTGCTCCCACAGGCGGTCACGGCCATGCTCCCGGCCATCGTCAGCCAGCTGGTCGTCATCGTGAAGGACACCGCGCTGGGCGGTGTGATGATCGGCTACACCGAGCTGCTCAACACGCGCAGCACCCTGGCGGCCAACTACGCCAACGTGATCCAGAGCTTCGTCGTGGTGGCGATCATCTTCATTGTCGTCAACTTCGTCCTCACCAGCTTCGCGAGCTGGCTGGAGCGCAGGCTGCGGCGCAGCAAGCGGAGCACCGGCGCGGTCCTCGGCGCCGAGGACATGGAGGAACTCAACCCGGCTGCGGTCGGCGGCACCTTCGGGTCCGGCGCGAGCGACACCATCTGATGATCAGTCAACTCACCTGATCCGCACGGAGGCAGTGGCATGATCGCCACTGCCTCCGTCACTTGACGCAAACACCGCCAATGGGTTGCATACGTTCTGTGATCGTGCACCCTGCTCCAACTTCCTGTTCACATATGTCCCTCAGGACACCGTCGCGGGCAGGGGGCGCCGCGCCGTGGACCCGGTGATCATCGTCGGTGCTGGGCCCGTCGGGCTCACGCTCGCCCTGGCGCTGGCCCGTCAGGAAGTGCCCTCCGTCGTGCTGGACGAGGGGCCCGGCAAGGACGAGCCACGTCCCGCGCGCACGGTCGTGCTGCGCGAGGACACGGCCGCCCTGATGGCGCGGCTGACCGGACTGCCGGTGGAGGAGGCCGGACTGCGCTGGGCCGGATGGCGGTCGCTGCGGCGCAAGCAGGTGATGCGCGAGATCGCGTTCGGCGACGACGAGCCCGCCCCGCTGCACATCGCCCAGCACGTCCTGACCGGCGCCCTGCGCGAGGCCCTGGCCGGCGAACGGCTCGTCAGGATCGCCGTCGACAGCCGTCTCGACTCCGTCGAGCAGGAGCCCTCAGGAGTCACCGCCCACACCCGCGGCCCGCAGGGCACCTGGTGGCGCGGCAGCTACCTGGTCGGCTGCGACGGCCCGCGCTCCACCGTGCGCAAACTCCAGGACATCCGCTTCCCCGGCCGTACGGCGGTCGAGCGACACGCCGTTGCCGCCCTGCGTGCGGAACTTCCGTGGGAGGGTGAAGCGTTGCTCCATCGGATGCCGCCGTGGCGGACGGCCGGACCCTCAGGCGGGGAGGTCACCGGGCGACCGCTGCCGGACGGGGTGTGGCGCCTGGACTGGCTGCTGCCGCCGGGCAAGGACCTGGTCACACCCGAGCTGCTGCTGGCCCGCGTCCGGGAGACCCTCGCCGGCTGGACGGGGGGCTCCACACCGCCGTACGACCTGCTCGACACCGGCGTCCACACGGTCCACCACCGGGTGGCGCGCCGTTGGAGGGCCGGCCGGGTCTTCCTCGCCGGGGACGCGGCGCACCTGCTGGGCGCGCTGGGTACCCAGGGGCTCGACGAGGGGCTCAGAGACGCCGACAACCTCGCCTGGAAGCTGGCGCTGGCATGGCACCACGGGCCGCACGAGGCGCTGCTGGACAGCTACCAGGCGGAGCGGCGCGGCGCGGTCGCCGCCCGGCTGCGCGCCGCCGACCAGGTGCTGCCCCTGCTGCGCGGTGGTGGCGGCCTGCGCGCGTACGTGCCCGGCGCGGCCCGGGGCGCCGAGGCGCTGCTCACGGACGGTCACCTGGGGCGCGGGACGCTCGGCACGCCGGGGGCGTACGCCTCCTCGCCGCTCGCGCCCCGGCACCTCGAGGGCGAGGTGCCGGTGGCCACCGCTCCCGGGGCGCCGGTCGCCGATGTGCTGGTGACGGCGGAGGACGGCTCCTTCGTGGGGCTACGGGAGCGCCTCGGACGCGGCGCGCTGCTCGTCGTCCTGGTCGCGCCGGGTACGGGCGTGTGGGACCGCAAGCACTGGGTGACCGCCGGGATCATGCCCCGGCTGGCGGCCGCCGTGACCGCGCTGCCCCATCCCGCCGAACTGCTGGTCGCCGAGAGCTACCCGGGCGCCCCCGCGCACACCGTGCTCCTGGTACGGCCCGACGGTCACCTCGTGACGGCACTGGGCGGGGTTCGTCCGGCCGACCTGTACGCGGCGGCGGAGGCGACGCTGGGCAGCCCGGCGAAGACGGAGGCCGAGGCGAGCGCGGGGGCGCGTTGAGGCAGGCGAGGAGCGAGGAGGGCGCATCCGAGGGGATGCGCCCGGAACTCTCGCTCACACGTACGCCGTACCCGCGGTCACTGTGCGGTCCACATAGTGACAGTGAGTTGACCGGTCTGCACCGACATGGTGTACTCCGCATCGTGACCGACACCTGTGTGCGCCTGTGGCGGAGGGTCCATCTGGACCTCGTCCGCTACCCGGGCTGCCTGTGTCGCGAGTCCTGCTGAATTCGCATCCCCTTCCTCACCCGCGCGCGCCGCTTCCGTGCTGTCGCGCGCGCTCCGCGAACGCTCTTCAGGACGGTGTCACGTGTCTGTCTCCCCCTCCGCGCCCACGACGGCTCCCACGGCCTCCACGCCGACGCAGGCCGATCTCCTCGACTTCGTACGGCGCACGGCCGCCGACGCCGAGCTCATCGCCTCGCTCCCGCTCGATCCCGAGGGCCGCACCTGGGTACGGCTGGAGGGTCCCGGCGGCAGCGAGGCCTGGCTGATCGGCTGGCCGCCCGGCACGGGCACCGGCTGGCACGACCACGCCGAGTCCGTAGGCGCCTTCATCACGGCCTCCGGCGAGCTGAAGGAGAACTCGCTCGCCGCGCGGCTGCCCGCCGACGGCTGGAAGACCCTCGAACTGACCGACGGGGTGGACCGGGAGCGGCGGTTGCCCGCCGGCAAGGGGCGCGCCTTCGGCCGCCACCACGTCCACGAGGTGCTGAACGAGTCCACCGACCAGCACGCCGTCTCCGTCCACGCCTACTACCCCCCGCTCCCGCAGATCCGCCGGTACAGCCGCGTGGGCCAGGTCCTGCGCCTGGAGCAGGTCGAGCGTCCGGAGGACTGGCAGTGACGGACACAGTGGCGGGGCCGTCGCGCAGTGCGGGCGAAGGTGCCCTGGGCATCGACGAGTTGCTGGAGCGGGTGCGCGCGGGGTTCGACCGGGTCGAGCCGAGGGAGGCGTACGAGGGTGCCCTCGCCGGTGAGGTGCTGCTGGTGGACATCCGGTACGCGGCCCTGCGCGAGCGCGACGGGCTGATCCCCGGTGCCCTCGTCGTCGAACGGAACGAGCTGGAGTGGCGCCTCGACCCGCAGGGCAGTCACCGCGTCCCCGAGGCCACGGGCCACGATCTGCGGGTCGTGGTGATCTGCAACGAGGGGTACGCGTCGAGCCTCGCGGCCGCGTCACTGCACCAGCTGGGGCTGCGCCGGGCGACCGATCTGGTCGGCGGCTTCCAGGCGTGGAAGGCGACGGGTTTGCCGGTGGCGTCGTAGGCGGCACTGGACGCCGAGCGCTAGAACCCCTCGTCCTCGAGGAAGTCCGCGTCCTCCCCCTCCTCCTCCAGCGCGCGTCGCACCACCCGCAGGGCCATTCCCTCGGGATAGCCCTTGCGGGCGAGCATGCCCGCGAGACGGCGGAGCCGCTTGTCACGGTCGAGACCGCGCGTGGAGCGCAGCTTGCGGGCGACGAGTTCCCGCGCCGTCTCCTCCTCCTGCTCGGAGTCGAGCTGTGCGACGGCCGCGTCGATCAGCGTGGAGTCGACGCCTTTGGTCCGCAGCTCCTGGGCGAGCGCCCGCCGGGCCAGCCCCCTGCCGTGATGCCGGGACTCCACCCAGGCCTCCGCGAACGCGCTGTCGTCGATCAGCCCGACCTCCTCGAACCGGGACAGCACCTCCTCTGCGGCCTCGTCCGGGATCTCCCGCTTGCGCAGGGCGTCCGCGAGCTGTTTGCGCGTGCGCGGGGTCCCGGTGAGCAGGCGCAGGCAGATCGCCCGCGCCCGCTCCACCGGGTCCGCCGGCGGCTCCTCCCGCTCGGCCCTCGACGAGAAGGAGGAGCCACCGTCCTCACCGGCCGGCTCACCGCGGCGCCGCTGCCGACGCCCACGGGAGCCGCCCGTCGTACGGGCCCCGCCACGGGCCCCGTCGTGCCGGCGCGTGCCGCCACCGGACGCGCCCGGGCCCTGCGGCCCGCCGTCGTCCGGCCACTGCCCGCCGGGCTCGTCACCGAACGGCCCCGCGGTGTCGTACGGCCCCCCGTGGCCGTACGACACCGCGCGGCCGTGTCCCCCGTCCGCGCCGTCCGCGTGCGCCTCGCCATCCGGACCGGCGAAACCCCCGTCACCCGCCCCACCCCGCTCACGCGGAGCGTCCGGGTAGGCGTACTCGGACCAGTCGGTTCGCCGTGTCATGGATCAGCTCTTGGCAGCCGGGGCCTTGGTCTTGGCCGCCTTGGCCGCCGGAGCGGGCACGGTCTTCGCCGCGTCGTCCGCGGGTGCGGTGGCGGAGACGGCGGTGGCGTCCGCGCCCGGCTCGGCCGTCGGCTCCTCCGGCCGCACGCCCACGCCCAGCTTCTCCTTGATCTTCTTCTCGATCTCGTTGGCCAGGTCGGGGTTGTCCTTCAGGAAGTTGCGCGCGTTCTCCTTGCCCTGGCCGAGCTGGTCGCCCTCGTACGTGTACCAGGCGCCGGCCTTGCGGACGAAGCCGTGCTCCACGCCCATGTCGATCAGACCGCCCTCGCGGCTGATGCCCTGGCCGTAGAGAATGTCGAACTCGGCCTGCTTGAAGGGCGGCGCGACCTTGTTCTTGACGACCTTGCAGCGGGTGCGGTTGCCGACCGCCTCCGTGCCGTCCTTCAGGGTCTCGATGCGGCGGATGTCGATGCGCACCGAGGCGTAGAACTTCAGCGCCCGGCCACCGGTGGTGGTCTCCGGGGAGCCGAACATCACGCCGATCTTCTCGCGGAGCTGGTTGATGAAGATGGCGGTGGTCTTGGACTGGTTGAGCGCGCTGGTGATCTTCCGCAGGGCCTGGCTCATCAGACGGGCCTGCAGACCCACGTGGCTGTCGCCCATCTCGCCCTCGATCTCCGCGCGCGGGACGAGCGCGGCGACGGAGTCGATGACGATGAGGTCGAGGGCACCGGAGCGGACCAGCATGTCCACGATCTCCAGGGCCTGCTCGCCGTTGTCCGGCTGGGACAGGATCAGGTTGTCGATGTCGACGCCCAGCTTGCGCGCGTACTCGGGGTCGAGGGCGTGCTCCGCGTCCACGAACGCGACCTGGCCGCCCGCCTTCTGGGCGTTCGCCACCGCGTGCAGGGTCAGGGTCGTCTTACCGGAGGACTCCGGTCCGTAGATCTCGACGACACGGCCGCGCGGCAGGCCGCCGACGCCGAGGGCCACGTCGAGCGCGGTCGACCCGGTGGGGATGACCTCGATGGGCTCCCTGGACCGCTCGCCCATGCGCATGACCGCGCCCTTGCCGAATTGCCGTTCAATCTGTGCGAGAGCGGCATCGAGGGCCTTCTCGCGGTCGGTTCCTGCCATGGGTTCCACCCGGTTTGCTTGAGTCGATCGCTTCACGTCAAAGACGCTAACGCCTGCCACTGACAATGCGCCCCGACGCCCGTCCGGCCTGTGGATAACTCGGGTACTTCTCCGTCAAAAACGTGTCGAATCACCCGTGGAGAGGCTCGCCGGAGCCTCCATGAGAATGGATGTTCGATTTTCGTGTCAAGCGCACCACGCGACACCTCAGAGACTCCGCCAACCCACCGACAGCCCGGGCTGCTCCCGGCGACGTACGGCGGATGCCTTCCACCGGACGACGACCGCAAGGGGGCTGTCCCGGGAGGCTCAGGGGCATGAGGACCGAGAAGAGCACCCGAGGGAGCGGCGAAGCGGCGAGGCGCCCTGCCGACGTCCCGGCGCCGGCCGTACCGCTCACACGGTTGCCGGGCTCGCGCCCGGTGGAGCGTCTGTGTCACGCCGTCGGACTCCTGTTGATCCTCTCCGGCCTCGCGCATCTGCTGGTGTTCGCCGTCGACGGCGGCCCCTGGTACGGGCCCGTCTCCTGGCGCAAGCCGGTGACCTTCGGGCTGTCCTTCGGGGCGACCCTGATCGCGGTCACCTGGGTCACGTCGTATCTCCGCGTCGGACCACGCCTGCGTACCGTGCTGCTCGCCGTGTTCGCGGCCGACTGCGTCGTGGAGGTCGGCGGCATCACCCTCCAGGCCTGGCGCCGGGTGCCCTCGCACCTCGACATGGAGACGCCCTTCGACACCACCGTGTCGATGACGCTGGCGGTGGGCGGGGGTGTCCTCGTGGTGCTGCTCACCGCGTTCGCGGTGGCCTCGTTCCGGCACCGGCCCACGGGACCCGCCGGAATGGCGCTCGCCGTGCGTTCCGGGTTCGCGATCCTGCTCGTCGCGCTCGCCTCGGGTGCCGCGATGATCGCGCGCGGTGTGGTGCTCACCCGTACCGGCCACCAGGAGGCGGCGTACCACTCGACGGCCCTGCTCAAGCCGCTGCACGGCGTCAGCCTCCATGCCGTCCTGGTGCTGCCCGCGCTGGCCTGGCTGCTGTCCCGTACCTCATGGAGCGAGCCCACCCGGCTGCGGCTGGTGGCCGCGGCGACCGGCTGCTACGTGCTCGCCGTCGTCGCCGCCGGCGTGTGGGCCGTCCTCACCTACTGAGCCTCGTCAGCCAGTCCGGTCGGCTCCCGCCCCCGGGAGGAGTCCTCGCCGCGCTCCCCCGCCTCGTCCCGTGCGGCTCCCGTCCGCGCGGTCCACAGCTGTCGCGCCCGTATGAGAAGGCCGGGACCCGATCCTCCTCGCCGGTGGCCGTGGACCCGGGGATCGTCGGTGACCGCGTACCGCTTCACGTACGCCCCCAGGAACGCCTGCAGCGTGGCGACCGCCGGGATGGCTATCAGGGCGCCCACCGCACCGAGGAGCGCGGTGCCGGCGATGACCGAGCCGAAGGCCAGGGCAGGATGGATGTCGACGGTCTTCGCGGTCAGCTTGGGCTGCAGCATGTAGTTCTCGAACTGCTGGTAGACCACGACGAAGATCAGCACCCACAGCGCGTACCAGGGATCGACGGTGAACGCGATCAGCATGGGCAGGGCGCCCGCGAGATACGTGCCGATCGTCGGGATGAACTGCGAGACCAGGCCCACCCAGACGCCGAGAACGGGTGCGTAGGGCACACCCAGGATCTGCAGCAGGATGTAGTGGGCTATGCCGGAGATGAGCGCCATCAGACCGCGCGAATACAGATACCCGCCTGTCTTGTCGACGGCTATCTCCCACGCGCGGAGCACCTCGGCCTGCCGCGCGGGCGGCAGTACGGAACAGATCGCGCGCCGCAGCCGGGGGCCGTCGGCGGCGAAGTAGAACGAGAAGAGCGCGATCGTCAGCAACTGGAAGAGGCCGCCCAGGACCTGGGCGGAGACGTTCAGGACACCGGTGGCGCTGTGCTGCACGTAGTTGCGCAGCCAGGTGGAGCGGAGCAGACCCTGCTGGACGTCCACCCGCTTCAGGTGGGTGTGGAAGTGGGTGTTGACCCAGTTGATGACCGAGTCGAGATAGTCCGGGAAGTTCTCGACGATCTTGATGATCTGGCCCGCCAGCATCGAGCCGAGCAGGGTGACGAAGCCCGCCGCGAGGACCATCACGGCGAGGAAGACGATGCCGGTGGCGAGGCCCCGGCGCATGCCGCGCGAGGCCATCCAGCTCACCGCGGGCTCGATGGCGAGGGCCAGGAAGAACGCGATGAGGAGGTTGATGAGCAGCCCGGTGAGCTGGTGGAAGGCCCAAGTGCCCAGCTGGAAGGCGGCGTAGAGAGCGAGCACCAGCACCACGGCCCGCGGCAGCCAGCGGGGCATGGCGGCGCTCGACCTGTCACCGCCGTCGGCCGGGCGGTCGGGCGGCGTCGTGCCGAACGGGGATGCGTCCTGGGCCGTCGGCCCGGTCTCGTCAGTGGGTGCCACGCGTCAAGTCTCGCCCACCGCTGTGACAATCGGCTGCCACCCTGCGATCTTCGCGACCGGTCAGCGCTTCTCCCCCGGAACGTCCATGACCGCGCAGACCACGCGCCACACGTCCTTGGCCTCCCAGCCGGCGTTCAGCGCCTCGTGCACCGTGCGTCCGCCGAGCTCCGACATCACGTGGTCGCGCGCGAAGGTGTCGGCGTACCCCGGACCGAAGTGATCCGCCATCCGCTCCCAGAAGACCGTCAACCGCATGCCTCCAGTATCCCGCCCCTGAGGGTGGGCCTGAGCCGGGACCACGTGCCGAGACCGCTTTCCGTCCTACGGTCTGTCGCATGTCCGAAACAGGAGCTTCCCCACCCCCTGCCACGCCCCCGGCG
>NZ_WVUG01000088.1 GCF_017614965.1 Streptomyces griseorubiginosus | reverse complement strand
CCCGACACTGCGGGCGGACACCCCCCGCCCCGTCCCCTTCCCGCCGTGGGCGGCTGACACCCGCCCCACAGGGGCGCGGGGAACTGGCGAGCGGCCGCGGCTCTACGACATCACGCGGTCCCCCCCGCGTCAGTTCTTCTTCGGGTGGGGAGTGGAGCCGTACGCCGTGAGGAACTTGTCGCGGAAGGCGCTCATCTGCCAGACCGGGGCGTTGTGGGCGGGGCGGAGGCCGTCCGTCCAGCCCCAGGACGAGATCTTGTCCAGGACCTTGGGGTCCTTGGCGACTATGGAGATCGGGACGTCGCGGCTGGCGTGGTTGCCGCTGACGCGGGCGATCGGCTGGTGGTCGCCGAGGAAGACCAGGACCGTGTTGTCGTTGCCGTAGCGTTCCAGCCACTGGGTGAGCGCGGTCACCGAGTACTGGACCGACTTGCCGTACTCCGCCTGGGACTTGGGCGAGCTGGCGATGATGTCCGCGGGCTTCTTGCCGGCCGCGTGGATGGCGTTGAAGACCGAACCGTCACCCAGGTCGTTCCAGGGGACCATCTTGGGGATCGGGGCCCAGGGCTGGTGGCTGGAAGTGAGGATGACCAGGGACATCAGCGGCTTGCTCCGCTTCTTGCCGTGCTCCAGGTTCTGGAAGGCCTGCAGCGCGTACTGGTCCGGCATCGTCGACCAGCTGAACTTCGGCCCCTTGTAGCCCATCTGGAAGGCGTTGCGGTAGCTCTGCAGGCCGTAGAACTTCGACTCCGGCCAGCCCTTCTGCACACCCGGCATGATGCCGACCGTGTCCCAGTCGCCGGTCTTGGCGAAGGCCTTGGTGAGACTGAGGTGGTCGCTCGCCATGACCGTGCGGTAGCGGTTCTGGTTGTCGATCCACAGGCCGGACATCGTGGTGGAGTGGCCGAGCCAGCTGCTGCCGCCGTAGGTCGCCGAGGTCAGCCAGCCGCTCTTGGCGTGGAAGCCCGCCTTGGCGAGGGCTTTGGTGCGGGCGTCGAGGGTCGCGTCGACGCCGGGCGCCTCCACCGGGTCCTCGATCGCGCTGCGGCCGTAGCTCTCGATGAAGGTGAAGATCATGTCCTTGCCGCGCAGGTCGGGGACCAGCTGGCTGGGCGGTGTGTTGCCGAACTCGTCGACCTTGGCGATCTTCTGGAAGTCGGCCTCGTCCTTGAGGGTCTGCCGGACCCCCTTCGCCTGGAGAACCACCGCGCCGGCCGCCCGGTCGGAGGCCAGCGGTGTCCCGCCGAGCTGGAGGCCCAGTGCGGAGCAGAGGACCCAGACGACCGCGGCGGCGAGTGTCCCCCGGGTCGCCGCCTGCTTGTTGCGCGCCAGCAGGTTGCTGAGGCGGACCATCGCCAGCGCCATGACTGACAGCAGCAGGAACACCAGGACGAAGGCGCCGACCGTGGCACCGATCGCCACCGCACGGCCCATCGAGTCCTGGACGTAACTCTGCGCGTCCGGCAGCAGCTCCCAGTCCAGCACGAGGTTGAAGTGCCGGCCGAGGTACTCCCAGAAGCCCATGTCCAGCAGGTTGAGGATCGTGAGCGCGCCGAGCGCGGCACCTGACACGACTGCCACGATGATGCGCGGGCGGCGCGGGAGCACCAGCGCGACGGCCGCCCCGAGCACGGCCTCCACCGGTATCCGCACGAACCGTTCGGCGTGCAGCGCGCTCTCCTTGTTCGGGAGCACCAGCGCGCCGAGCACGAGTACGGCCGCGAGGATCGTGATCGTCCAGCGCACGACGCGCACCGGTACGGGGTGCCGCTCACGCCAGTCGGCGAACCGGGTGCGCAGGGTCGCCCTGGCCTCCTGCTGCGGTGCGGGTGATTCCGGCTCGACCTCGGGTGATGTGTCCGGTTGTTGGCGAAGGCGCGTGAAGACAGGCACCCGAAGGTCCTTCCGTTGCGAGGCCCGGCATCCGTGATTCGGACGGATCGGTCGGCGGGCCACACCGGGAGGCAAGGACCCGCCACAGTCCGGTACGGGCTGCCTGAGGCGGTTGTTCACGCCTCAGGGCAAACACCGGGCAAACGCCTCGTCAACGACACGGTCGAGGCTCGTAGGGGCGCGGGCAGTCGCCGTCCTGCCTTCCCCAGCGGAGCGCTAGGCGCCCCCGACCGCCGTCAGCAGGGCGAGCGGTGCCGCCGCCGAGCGTGACTCCCTCACACACGCGTGCGGATACGGCACGGGCTCCGCGTGCGAGTCCCGTCCGTACCCGGCGATGACCTCCGGCAGCCGGTGCCCCGTGGCCGTCGCCGCGTCGACCAGGGCGTGGGCGACCGTGCGGGCCTCGTCGTGCAGGCCGTAGCGGGCCAGGCCCAGCGTGATCAGCGCGTTGTCGTGCGGCCAGACCGAGCCGCGGTGGTACGACAGCGGGTGGTACGCCGGCTGTCCCGCGGCCAGTGTGCGGACGCCCCAGCCGGAGAAGAAGTCCGGTTCCAGCAGCCGCCGGCCCACCACCTCGCCGTACTCCTTGTCCAGCAGGCCCGACCACAGCAGATGCCCGGCGTCCGAGGCGAGCGCGTCGACCTGCCGGCCCTGGCCGTCCAGCGCGAGCGCCGGGAAGGAGGCGTCCGGCATCCAGAAGTCCCGCTGGAAACGGTCCCGCAGATCGGCCGCCGCCTGTTCCAGCAGGGCGGCGTAGGTGTCGTCGCCCCACACCGTCCGGGCGACCGACGCCGTGCGGCGCAGGGCGTCGTAGGCATAGCCCTGTGCCCCGGCCGCCATCACCGGTCCGCTCGCCCGTGAGCCGTCGGCGGAACAGATCGCGCCGGGGGAGTCCTTCCAGTTCTGGTTGGCGAGGCCGCCCTGGTCGGCGCGGTAGACGAGGTAGCCGCGCGAGGTCAGTCCGCCGTGGTCCAGCATCCAGCCGATCGCCGCGCGGGCGTTGGGCTCGAGGCGGCGGGCGAGGTCCGTGTCCCCCGTCTGCTCGACGTAGGCGCCCAGGAGGACCAGGAACAGGGGCGTGGCGTCCACCGAGCCGTAGTAGCGGCCGTAGGGGACCTGATGGAAGTGGGCCAGCTCGCCGTGGCGGACCTCGTGCACGATCTTGCCCGGCTGGGCCACCGATTCCGGGCCGGTCTCCGCCGCCTGGGTGGCGGCGAGCGCGGGCAGGGTGGCGGCGGCGAGCTGCGGGCGGTAGGGCAGGGCGAACAACGACGTCAGCAGGGCGTCCCGGCCGAGCAGCGTCAGGAACCAGGGGGCTCCGGCAGCGGGCACCCGCAGGTCCTCGCCGTCCGGGCCGGTCGCCGGCACCTGGAGGGAGGCGAGGTCGGCGAGGCCCCGTGCGCAGGCCGCCGCCAGCTCGGGCCAGCCCGTCGGGAAGGGCACGCCCTCCACGAACTCGCCCTCGAGAGCGAGGAGTTGTTCATTGAGCGCGGCCGGCGACGCCGGTACGCGCAGGGCCCGCCGGTCGCCGTGCGGGCGGGCCATCACCCGCAGTGCCAGCTCCGCCGTGCCGTGCGGGTCCAGATCGAGGGTCCAGACGAGGCGGCGGGCGCCGGTGCCGGTCTCCTCGACGCCGTCCGGGGCGGGCTGCGCCGTCACCGTCGTGACGGACCGCCATTCACCGCGCTGGTAGCTGAACTCCACGCCGTCGTCGAGGACCTGGCGGGAACGGGTGGCGCCGATCTTGGTGTAGGTGCGGTAGTCGGAGCGCAGCTCGAACTGGTCCGTGAAGTCCGCGTCCGCCGTGACCGCGAGGCGGACGGTGGTGGCGGTCGGGCGGTTGCTGGTGATGCGGAGGGACTCGACGAACGCGCCGTCCCCCACCGCCTGTTCGCGGAAGATCGTGTACGCGGGCGGTTCCTGCCGTCCGCCGCGCGGGACGAGGACACAGCGGGCCGTGTCCCCGTCCGCGACCGGCGTGAGCGACTCCGGTACCGCGCCGTCGACCGTCAGTTGCCAACGGCTCAGATGGCGGGCGTCGCGCACGAACAACCCGGCCGGGGAGCCGGTTCCCCGGGCCCCGACGATGATGTCCCCGCCGTCGCCCACGGCCGCGAACGTCCCGCCGCGCACGAGCAGATGATGCCGTTCCGTCATGCCCGGTCCCCTCCCTTGTCACTCATGTCGAACGTGCCGATGCCCGTGGGGGACACGCCGTGTCCGGGGCGCGAATGGAGCAGATCCAGCGCGAGGGCGGCGGTCCAGCCGAAGCCGAGTGCTCCGCAGGCCTCGCCGGTGTACGGGTCGACGTACTCCGCGAATCCGGAGGCGTCGGCCAGATCCAGGACGGACTCCCGCAGGGCGTCGGCGCGCTCCTGCTCGCCGTGGGTGCGCAGCCCTCGCTCCAGCAGCCAGCTCGTGTTGAACCAGGCCGGTCCCCGCCAGTACCGGTGCGGATCGAAGGCCTCGCCGAGGAGGTCGTAGGACGGGGGCAGCCGGGTCGTGTCACCGAGGCCGAAGTGCGGGCCGTGGAGGGTGGCGACGAGCGTCCGCACGACGTCGCGGGGGAGGCCGGGAAGGAGGAGCGGGATCAGTCCGGAGACGCTGCGCTCGGGGACCAGGGTGCCGGTGGGCGGGCGGTGGTGCGGTGCGGGAGCGCTGTAGTCGTCGCCGCGCAGGTCGCGGCAGAGGAACATGCCGCTCGTGTCGTCCCACAGGCGGTCGACCAGGGCCGCCGTCAGCCGCTCCGCGCGGGCGTGCCGTGCCGTGCCCGCCGCTCCCAGCTCCGCGGCGATCCGGGCCAGGGTGTGCTCGGAGGCGATGAGCAGGGCGTTGAACGCCGGGTCCTCCACGGCGAAGCCACCGCCGCCGTCGTCGGCGTAGCCGGCGTCCCGGTAGTCCGTCGCCAGGCGGACGTACCGGCCGTAGTCCAGGTCCGTCGGGCGGTCCTCGGGGGCGCCGTGGGTGAGGTCGGCGCGGCGGAAGGACCGGGACGGGGCGGGGATGATCCGGGCGAGCGGGGCGTCCCAGCAGGGGCTGTTGTCCATACCCTGTTCCCAGGGGTGGACGACCGACGCGAGGCCGCCCCCGCCCAGGTCGCGGCGGTGCAGGAGATAGCGGTGCCAGGCGGCCAGGCGCGGGTAGACCCGGGTGAGGAAGCCCCGGGCGCGGGACAGGCCCGGGTCGGCGCGGTGCACCAGCCAGGCCGCCAGCGCGTGCACCGGTGGCTGCACGATGCCGGAGGTCTGTACGGTGCGCGGGGCGCCCGCAGCGCGCCCCGCGGTCGAGGAGCGCCAGAAGTCGGGGCTCGGGAAATAGGCGTCGAGCGGGACGGAGGGGTTGAAGACGATGTGCGGGATACGGCCGTCCGCCCACTGCGCGGCCAGCAGCGTCTCCAGCTCCGTCTGGGCCCGTAACGGCGACAGGTGCCGCAGGCCGATCGCGATGAACGCGGAGTCCCAGGACCACTGGTGCGGATACAGGCTGCGCGAGGGGACGGTGGAGGCGCCCGTCCAGTTCTCCTCCAGCACCCGGGCGGCCCTGACGTGCAGGGAACCCGGGACGGGCGGCGGATCGTATGCAATGGGCTGCTGTTCGCCGCGGCTGGTGAGTTGGGCAGTGCGATCCACTCGGGGCTCCCCGAAAGACGTACGGCCGACCGGTTCGGTCTGGGCTACCGTAGAGTTACGTCTATTTAACACGCAAAACTCACTATGTAATGCACGCTGGAGAAGCACAAGGGGGTGCGCATGACGGGACGCGGCCAGGCCAGCTCCGGAGATCTGCTCGAACTGGTACGAAGCGGACGCGCGACCACGCGGGGAGCCCTCCAGCAGGTCACCGGTCTGTCCCGGGCCACCGTCGGCCAGCGCCTCGACCGTCTCTTCCGCGCGGGCTGGCTGCGCGAGGGCGCCGGCGGTCCCGTCGACTCGCCGCTGGGCGGCCGCCCCTCCATCACCCTGGAGTTCGACGACGAGCACGCCGTCGTCCTCGCCGCCGACCTCGACACCCGGCACGCGCGCGCCGCCGTTCTGACCCTGACCGGTGAGATCCTCGCCGAGCACGCGGACACGCTCGCCGTGGAGGACGGACCGGACGTCGTCCTCGGGGCGCTCGGGCGGTGGTTCGGGGAACTGCTGGAGAAGGCCGGGCGGCCGGCCCGGGCCGTGTGCGGGATCGGGCTCGCGGTGCCGGGGCCGGTCGACAGCGAGACCGGACGGGTCGTCCAGCCGCCGATCATGCCCGGCTGGGACGGCTACGACATAAGGGGCCGCCTGGCCCGGGCCTTCACCGAGCGGACGGGCGCCGGGCCGGTGCCGGTCCTGGTGGACAACGACGCGAATCTGATGGCGTACGGCGAACAGCGCACGGGATATCCCGGCTGCTCGGCCTTCGTGCTGGTCAAGGTCTCCACCGGCATCGGCGCGGGCGTGGTGGTCGACGGCTCGGTCTACCGGGGGATCGACGGGGGCGCCGGGGACATCGGGCACATCCGCGTGGGCGCCGACGCGCTGTGCCGGTGCGGGTCGTACGGCTGTCTCGCCGCCGTCGCCAGTGGCGGCGCCGTGGCCGGGCGGCTGGCGGAGGCGGGGGTTGCGGCGACCTCCGGCTCGGACGTACGGGATCTGCTGGCGGCGGGGCATCCGGAGGCGTCCCGGCTGGCGCGGGAGGCCGGGCGGCTGGTGGGGGACGTGCTGGCGACGGTCGTCACGCTGCTCAATCCGGGGGTGCTGATGATCGCCGGAGATCTGGCCGGAACCGCCTTCCTGACCGGGGTGCGGGAGCTGCTGTACCAGCGGGCGCTGCCCCGCTCCACGGCCCACCTGGACGTCGTCACCTCACGGCTCGGTGAGCGGGCCGGCCTGGTGGGGGCCGGGGCACTGGTCGTGGAGCATCTCTACGCGCCGGAGCGGGCGGAGGAACGGCTGCTCGCGCTGGGGGTGTAAAGCGTCCGCATGGTGAAATCCGGTCCTCTGTGGGAGCGTGATTCTCGCCACCCTTGATAAGGGTTGCGCTCAGATGAGCGGATCTTGAGCGGCTGCACTTCCTCAAGGGGTGGCACTGGGTGCCACCCTTCGATCGTTCATCGATCGAAATCAGGTGTCGTCCTTGAGTGCTCATCTGAGCGTAAAACCGCACCAGTGGGCAGTGATGCCTTCAGGAAGTGAAAACATAAGCGCTTGGTTGCTTGCCGTCCCTTGACTTTCGATCCGCTGGCGGAGGGATGGTTACGGGCGCATGACGCGCGAGTAGACGTATCCAGACACCTTCGATCTGGGTATGTTCCTCGCCGTCAGGGCAGCCACCGCGTCCTCGAGGAGTCGAGACCCGTGTCGGAAAACAAAGAACCCCACGTAGCGAAGTTCGTTTACGACTTCACCGAGGGAAACAAGGACCTCAAGGACCTCCTGGGTGGCAAGGGCGCGAACCTCGCCGAGATGACCAACCTGGGACTCCCCGTTCCCCCGGGCTTCACCATCACGACGGAAGCCTGCAAGGTCTACCTCGACAGCGGCGAGGAGCCCGCGGCACTGCGTGACGAGGTGAGTGCGCACCTCGACGCGCTGGAGTCCCGGATGGTCAAGAAGCTCGGCCAGCCGGACAACCCCCTGCTGGTCTCCGTCCGCTCCGGCGCCAAGTTCTCCATGCCCGGCATGATGGACACCGTCCTGAACATCGGCCTCTCCGACAAGTCCGTGAAGGGCCTCGCCGCGCAGGCCGGCGACGAGCGGTTCGCCTGGGACTCCTACCGCCGCCTCATCCAGATGTTCGGCAAGACCGTCCTCGGCGTCGACGGCGACCTCTTCGAGGAGGCCCTCGACCAGGCCAAGGAGGCCAAGAAGGTCACGGTCGACACCGAGCTGGAGGCCGCGGACCTGAAGAAGCTGGTCGCCACCTTCAAGAAGATCGTCAAGAGGGAGGCCGGCCGGGACTTCCCGCAGGACCCGCGCGAGCAGATGGACCTCGCCATCCACGCGGTCTTCGACTCCTGGAACACCGACCGCGCCAAGCTCTACCGCCGTCAGGAGCGCATCCCGCACGACCTCGGCACCGCCGTCAACGTCTGCTCGATGGTCTTCGGCAACCTGGGGCCGGACTCCGGCACCGGAGTCGCCTTCACCCGCGACCCCGCCTCCGGCCACCAGGGCGTCTACGGCGACTACCTGCAGAACGCGCAGGGCGAGGACGTGGTCGCGGGCATCCGCAACACCGTGCCGCTCGCGGAGCTGGAGCGGATCGACAAGAAGTCGTACGACCAGCTGATGCAGATCATGGAGACCCTGGAGAACCACTACAAGGATCTCTGTGACATCGAGTTCACCATCGAGCGCGGCCAGCTGTGGATGCTCCAGACCCGCGTCGGCAAGCGCACGGCGGGCGCCGCCTTCCGGATCGCGACCCAGCTGGTCGACCAGGGCCTGATCGACGAGACCGAGGCGCTCCAGCGTGTGACGGGCGCCCAGCTCGCGCAGCTGATGTTCCCGCGGTTCGACGAGCATGCGAAGACCGAGATGGTCGGCCGGGGCATCGCGGCCTCGCCGGGCGCGGCGGTCGGCAAGGCGGTCTTCGACTCGTACACCGCCGTGAAGTGGTCGCGTTCGGGCGAGAAGGTCATCCTGGTGCGCCGGGAGACCAACCCCGACGACCTCGACGGCATGATCGCGGCCGAGGGCATCCTGACCTCCCGCGGCGGCAAGACCTCCCACGCCGCCGTCGTCGCGCGCGGCATGGGCAAGACCTGTGTGTGCGGCGCGGAGGAGCTCGAGGTCGACACCAAGCGGCGCCGGATGACCGTGCCGGGCGGGCGGGTCGTCGAGGAGGGCGACGTCATCTCCATCGACGGCTCCAGCGGCAAGGTCTACCTGGGCGAGGTCCCGGTGGTCCCCTCCCCGGTCGTGGAGTACTTCGAGGGCCGTATGCACGCCGGCGCCCAGGACGCCGACGAGCTGGTCGAGGCCGTGCACCGGATCATGGCCTTCGCCGACCGCAAGCGTCGGCTGCGGGTGCGGGCCAACGCGGACAACGCCGAGGACGCGCTGCGCGCCCGACGCTTCGGCGCGCAGGGCATCGGACTGTGCCGTACCGAGCACATGTTCCTGGGCGAGCGCCGCGAGATGGTCGAGAAGCTGATCCTCGCCGACACCCAGGACGAGCGCGAGGCCGCGCTGGCGGAGCTGCTGCCGCTGCAGAAGAAGGACTTCGTCGAGCTGTTCTCGGCGATGGACGGTCTGCCGGTGACCGTGCGGCTGCTCGACCCGCCGCTGCACGAGTTCCTGCCGGACATCACCGAGCTCTCGGTCCGTGTGGCGCTGGCGGAGTCCCGCCAGGAGTCCCACGAGAACGACCTGCGCCTGCTCCAGGCGGTCCACCGCCTGCACGAGCAGAACCCGATGCTGGGCCTGCGCGGAGTACGCCTCGGTCTGGTCATCCCGGGCCTGTTCACCATGCAGGTCCGCGCGATCGCGGAGGCGGCGGCGGAGCGCAAGAACGCCAAGGGCGACCCGCGCGCCGAGATCATGATCCCGCTCGTCGGCACCGTCCAGGAGCTGGAGATCGTCCGCGAGGAGGCCGACCAGGTCATCGCGGAGGTCGAGGCGGCGACGGGCACGCAGCTCAAGCTCGCCATCGGCACGATGATCGAGCTTCCGCGCGCCGCCCTCACCGCCGGGCAGATCGCGGAGGCGGCGGAGTTCTTCAGCTTCGGCACGAACGACCTGACCCAGACGGTGTGGGGCTTCAGCCGCGACGACGTCGAGGCCTCCTTCTTCACGGCCTACCTGGAGAAGGGCATCTTCGGCGTCTCCCCCTTCGAGACGATCGACAAGGACGGCGTCGGCTCCCTGGTGAAGGCGGCGGCGACGGCGGGCCGCGAGACCCGCCCCGACCTCAAGCTCGGCGTCTGCGGCGAGCACGGCGGCGACCCGGAGTCCGTCCACTTCTTCCACGAGGTGGGCCTGGACTACGTCTCCTGCTCCCCGTTCCGCATCCCGGTCGCCCGCCTGGAGGCGGGCCGCGCGGCGACGAACTCGCAGGGCAGCGACCACCGCTAGGCCCTACGCCCCGGCCGACCCCACGGCCTCGACCGGCCCGATGGCCGCGACCGGCCCACGGCAACCCGACCCCGGAACCGCCGGCCGTCCCCGACCCTCAACACCGATGGACGGCGGCTCCGGTTCACCAGGAGGGCGGCACCCTGTGCGGGGGTGCCGCCCTCTTCTGCATCGTAGGCTGGGGATCACCGTCAGCAGGAGGAGCGGACCATGCCCGGCTGGAACGAGAAGGCCGTGTCCGACCAGAGCGGCCGTGTCGCCGTCGTCACCGGGGCCAACAGCGGGCTCGGGTACGTCGTCGCGCGGGAACTGGCGCGGAAGGGCGCGCGGGTGGTGCTCGCGTGTCGGAGCGAGGTGCGGGGGAGGGCGGCCGCCGAGCGCGTGGTGGAGGAAGTGCCGGGCGCCGTGGCCGAGTTCGCTCGGCTGGATCTCGGGGACCTCGCCGTCGTACGGGAGTTCGCGGCCGCGTATCCGTACGACCGGCTCGATCTGCTCGTCAACAACGCCGGCGTCATGGCCCTGCCGTACGGGACGACGGTGGACGGGTTCGAGACGCAGTTCGGGGTCAATCATCTCGGGCACTTCGCGCTCACCGGGCTGCTCGCCCCGGTCCTCCTCGCGACGCCGGGCGCGCGGGTCGTCACCGTCTCCAGTGGGATGCACGCCCTGGCCAACATCGACCCCGACGACCTCAACAGCGAACGCCGGTACCGGCGTTGGGTCGCCTACGCCCGGTCCAAGACCGCCAACCTGCTCTTCACCCACGAACTGGCCCGCAGGCTGGCGGTCCACGGCTCGGACGTGGTGGCCGCCGCGGCACATCCCGGATACGCGGCGACCAACCTCCAGGGCGCCGCACCGCGGATGGAGGGGCGGCGGCTGAGGGAGCGGCTGATGGAGGTCGGCAACCAGGTCTTCGCGCAGTCCGCGGAGACCGGCGCCCTGCCCCTGCTGTACGCGGCGACCGCCCCCGACGTACGGCCCGACTCCTTCACCGGACCGTCGTTCATGATGTGGCGCGGGGCGCCGGGTCCGTCGTGGCGGGCGCCCTGGACGCTCAACGACGCGGCGGGGGAGAGGCTTTGGGCCGCCTCCGAACGGCTCACGGGAGTGGCGTACGAGGCGCTGAAGGGCTGACGGTACGTCACCTCGGTGTGCCCCGCCGGACCGTGACGTAGGCCAGTGCCGCCAGGGCCGCCGTAGCCGACGCCACTGTGAGTGCCGCCGGGAGGGAGTGGCCGGCGATCCCGCCCGCGGTCGCCGCGCCCAGGGCGAACCCGGTGATCTTCAGGCTGGCGCCGGTGGTGAAGATCTGGCCGCGCAGGTGGTCGGGGGCCTCCCGGTGCCGTATCGCGAACAGGGCCGTGAGCTGGGGTCCGGCGCCGGCGCCGGTGAGCAGGGCGGCGGCGACGAGGACGCAGGGGTGCAGCGTCGCCGCCAGGGCCAGCGCGGTCGCCTGTACGAGGGCGCCGAGCCATATCGCCGTGTCCGGGGCGATCAGTCGGGGGCGTCGCGCCAGCACGGAGTTGGCCGCCAGCGAGGCGACGGCCGTACAGGACAGCAGCAGCGCGCCGCGCCCGGACCCGCCCAGGGCGTGCTGCCCGAGGAGTGGGACGCAGGCGGTGAACATGCCCTCGGCCGCACAGCACAGGACCGAGGTGAGGGTCGCCCGGGCCAGGGCGGGCCGCCGGGCGATGAACCGGAGCCCGGCGGTGAGCGGGGTGCGTCGCGCGGTGTCGGCACTTCCGCCCGGCCGTGTCCGGGACTCCACCCCGATGCCCCCCTCGCGCGAGCGCGGTGCGGCGAGACCCCGCTCGCTTCGCCGCGGGGGTGGTGCGTCGGTGTCCCGGTCCCTGTTCGGCGCCGGTCCGGAGGTTCCTCGGTGGGTCGCCCTCGGCAGGCGCCAGGCCGCCGGGGTCGCGAGGCCGATCAGGGTCACCGCCACCGCCACCGCCGTCGGCGCCCCCAGCGTCTCGGCCGCCGCCCCCGCCAGGGCCGGCCCGGCGAGGCTCGCGGTGGTGAAGGTCATCGCGTCCAGGGCGTTGGCCCGGGGCAGCGCGTCGCCCGCCACCACCCGGGGGAGCTGGGCCGTCCAGCCACCGGAGAGCGCCGGTCCGAGCAGGCCCGTGCACACGGCGATCAGGACGGTGAGGGGGAGGGGCAGACGCCCGAGACCGAGCAGGATGGCCGCCACTCCGGTGCCGTACGCGGCCAGTGCGCAGGCCAGGAGGCGGCCCGGGCGTGACGTCCGGTCCAGGAACGCGCCGAGCAGCGGTCCGCCGACCACCGCGGCGACGTTGAGCCCGGCCAGCAGCGACGAGGCGGTCGCCGTCGAGCCGGTCAGGGCGTATCCGGCCAGCATCATCGCCGGTCCGGACATCTCGTCGCCGGTACGGGCGGACACCGCACCGACGAAGTACGAGGCCGTCGTGTAACGCTTTGACATCGTCAACACGTTACGTGGGTAACCCTAAAGCCAGTCAATATGCGTTACATTCGGCCTGTGTCACCTCCTCCCGACGACTGGTCCGGCCGGCACTCCGTACAGGCCGTGGCCCGGCGCGCCGCGGCCCTGGTCAGCGCCCTCACCCGCGAGCGCCCGGACCCGCAGGAGGTCGTCGCCGTCCTGCGCGAGTACGGCGAGCAGGGTCCCCTCGATCTCACCCAGGACGACCTCGCCGAGATGCGCGCGGCCGCCGTCCTGCTGCGCGAGGTCTTCACCGCCGACGACCTCGACGCCGCCGTAGCAGTCCTGAACCGCATCCTCCAGGAGCACGCCGGTCCCCTGCGCCTGACCGCCCACGGCGGCGCCACCCCCTGGCACCCCCACCTCGACCGCGACGACGACGGCCCGTGGGGCGAGTGGCTGCTGGCCTCCTCCTGCCTCGCCCTGACCGTGCTCGTCTGGGACACCCAGCGTCCGCCCGGCCGCCTCTGTGCCGCACACAACTGCCGTCAGGTCTTCATCACCCAGGGCGCCGGCCCCGAACGCCGCTACTGCTCGCGCCGCTGCGCCACCCGCGAACGCGTCGCGGCCCATCGGCGCAGGGCCGCGACGGCGCAGTGAGCTCCGAAACGAGGCCGGCGCGGCTGCCGAAAAGCGCCCCGCCCCGGCGACGGGGCGAGGCGCTGTGGTGGTGCGGCCGAGGGCGCTGTCAGGAGGCGCGGACCTCGTACGTCGCCACCCGCACCGTCTCGTCGTCCAGGCACTGGCCCGTCTCCAGGTCGAACCGCTGCTTGAGCAGGGGAGAGGCGACGAAGGGTCGGCCCTGGTGGGTGCCGGTCAGGCCGCGGGAGAGGACGGCGGCGCCGCCGAAGGGGTCGCGGTTGTCGATGGCGTACAGGTTTCCGTTGCGGTCCCGGAAGAGGGCCGCCTGGCGGCCGTCCGGCAGGAGCGCGGCGACGCCGCGTCCGGGGACCAGCCGGGTCAGGTCGCAGACCGTGAACCACTCGTCCGCGAGCTGGAGTTGGACCTTGAGGTCGGTCGTCTCGGGTGCCAGGGTCATCGCTGGGCGCTTCCTTCCAGGGGACGGTGGCCGATGGTGAGCAGCGGCAGGTCGGGCTTGATCTGGTCGCGTTCCGGGACGAAGCCGACGACCGGGTCCGGGGTGTCGGGAGCGTTGACGAAGGACACGAACCGGGCGAGCCTCTCGGGGTCGTTGATGGTCTCGGCCCACTCGTCGCGGTAGTGGGCGACATGGGCGGCCATCAGGGACTCCAGCTCCTCGCAGATGCCGAGGGAGTCCTCCACCACCACCTCGCGGACGTGGTCCAGGCCGCCGGGGATCCGCTCCAGCCAGGTCGAGGTGCGCTCCAGACGGTCCGCGGTGCGGATGTAGAACATCAGGAACCGGTCGATCAGACGCACCAGTTCGGCGTCCGACAGGTCCTGCGCGAGCAGGTCCGCGTGGCGCGGGGTGGCCCCGCCGTTGCCTGCCACATAGAGGTTCCAGCCGTTGGCGGTGGCGATGACGCCGAAGTCCTTCGACTGGGCCTCGGCGCACTCCCGGGCGCACCCGGAGACCGCCGACTTCAGCTTGTGCGGGGAGCGCAGGCCCCGGTAGCGCAGCTCCAGTTCGATCGCCATGCGGACCGAGTCCTGGACGCCGTACCGGCACCAGGTCTGCCCCACACAGGACTTCACCGTCCGCAGCGCCTTGCCGTACGCGTGCCCGGACTCGAAGCCCGCGTCCACCAACCGGGCCCAGATCAACGGCAGTTGCTCGACGCGGGCGCCGAACATGTCGATCCGCTGGCCGCCGGTGATCTTCGTGTAGAGGCCGAAGTCGCGAGCGATCTCACCGATCGTGATCAGGCCCTCGGGGGTGATCTCACCGCCGGGGATGCGCGGCACGACCGAGTACGAGCCGTTCTTCTGCAGGTTGGCCAGGAAGTGGTCGTTGGAGTCCTGCAGGGCCGCCTGCTCGCCGTCCAGGACATAGCCGCTCGCGCCGATCGTCGGGGCGAGGGAGGCGATGATCGAGGCGACGGCCGGCTTGCAGATCTCGCAGCCGTCGCCGCCCCGGGCGCCGTCGCGACCGTAGCGGTCCAGCAGGTCCTGGTAGCTGTTGATGCGCAGGGCGAGGACGATCTCGTACAGCTCCTCGCGGGTCTGGGCGAAGCAGCCGCACAGCCCCTTGTCGACCTCGACGCCGGACGCCTCCAGCTCGGCGTCGACCAGCTGGCCGAGCACCTTGACGCAACTGCCGCACGTCGTACCGGCCTTGGTGCACTTCTTCACCTCGGGCACCGTGGTGCACCGGTGGTCGGTGACCGCGCCGCGGATCGTGCCCTTGGTGACGTTGTTGCAGGAGCAGATGATCGCGTCGTCCGGCAGCGCCGTCGGGCCGAGCTGCACCGACTCGCCGGCCCCGGCGGGCAGCACCAGCGACTCCGGCTTGACCGGCGGCACCGAACCGGTGAACGCCTTCAGCGTGCCGTACGCCTCCGCGTCGCCGACCAGGATGCCGCCGAGCAGGGTGCCGTCCCGCCCGATGACCAGCTTCTTGTACAGGCCCGCGCGGGAGTCGGAGTACACGACGTCCAGGCAGTCGTCCGTGGTGCCGTGCGCGTCGCCGAAGGACGCGACGTCCACGCCGAGGAGCTTCAGCTTCGTCGAGAGGTCGGCGCCGGTGAAGGAAGCCTCGTCCTCAGCGATGGTCGCGGCCGCGGTCTCCGCCTGCTCGTAACCGGGGGCGACCAGGCCGTACACCCGGCCGTCGGAGGCCAGCGCGCACTCGCCGATCGCGAAGACGTGCGGATCGCAGACGGTACGGCAGTGGTCGTCGACCGCGATGCCGCCGCGCTCGCCGACGGTCAGGCCGCAGTCCCGGGCCAGTTGGTCCCGGGGCCGGACACCGGCGCTGAACACCACCATGTCCGTGGCGAGTTCGGAGCCGTCGGACAGCTTCATGCCGGTGACCGCGCCGTCCTCGCCGACCACGATCTCCTGCGTGCCGACGCCCGTGTGGACGCTCAGGCCCATCTGCTCGATGGTCCGCAGCAGGGCCGCCCCGCCGCCCTCGTCCACCTGCACGGGCATCAGCCGCGGCGCGAACTCCACGATGTGGGAGGTGAGTCCGAGCCCTTTGAGCGCGCCCGCCGCCTCGAGCCCGAGCAGACCGCCGCCGACCACCGCGCCGACCGACGCCCGCGACTTCGCGTACTCCTCGATCGCGAGCAGGTCCTCGATCGTGCGGTAGACGAAGCAGCCCTCGGCGTCCTTGTTCGGTACCGGCGGCACGAACGGGTAGGAGCCGGTGGCGAGGACGAGGGTGTCGTACTCGAAGACCTGCCCGGAGCGCGCGGTGACCTTCCGCGCCTCGCGGTCGATGGTCTCCGCGGGGTCGCCGACGTACAGCTCGATGCCGTGCGTGTCGATGAACTCCATGTCCGTCATGGACAGTTCCTCGGGCGTCCGGCCCGAGAAGTACGAGGTGAGGGCGACGCGGTCGTACGCGGGACGCGGCTCCTCGCACAGCACGACCACGCGGTGCGTGGCGGTCAGGCCGCGCCCGGCGAGCGCTTCGAGGAAGCGCTGGCCGACCATGCCATGGCCGACGAGCACGATCGTGGGGGTGCCGGTGGTCATCAGGAGCCTCCATCGTTGGTGAGCAGGTGCAGCAGGGGGCCGTCGTCGGGGAGCGGCTCCGCTCCCTCCCAGGCACGGGCGAGCGCGCCGACGGTGCCGAGTTCGCCGACGAGGACCCCGCCGACCAGGCGGTCGTCGCGGACGACGACCTTGCGGTAGGTGCCGCGGGTGGCGTCCGCGAGCTGGACGACGTCGTCCCCGGGACGCGGCTCCGTCTCGCCGAACGCGGCGAGGTCGAAGAAGCCCTCACCGGCCAGGGTGAGCCGGGTGAGCGAACGGGTGCCGGTGTAGCGGGCGTTCGGGTCACCCGCCAGCGACTCGGCCAGGACCTCGGCCTGTTCGAGTGCCGGGGCGGCCAGTCCGTACACCGTGCCCGCGTGCTGGACGCAGTCGCCGATCGCCCGGATGTGCGGGTCGGAGGTGCGCAGTTCGTCGTCGACGAGGACGCCCTTGTGCACGGCGAGGCCCGCGTCCTGGGCCAGACCGACGCGCGGGTGGACCCCGCACGCGAGGACCACGAGGTCGGCGTCGAGGGCGTACCCGTCGGCCATCTCGACCGAGCGGACCACCCCGCCGACGCAGCGCACGTCCCGCACCCGGCACTCGGTGTGGATCTCCACGCCGAGGTCCTGCAGGTGCCGCCGGACCAGCTTCGAGGCGGTCGGGTCGAGCTGATGCTCCATCAGGCGCTCGGCCTGCTGGGCGAGCACGACCTGCGCGCCGCGCTGTGCGAGGGCCCGGGCCGCTGAGACCCCGAGCAGACCGCCGCCGATGACGACCGCGCGCACGCCCGGCCGTACCGCCTCGGACAGGCCCAGGCAGTCGTCCATCGTGCGGAACGCGTGGACGCCGGCGGGCAGTTCGTGAGTCTCGGTGAACAGGCCGCGCAGCGGCGGCAGCACCGGGTTGGAGCCGGTGGCCAGGACCAGCGTGTCGTATGCGATCTTCGAGCCGTCCGCGAGGTGTACGGCTCGCACCTCGCGGTCGATGCCCGTGACCCGGCCGCGGACCAGCTCCGCGGGCGTGGGCAGCGCGATGACGTCGGGGCCGTACCGCCCGGCCAGCACCTCGGCGAGCAGCACCCGGTTGTACGGGCGGTGCTCCTCCTCGCCGACCAGGGTCACGGGCGTGCCGAGCTCACCGAGCCGCCGGGCGAGACGGACGCCCGCGAGGCCGGCGCCGATCACCACCACACGCGTATTCGAGGTCATGTCCAGGAGCGTGCGATGCCGGTGTTACCCGACCGCATCACGTCTGTTTCCCGTGAGGAACGCTGCCCTCTTCCGGCGCGCGGCCGGGGTGTGAGGGTTCCGCGTACGCGCCGGGGGCGTGGTGTGAGGCCGGCAGGGTGGGGTCCGTACCGGGGGTCCCGCGCCATGGAAAGCAGCAGGAGCCGACGGGAAAGCAGCAGGAGCCGACGGGAAAACAGCAGGAGCCGACGCCGCCCCGCGACTACGGTGACCGGGTGGCGACTCAGGTGATCGTGCTCAACGGCGGCTCCAGCAGCGGCAAGTCCGGCATCGTGCGGTGTCTGCAGGCGGTCCTGCCCGAGCCGTGGCTCGCCTTCGCGATCGACACCTTCGTCGACTCGCTGCCGGCGTCCCTGCGGGCGTCGCTCGCCGGGATCGAGTTCGCCCCGGACGGCACGGTCAGCGTCGGCCCTGAGTTCTCCAGACTCGAGCTGGCCTGGGCGGAGGGCGTCGCGGCCACGGCACGCGCGGGCGCCCACGTCATCGTCGACGACGTCTTCCTCGGCGGCGCGGACTCCCAGAGCCGCTGGCGCAAGGCGCTGACCGGCCTGGACGTCCTCTGGGTCGGAGTCCGCTGCGCCCCCGCGGTCGCCGCGGGCCGCGAGATCGCGCGCGGCGACCGGCCCCCCGGGATGGCGGAGCAGCAGGCGGACCTGGTGCATCGGGACGTCCACTACGACGTGGAGGTGGACACCACCCACACGGAATCCCTGGTGTGCGCGCGGACCATCGCTCAAGCAGTCACGCCGGCCACCGTCAGCGGCTCCGGCTCCCCGTGAGGTGCGCGAACACGACCACGTTCCCCTGGTAGCCGGTCGACCGCGAGTACCCTCCGCCGCAGGTGATGATCCGCAACTCGGGCCGGTCGGCGGCGCCGTACACCTTCTCGTCGGGGAAGTCGGTCGCCTTGTAGACGGCGATCGCGTCGACGGTGAACACGGCGACAGTGCCGTCGCGCCGGTCGACCTCCACGGAGGCGCCCTTCCTCAGGGCGCCGAGGTCGTAGAAGACGGCGGGTCCGTCGGAATTGTCCACATGCCCGGCGACGATCGCCGTACCGGTCTCCCCGGGGGTGGTGCCGGCCTCGTACCAGCCGGCGAGGTTCTTCCGCGCGGCCGGCGGGACGTCGAGGCTGCCGGAGCGGGTGAGGCCGAGGCCCGTCAGGGGGGCGTTCACGCGGATGGAGGGGATGCGGATGCGGTCGGGCGGGGAGGGCGGCAGCGCGGGCGCGGACCGTGCGCCGCCGTGGCCCGAGCGCGCCTCGGCCGCCGTGGGCTGCGGCGGGGCGTGCGTCCCGGCGCCGCCGCTCAGCAGCCACGCCCCGGAGCAGAACGCGGCCACCGTCACGGCCGCTATCGCGGTGTTGCCCAACCTGCGCATTCGAGCCTCCTGGAGGGACCCGGCCCCCTCCGGGCCGCGAGGGGCGTCGGACCCGGAGGGGGAGGGACATGCGGTACCGGCGGACGGACAGCGGAGGGTGTCCGTCAGATCCCGTCGCCTCTCGCCCGGCGATGCAGGAGCCAGGTACCGCCCGCGGCGGCGACGGCGAGGGCCGCCACGCCGGCCGCGGTCTGCACGGGGTCGGGGCCCATCACGCCGCCGACCCCCGTCTTCACACTTCCGCGGGGCTGCACCTGGCCGCGCGGCGCGCTCAGCGTCACCACCAGGTCGCCCGAGACCTGCCGTCCGCCCTCGGCGCACTCCGCGACGATCTCGTACGTCCCCTGCTGCGCGCTCTCGGGCACCCGGAACTGCCCGATCGCCTCGCCCTCGTGGGCGCTCGGCGCCAGCGTGAAGGCACCGGCGCCCACCGCGCTGGCGTCCCCGGCCGCCGTGCCCTCGTTCCCGCAGGCCGCGGTGTTCACGCTGACCTCCGCGCCCGGCACGACGGACGACGGGTACACCTCCAGACTGCCGCCGCCGTCGTCGCCGTACGCGGGCGCCGCGACGAACCCCGCGGCGACGACGGCGAGGGCGGTACCGGTCAGCAGACGGGCGGTACGTCGCATCGATGCTCCTCCGGGCGTCTTCGATGTCCCCTGCCCTTCCGAGGAAAGGCCCACCGAGCCGACCGCGCTTCCTGAGAACCCGTCAGAACTGCGGCGAACGGGTGTCGACCGTCTCCCGGCCGCACTCGATCGACTCGCGTTTGGGCAGGTCACAGGCTTGGGGCAGGCTGGCGGAGAAGAGAACCCGAAGGGCCCAGACGGAGCGTGTGAACGGGTGAACGGCCCGGGTGGCCAGAGGCTCCCGCAGTGGTGACGTCAGTTCACATTGACGGCGCTCCACGCCGCCGCCACCGCGTCGTACTCCGTGCTGCCCGCTCCGTAGAGGTCCTTCGCCGCGTTCAGGGTGGCCGTCCGGGCGCCCGCGTAGTTCGTCGAGGACGTCATGTAGACCGTCAGGGCCCGGTACCAGATCGCGCCCAGCTTGGCGCGGCCGATGCCGGTGACCGGGGAGCCGTTGTAGGTGGGGGAGTTGTAGCTGACGCCGTTGACGGTCTTCGGGCCGCTGCCCTCGGCCAGCAGGTAGGCGAAGTGGTTCGCGACGCCCGAGGAGTAGTGGACGTCGAGGTTCCCGACCGAGGAACTCCAGTAGTCGGCGGAGGCGCCGTCCCGCGACGGCTTGTCCATGTAGCGCAGGGCCTCACGGCCGAAGCCGGACCGGACGATCTTCTCACCGATCAGGTAATCCCCGGGATCGGACGGGTTGTTGGCGTACCACTCGACGAGGGTGCCCAGGATGTCGGACGTAGCCTCGTTCAGCCCGCCGGACTCGCCCGAGTACGTCAGCGCGGCCGTCTTCGACGTGACGCCGTGGGTCATCTCGTGTCCGGCCACGTCCAGCGACACCAGCGGCCCGAAGGTCGTACCGTCACCGTCGCCGTACGTCATGCAGAAGCAACTGTCGTCCCAGAACGCGTTGTTGTACGCGTTGCCGTAGTGCACCCGGTTGTACGACCCCTTCCCGTCGCCCGCGATGCCGTTGCGTCCGAAGCTGTTCTTGTAGAAGTCCCAGGTGACGTTCGTGCCGTACTGCGCGTCGACGGCGGCGGAGGCGCGGTCGGCCGTCGCCCCCGTGCCCCAGTGGTTGTCGGCGTCCGTGAACACCGTCGAGGGGGCCCGGCTGACGCAGATGCTGGTGAGGAAGCACAGGTCGGTCTTGTTCGCCGCGTCACCGGTGTACGTGTTCCCGCGCGTCGGATCCTTCAGCTGGTACGTCGACCCCGAGAGCGTCGTCTCCAGCGGAACCGTGCCGCTGTAAAGGGACTTGCCGTCCCCCGTCGCCGTCTCGATGTCGTCCCAGGCGTCGATCTGCCGCCCGGAGACGGCGTCCGTGATCACGGTGCGGGCGACCGGGTTGCCGAGCGTGTCCTTGGCCGTGACGTTCGTGCGCCACGCCAGCTTCGGCGCGCCGTGCAGGGCGTCGACCACCAACTGCGGGCTCGCCGTCAGCTTCTTCAGCGTCTCGCCCAGGTTCACGGCGCGCAGCGCGTTCGCCGCGATGTCGGCGGCCTTCGGGGCCGATATGGACGGGGTGATCGAGGCGAGGGATATCTGCTTCCTCGTCGCCCGGTTCGCACCCCGGTACGCGCCGTCGGGCGCCAGGTGGACCACGAAGTCGCCGCCCAGCACCGGGAGCTGACGGTACGTCCGGTCGTAACGGACGTGCTGCGTACCGTCCTTGTCGACTATCACGTCCCGCACCGACGTGCCCTCGGCGGAGGTCAGACCGAGACTCGCGGCGTGCGCCAGCAGGGCCGACGCCGCGTTCTCGATGGCGCCGGCCCTGCTCGGCCGGTCGGCCGCGACGGCGGCGGGGGAGAGTGCGGACGCCAGCAGGGTGGCGGCGGTGGCGGCCACGCCGGCGGCGGCGAGACGACGGGAACCTCGGACGTGCGGCCGTATCCGGCTCATCGGTCTCCTCGGGGAGGCGCATGCGAATGCGTGGGGGGCAGCGCGGGTGTTGACCAAGATTTAAGGGGCCATGACAGCCAGAGGTAAAGGGCGCGAACGAGGAGGTGTGTGTGGAGAGAGAATCGTTTTTGTGAGCCTCCACCTCCCCTTCTTCGTCTACGGCACCCTCCGCCCCGGCGAGGTCAACCACGACCTCTTCCTGCGCGGCCGCACCCGGCACGAGGTCCCGGCGCGGCTGAACGGCTCGGTCCTGTACGACGGCCCCGGCTATCCGTACGCCGTGGAGGAACCCGGCGGCACGGTGTACGGGGAACTGGTCACCGCGCTGCCGGAGCGGTACGAGGAGCTGCTCGCCGCCCTCGACCGGCTGGAGGAGTACGCGCCGGGCGACCCCGCCAGCCTCTACGAGCGGCTCGAACGCGAGGTGACCCGCGAGACCGACGGGAGGTCCGTGCGGGCCTGGGTGTACCTCGCCGCCCCCGCCGTGGCCGCCCGCCTCCGAGCCCGGGGCGAGCTCATCGAGAGCGGCGACTGGCGGGTCAGGACCTGACGGCCTCCAGCCGCACCGCGCACGTCTTGAACTCGGGCATCCGCGAAGTGGGGTCCAGCGCCGGGTTGGTGAGCGTGTTGGCGCGGCCCTCGCCCGGCCAGTGGAAGGGCATGAAGACGGTGTCGGGCCGGATGGCGGTGGTGATACGGGCCGGCGCCACCGCCCGCCCGCGCCGCGAGACCACGGCCACCGGATCGCCCTCCGCCGCCCCGAGCCGCGCCGCCAGCCGCGGGTGCAGCTCCACGAAGGGGCCCGGCGCCGCCGCGTTCAGCTCCTCGACAAGGCGGGTCTGGGCGCCGGACTGGTACTGGGCGACCACCCGCCCGGTCGTCAGCAGGACCGGGTACTCGGCGTCGGGCTCCTCGGCGGAGGCCCGGTGCGAGACGGCCACGAACCTCGCCCGTCCGTCCGGCGTGGCGAAACGGTCCAGGAAGAGGCGGGGCGTGCCGGGATGCCCGGCGTCGTGCGCCAGTGGTGTTTCCTGCGGCTCCCCGTCTGCGAGCGGTGCGCTCTGCGGCTCCCCGTCTGCGAGCGGTGCGCTCTGCGGCTCCCCGTCCGCCACCGGCGCGCCCCCCAGCTCCCCGTCCGCCGGGCAGGGCCAGAACACCCCGTTCTCCTCGGCGAGTCGGCGGTAGGTGATGCCGGAGTAGTCCGCGAGCCCGCCCGCGCTCGCCCGTCGCAACTCCTCGAAGACCTCTTCGGGATCGGTCGGGAACCCCTTCTCCACACCGAGCCGGTCGGCCAGCTCGTGCAGCACCTCGAGGTCGCTGCGGACGCCGTCGGGAGGCGTGATCGCGCGCCGGCGCAGCAGCACCCGGCCCTCCAGGCTGGTGGTCGTGCCGGTCTCCTCGGCCCACTGCGTCACGGGGAGGACGACATCGGCCTGAGCTGCGGTCTCGGACAGTACTATGTCACATACCACCAGCAGGTCCAGCGACCTCAGCCGCTCCTCCACGTGCCCCGCCCGAGGCGCCGACACCACCGGGTTCGACCCCATCAGCAGCAACGCCCGGACATCCGTCCCCAGCGCGTCCAGCAACTCGTACGCACTGCGCCCCGGCCCCGGAAGCGTGTCCGGGTCCACGCCCCACACCTCGGCCACATGCCGCCGCGCCACCGGATCGTCCAGCTTGCGATATCCGGGCAACTGGTCGGCCTTCTGCCCGTGTTCACGTCCGCCCTGCCCGTTGCCCTGCCCGGTCAGACAGCCGTAACCGCTGAGCGGCCGTCCCGCCCGCCCGGTCGCCAGACACAGGTTGATCCACGCGCCCACCGTGTCCGTGCCCTTGGACTGCTGCTCGGGCCCGCGCGCGGTGAGCACCATCGCGGCCTCCGGCTCGCAGAACATCCGCACGGCTTCCCGGAGTTGAGGAACGGACACCCCCGTGATCCGCTCCACGTACTCCGGCCAGTGCGCCATCGCCGCGGCCCGCGCGTCCTCCCAGCCGACGGTCCGCCGCTCGACGTACTCCTCGTCCACCCGCCCCTCGGCCACGACGAGGTGCAACAGCCCCAGCGCCAGGGCGAGATCGGTGCCGGGCCGCGGAGCCAGATGCAGATCGGCCTGCTCGGCCGTCCTGGTCCGCCGCGGGTCGACGACGATCAACGTGCCGCCGTTCTCCTTCAGTTCTGTGAAGAACCGCAGCGACGGCGGCATCGTCTCGGCGAGGTTCGACCCGACCAGGATCACGCAGCCGGTCTTCGGGATGTCCTCCAGCGGAAAGGGCAGCCCCCGGTCCAGACCGAACGCCTTGGTGCCGGCCGCCGCGGCCGAGGACATGCAGAAGCGCCCGTTGTAGTCGATCTGCGAGGTGCCGAGCACGACACGGGCGAACTTGCCGAGCGTGTACGCCTTTTCGTTGGTCAGCCCGCCCCCGCCGAACACCCCGACCGCGTCCGGCCCGTACTCCGTACGCGTGCGGCGCAGCCCCTCCGCGATCCGGTCCAGTGCCTCGTCCCAGGTGGCGGGCACCAGCGTGCCCCCGGAGCGCACCAACGGGGAGGTGAGGCGCACCCGGGACGAGAGCACCGCCGGCGCGGTACGGCCCTTGCCGCACAACGCGCCCCGGTTCACGGGGAAGTCCGTGCGCTCGCCCACCTCGACCGTGCCGTCCGGTGCGGGCATCAGGTTCATCCCGCACTGCAGGGCGCAGTAGGGGCAGTGGGTGGGTGTCACGGAGTTCTGCATACCGGCCAGCGTGCTTCGGCCGTGTTACGTGCGGCGCGGCCCCTTGTTACACGGGCGGCACGGCGACCTCCCCGCGCCGGACCGGTCGGCGTGAGCCGCCGGTCACCGGGCGCTCGCCAGCGCCTTCGCGACCCCCGTCTCCTTGTGCCCGAGGAACCGGGGATCGGGATGGAACACGGCGTCCAGCGCCGCCTTGCCGGCCGCGAAGATCTCCCGGGTGCCGCCGTAGTACCAGGTCACGTCGTGCTTGTCCTGGACCCCGATGCCGTACGACGTCACTCCCGCCGCCCGGCACAGCGCGAGCGCGCGCCGGATGTGGAAGCCCTGGCTGATCAGCACCGCCCGGCCGACACCGAAGATCTTCTTCGCTCGGACACAGGAGTCCCAGGTGTCGAAACCGGCGTAGTCGCTGACGATCCGCGAGGAGGGGACACCGTGCTTGGTCAGATAGGTGCGCATGGCGTCGGGCTCGTCGTAGTCCTTGCGGCTGTTGTCGCCGGTGACGAGGACGACCTCGACACGGCCCTCCCGGTACAGCTCCGCCGCCGCGTCAAGACGGTGGGCGAGATAGGGGGAGGGCTCGCCGTCCCACAGTCCCGCGCCGAAGACGACGGCGACCTGGGTGCGCGGCACGTCCGCGAGCGTCCGCAGCCGGTCGCCCGTGGTGACGTACATCCAGGTGGCCGGCAGCAGGGCGAGCACACACACCGCCATCACGGCCTGCACGAGCCGCCGCTGTCCCCCGCGCGTGCGGGGCAGACGCGGTCTGCGCAGCTTGGGTCGGCGCATCGGACGGTCCCCCTCTTCGGCCTGTTTTCGACAGTCAGAGACGTCCTGTCGGGCCGTCCGGTTCGGCGGATGGTACGTGACCAGGTTCACTCCGGCCGGTGAAACCGCAGGTCACGTCACCTCACAGACCCCGGGCACCCCACGTGAAGCGACGGAAAAGCCTTGTCATTCCCGCGCAACGGGACGGCAACCTGCCACCGCGAGGATCGGCCCATGACGGACAGTACGGCGGACCTCATGAGCCAGATCGGCAGCCGGCTCGCCAGCCAGCTCAGCCTCGTCTCCCTGGACGGCAGGCGGCGCCCCGGCCCGCCCGCGCTCGTCGTCGTGGCCCACGGCAGCCGCAACCCGCGTGCCCTGAGCACGGTCCGCGCGCTCCTGGACCGGGTCCGCGACCAACGCCCCGGTCTTTCCGTGCACCTGGGCCACATCGAACTGAACGCCCCGCTGCTCCCCGACACCCTGGCCGGCCTCGGCAGGGCGGAGGCCGTCCTCGTGCCGCTGCTGCTCAGCCGTGGCTACCACGTCAAGCGGGACATCCCCGAGATGGCGGTCTCCTCCGACGTACGCGCGCGCGTGGCCGACGCGCTGGGTCCCCACCCCCTCCTCGTGGACGCCCTGTACACCCGCCTGGTCGAGGCGGGCTGGCGCACCCGCATGGACGAGGAGACGCGCCGCACCAGCGCGGTCGTCCTCGCCGCGGCGGGCTCCCGGGACCCCGAGTCCAAGGTCGACACCAACCGCACGGCCCAGCTGCTCGCCGAACGCCTGGGCGTACCCGTGGTCCCGGCCTACGCCACGACCGCGGCCCCGACGATCCCGGACGCGATCCGGTCCCTGACGGCGAGCGGCCGACACCGCGTCGCCGTGGCGTCCTGCTTCACGGCCCCGGGCCGCTTCGCCACGCAGTGCGCGGAAGCGGCCCCGTGGATCGCCTCGGCCCCCTTGGGCACCCACCCGGCAATGGCGGAACTCATCCTCCACCGTTACGACCAAGCACTCGCAACGCCGGCGAGGACAGCTGCTTGAAGGGGCGCGGGGCTGTGTCGATCAGCGGCCCCGCCGCGGGGCGCTACCAGCCATGACGAAACCCGCACCCGCCATCTCACAGAACCCGGCAGACGCATACGCGCATTGTCAGTCCCTGCCCGTACTGTCGAGACATGCCGTACGACCTGTCCTCAACCGAGCGTTGGGCCCCAGAACCCGACAAACGCCCCGGCCGCACCGCCTTCCAGCGCGACCGCGCCCGCGTACTCCATTCAGCCGCCCTCAGAAGGCTCGCCGGTAAAACCCAGGTCGTCACCCCAGGAACCAGCAGCCAGGTCTGGGACGCCAGCCCCCGCACCCGCCTCACCCACTCCCTGGAGTGCGCCCAGGTCGGCCGCGAGCTGGGCGCGGCCCTCGGCTGCGACCCCGACCTCGTGGAAGCCGCCTGCCTCTCCCACGACCTCGGCCACCCTCCCTTCGGCCACAACGGCGAACACGCGCTGAACGAGTTCGCCGAGGACTGCGGCGGCTTCGAGGGCAACGCCCAGTCCCTCAGGCTCCTCACCCGCATCGAACCCAAGCGGTTCACCCCGGAGGGCTCCGTCGGCCTCAACCTCACCCGCGCCACCCTGGACGCCGCCACCAAGTACCCCTGGCCCAGAGGCGCCCACCCCACCGACCCGGCCTCCCCCAAGTTCGGCGTGTACGAGGACGACAGACCCGTCTTCGACTGGATCCGCAAGGACGCCCCCGCCACCCGCACCACCTTCGAGGCCCAGGTGATGGACTGGTCGGACGACGTGGCGTACTCGGTGCACGACGTCGAGGACGGCCTGCATGCCGGCCACATCGACCCGGGCTGCCTTCACGCGGAACCGGAACGCCGGGCGGTCTTCGAGGTCGCCGTCGGCCGGTACGTCCCCGCCGGCACCGACCCGGCGGAGCTGTCCGCCGCCCTGGACCGCCTCCAGGACCAGGAGTGGTGGCCGCACGGCTACGACGGCTCGGCGGTCGCGCAGGCCCGCCTCAAGGACGCCACCAGCCAGCTCATCGGCCGCTTCTGCCTGGCCGCCGAGGCGGCCACGCGCGCCGCGTACGGCACCGGCCGCCTCACCCGGTACGGCGCCGAGCTGGTCGTACCGCACGAGACACGGCTGGAGTGCGCGGTGCTCAAGGCCGTCGCCGACCGGTACGTCATGCAGCGCGCCGAGCAGGAGCGGCTGCGGGCCGACCAGCGGATCGTGGTGGCCGAACTGGCGCAGGCGCTCACCGCGCGTGCACCCGACGGCCTCGACCCGCAGTTCCGGGCGCTGTTCGACCAGGCCGGGGACGACCGGGCGCGCAAGAGGGTGATCGTGGACCAGATCGCCTCGCTGACGGACGCGTCCGCCCGGTCGCTTCACGCTCGTCTGACAGGGAAGGCGAGAGACTGACGCGACACGAGTGAGCCCGATTGCGCCCGAACGTGACCCTCCGTGGCCTGATCGGGCCACTCCCTCTTCCCCCATCACACTCCGTGCGGGACGCTCGCATGTGGCGGCACCCGCCGTGTTCTCCGAGGGGACACCCCTCGGACACCCCGTAGGAGGCATCAAGTGGTCGACGCGGATCAGACATTCGTCATCGTCGGAGGCGGTCTCGCCGGTGCGAAGGCGGCCGAGACGCTCCGAGCGGAGGGCTTCAGCGGCCGCGTGATACTGATCTGCGACGAGCGCGACCACCCCTACGAGCGCCCTCCGCTGTCCAAGGGGTATCTGCTGGGCAAGGAGGAGCGCGACAGCGTCTTCGTCCACGAACCCGCCTGGTACGCGCAGAACGACATCGAACTGCACCTCGGCGAGACCGTGGACGCCATCGACCGCGCGGCGAAGACGGTCCGCTTCGGCGAGGACGGCACGCTCGTCCACTACGACAAGCTGCTTCTGGCGACGGGCGCGGAGCCGCGGCGCCTCGACATCCCGGGGACGGATCTCGCGGGCGTCCACCATCTGCGCCGCATCGCCCACGCGGAGCGCCTCAAGGGCGTACTGGCGACGCTCGGCCGGGACAACGGCCACATCGTCATCGCGGGCGCCGGCTGGATCGGTCTGGAGGTCGCGGCGGCGGCCCGGGAGTACGGCGCCGAGGTCACCGTCGTCGAGCCCGCGCAGACCCCGCTGCACGGCGTCCTCGGACCCGAGCTCGGCAACCTCTTCGCCGAGCTGCACCGCGAGCACGGGGTGCGCTTCCACTTCGGCGCGAAGCTGACGGAGATCGTCGGCCAGGACGGCATGGTGCTGGCTGCGCGCACCGACGACGGCGAGGAGCACCCGGCGCACGACGTCCTCGCGGCGATCGGCGCGGCCCCGCGCGTCGGCCTCGCGGAGGCGGCGGGACTGGAGATCGCCGACCGGGCGCACGGGGGAGGGGTCGTCGTCGACGACCGGCTGCGCACCTCCGACCCCGACATCTACGCGGCCGGCGACGTCGCCTCCTTCCACCACGCCCTGTTCACCACCCGGCTGCGCGTCGAGCACTGGGCCAACGCCCTCAACGGCGGCCCCGCTGCGGCCCGCGCGATGCTCGGCCAGGACCTGACCTACGACCGCGTGCCCTACTTCTTCTCCGACCAGTACGACCTGGGGATGGAGTACAGCGGATGGGCGCCGCCGGGGTCGTACGACGAGGTGGTGATCCGCGGGGACGCGGGGAAGCGCGAGTTCATCGCCTTCTGGGTGAAGGACGACCGGGTGCTGGCCGGGATGAACGTCAACGTGTGGGACGTCACAGAGCCCATCCAGAAGCTGATCAGGTCGAAGGCACGGGTGAACACGGAGTCCCTGGCGGACCCGCACGTTCCGCTCGAAAGCCTCGTCCCGTGAGTGTCGGACCACCCCCGTAGAATCACTGCGTGGCTGGACGGATCAACGACGAGGACGTGAAGGCGGTACGGGACGCGGTTCCCATCGACGCCGTCGTCTCCGAGTACCTCCAGCTGCGCAACGCGGGCGGGGGCAACCTCAAGGGGCTCTGCCCGTTCCACGACGAGAAGTCGCCGTCGTTCCAGGTCAGCCCGAGCAAGGGACTCTTCCACTGCTTCGGCTGCCAGGAGGGCGGCGACACCATCACGTTCGTGATGAAGGTCGACCACCTCACCTTCTCCGAGGCGGTCGAGCGGCTGGCCGCCCAGGCCGGCATCACCCTGCGCTACGAGGAGGGCGGCTACAACCCCTCCCACCAGCGCGGCGAACGCATCCGCCTGGTCGAGGCCCACAAGATCGCCGCCGACTGGTATGTCGAGCAGCTCGCCACCAGCCCCGAGGCCGAGACCGGCCGGGTCTTCCTCGCCGAGCGCGGCTTCGACCAGAACGCCGCCGCGCACTTCTCCGTCGGCTACAGCCCCCAGGGCTGGGACCACCTCACCCGCTATCTGCGCGGCAAGGGCTTCACCGACAAGGAACTCCTCCTCTCCGGCCTCGCCCAGGAGGGCCGCCGCGGCCCCATCGACCGCTTCCGGGGCCGTCTGATGTGGCCCATCCGCGACATCGGCGGGGACGTCGTCGGCTTCGGCGCCCGCAAGCTGTACGAGGCGGACAACGGCCCCAAGTACCTCAACACCCCCGACACGGCGATCTACAAGAAGTCCCAGGTCCTGTACGGCATCGACCTGGCGAAGAAGGACATCGCGAAGGCCTCCCGCGCGGTCGTCGTCGAGGGCTACACGGACGTCATGGCCTGCCACCTCGCCGGCGTCACCACCGCGATCGCCACCTGCGGCACCGCCTTCGGCGGCGACCACATCAAGATCCTGCGCCGCCTGCTCATGGACAACGGCAGCGCACGGGTCATCTTCACCTTCGACGGCGACTCGGCCGGCCAGAAGGCGGCCCTGCGCGCCTTCGAGGACGACCAGAAGTTCGCCGCCGAGACCTACATCGCGATCGCCCCCGACGGCATGGACCCCTGCGAACTCCGGCTCGCCAAGGGCGACGAGGCGGTCGCCGACCTGGTCGAGCCCCGCACGCCGCTGTTCGAGTTCGCCCTGCGTCAGATCGTCGTCCGCTACGACCTCGACACCCCCGCCGGCCGGGCCGCGGCCCTGGACGAGGCGGCCCCCATCGTCGCCCGCATCAAGAACACCGGCGCCCAGCACGAGGTCGCCGTCCAGCTCGCCGGCATGCTCGGCATCCTCGACACCCAGTTCGTTGTCAAGCGCGTCGCCCAGCTGGCCCGTTGGGCCCGCGACCGCGGCGGCAAGGGCGCCCCGGCGCCGACGTCCCGAGGCCCGCAGGCGTACGAGGCCGCCCCCCGCCCCACGACCTCCGGTCC
>NZ_WVUG01000087.1 GCF_017614965.1 Streptomyces griseorubiginosus | reverse complement strand
GGCCGGGGGGCTGCTAGGGGACCCCGGACGAGCGACCGCGATCGTCATTCGATACTTTTGGGACCGTGGACAAGAAGAACGCCCTGCGCGCCGGCGCCCTGGCCGCCGGTACGACGCTGATGATGCTGCTCATGTCGTCCCCCGCGCTCGCGCTGACCCGCGACGACGGCGACGACCCCGGCAAGGGCCTGAGTGTCATCCAGACGCTGGGCCTCTATGTCGCGATCCCGCTCGGCCTGTTCGCGATCATCGCGGGCCTGGTGATCGTCCTGGACAAGTCCCACCCCAGCCACCGCGTGGCCAAGGCCGGCGCGGACAAGGCCAAGGCGAAGGCCTGACCCGACGCTTCACCGAGGGCGCCGGCCCGCCCCACCGCACCGCGGGCGCGGCCGGCGCCCTCGACGTGTTCTCACGCTTCACCGGCCCGCGCGCTCCAGTTGTCGAGGCGGCCCGTCATGCGCCCGTGGTGAGCATCAGCGTCGCCGAGAGCCGACGCGGCGAGAGGGTCTCGGTCACGCCGTGAAGTAGTGGCCCTCCTCCAGGTCCTCCAGCAGGCCCGGGCCCGTCGGGTCCCAGTTCAGCCACTTGCGGGTGAGGGTGTTGGACGCCGGTACGTCGAGGGGGACGATGTGGCCGAGCCAGCCGAAGTGGGCGTCCGCCTCCTCGGGGGCGATGGAGCGGACCGGCAGGTCCAGGTGGCGGCCGATGACGGCGGCGATGTCCCGGAAGGGGATGCCCTCGTCGCCGACCGCGTGCAGCCGGGAACCGGCCGGCGCCGACTCCAGGGCGAGCCGGACCAGACGGGCCGCGTCCGAGCGGTGCACGGCGGGCCAGCGGTTGGCGCCGTCGCCGACGTGGGCCGCGAAGCCCTTCTCGCGGGCGATCGCGATCAGCATCGAGACGAAGCCCTTGTCGCCGCGCCCGTGCACGGACGGCGAGAACCGGACGGCCGCCGACCGGACCCCGCGGTCGGCCAGTGCGACGGCCGCGTCCTCGTTCCGCGCCCGGATCGCACCGAACGACTCCGCCGGGGCCGTGTCCTCCTCGCTGGAGACCCTTCCGGGCTGCAGCAGGGCCGTACCCGAGGACATCACGAAGGGCTTGTCCGAGCCCTCCAGAGCGGCGCCGATCGTCTCGACGGCCCGCAGGTCGGCCGCGCACGCGGCGGCGAAGTCGAAGGTGCCGGAGAAATCGTGGATGAAGGCGAGGTGGGCGACGCCGTCGGCCGCGGCCGCCCCCGCGGCGAGGGAGTCGGGGTCGCCGAGATCCCCGCGGTGCACCTCGGCCCCGGCCGCGGTCAGCGCGGCGGCGGACGAGTCCGAGCGGGCCAGCCCGGTGACCCGGTGCCCGGCGTCGAGGAGTTCACGGACCACGGCGGAACCGATGAAACCGGTGGCGCCCGTGACGAATACACGCATGGTGCGGCCCTTCGTGAGGGGAGTGGGTGAGTGTGCCTCCATCCTCGGGAGGGGGCGGCGGCCGCGTCCAAAGCCTGTTCCGCATGGCGCAATACGGTTCGGGCATCACCACAGGTGAGTGGGGGAGTGTAGAGGTGAGTAGGGTGGAGGGATGGCTGACCTCGACCTCCGTCTGGTCCGGTACTTCACCGCCGTCGCCGAGCACCGCCACTTCGGGCGGGCCGCCGAGGCCCTGCACATCACCCAGCCGTCCCTGAGCCGGCAGATCGCGAGCCTGGAGCAGCAGGTCGGCGCCCGGCTGCTGGACCGCACTCCGCGCGGGACCCGGCTGACCGAGGCCGGCGAGGTGTTCCTGCCGCGCGCACGGGCGCTGCTGCGGTCCGCCGAGCAGGCCGCGGCCGAGGCCCGCGCCGCCGCCGAGCCGGGCCGGTTCACCGTCGGCTTCACCAGCGGAGTCATCGTCACCGCCGCCGTGCGCGAAATGCGGCGCCGGCACCCGGAGGCCGACGTACGCAGCCGCCACCTGCGCTGGGACGAGGCGCGCTCGGCGCTGCTGGAGCGCCGGGTGGACGTGGCGGTGGCCCGACTGCCCTTCGTCACCGACCAGTTGGACGTGACCGTCCTCTACGACGAGCCCCGGGCCGTGGTCGTCCCCGTCGATCACCGGCTGGCCGGGAAGGAGTCCGTCACCGTCGACGACATCGCGGACGAGCCGATGCCCCGGATCACCGGCGCCGACCCCGCCTGGGCGGCCTTCTGGCGACTGGAACCCCGCCCGGACGGCCGCCCGGTGCCCGAGGGCCCCGAGATCCAGGACCTGGAGGACAAGTTCGAGGTCGTCGCCGCCGGGGAGGCCCTGGTCGTCACGGCCTATCCGACCGGCATCCGGCTCCGCCCCGACCTCACCTCCGTCCCGCTGCACGGCGTGGAGCCCAGCCAGGTCGCCCTCGCCACCCGCGCCGGGGACCGCGGACGTCTGGTGACGGCCTTCCGGAAAGTCGCGCGGACGCACCTCACGCGCCCCGAGCAGGTATAGCGTCACACCGTCCCCGCGTGACGCAATCCCTCCCGGAGGTGCCCGTGGTCGCCGACGTCTGTGCGGTGTGTGGAAAGCCGCTGCCCGCCCGGGCCGGCCGCACCGGCCGCAGCTCCCTGTACTGCTCGGCGGCCTGCCGGCAGAAGGCGTACCGCAGGCGGCACGGGCCGGAGGAGACCGGGGTGGAGGGGCTGATCGAGGACCTGGCGCGCCAGGTGAAGGAGCTGGCGCCCACACCGCCCTCGGTCCTGTACTCGGGGGTGAGCGAGCTGTCGTCGTCCGTCGCCCGGCTGCGGCGGGTGGCGCGGGTGGCACGGGACACGGCGAAGGAATCCGTCACGCACGTCCCCGTGACGGAACCGGAGACCGGGCCCCGGCTCACCGGGTCCGGGCCCGCCGCCCTCACCGAGACCGACTTCGCCGCCCTCACCGAGGCCCACCGGCGTGAGATCCAGGTCCACTGCTACCGCATGACCGGCTCCCACGACGACGCCGAGGACCTGGTGCAGGAGACGTTCCTGCGGGCCTGGCGGGCCCGGGACGGCTTCGAGGGGCGGGCCGGCGCCCGCACCTGGCTGTACCGCATCGCCACCAACGCCTGCCTGGACTTCCAGCGCCGCACCGCACGCCGCCCGCAGCGCTACGAACCGATCCCCGGCATGAACCACGGCACCGGCGAGCCACCCGCCCGTATCACCTGGCTGCAGCCCTACCCGGACGACGAACTGCCCTCCGCCGAGGAGCAGCCGGAGGCCGCCGCGCTCTCCCGGGAGACCCTGGAACTGGTCTTCCTCGCCGCCCTCCAGCACCTCCCGCCCCGCCAGCGCGCGGTGCTGATCCTGCGGGACGTGCTGGGGCTGACCGCCGCCGAGACCGCCGAGGCCCTCGGCCTGACCGTGGCCTCCGCCAACAGCGCCCTGCAGCGCGCCCGCCCCACCCTGCGCGACCGGCTGCCCGGCCACCGCGCCGACTGGACGACGACCGAGCCCACCCCGGCCCAACGGGCCGTGCTGCAGCGGTACATGACCGCCGCCGAACAGCTCGACTTCGGGGCGATGACCGAGCTGCTGAGCGAGGACGTCACGCTCACCATGCCGCCGAACCCGTTCTGGTTCACCGGCCGCGACGCCCTCGTCGGCTTCCTGCGCCCCACCCTGGACCCGGCGTCCCCCATGTTCTTCGGCCACTGGCGCCACCTGCCCGCGCGCGCCAACGGCCAGCTCGCGGCGGGTGGTTACGTCCGCAGGCCCGGTACGAACGTCTACCGCGCGCAGGTCCTCGACGTGCTCCGCTTCGACGGCGACGACCGGATCGCCGAGATCACCTCCTTCGAACCGCACCTCTTCCCCGCCTTCGGTCTGCCCCTGCGTCTGTGACCGATGACCGCCAGGGCCCCGGCGCGTCCATATGACCGACACGAACGTCACGACCCGCAGGGAGAATCACCATGCTGCTCACCGACAAGACCGCGATCGTCTACGGCGCCGGCGGCTCGATCGGCGGTGCGGTGGCCCGCGCCTTCGCCGCCGAGGGGGCCCGCGTCCACCTCGTCGGACGGACCCGTAAGACACTGGAGGCGGTGGCCGCCGACATCGAGGACGCCGAGGTCGCCGTCGTGGACGCGCTGGACGAGGCGGCCGTCGAGGACCACCTGAACGGCGTCGGCTCCGTCGACGTCTCCTTCAACCTGGTCAGCCGCGGCGATGTGCAGGGCGCCCCGCTCACCGACATGCCGGTGGACGACTTCCTGCGGCCGGTGATCGACGGCACCCGTGCCAACTTCATCACCGCCCGCGCCGCCGGCCGCCGCATGGCCGAGCGCGGCTCCGGCGTCATCCTCACCCTCAACAGCGGCTCCGCGCACGGCAGTCCGATGATGGGCGGCACGGGACCCGCGGACGCCGCCACCGACACGCTCGTCCGCAACCTGGCGATCGAACTGGGCCCCCGCGGGGTGCGCGCCGTGGGCCTGTGGGCGGCCGGTGTCCCCGAGACCTTCACCGTCGAGAAGCTCTCCGCGGTCAACCCGGCGATCGACGAGGCCGCGGTCCAGGGCATCGTCACCAACCTCGCGACGATGCGCATGACCCGCCGCAACCCCACCCTCGCCGAGATCACCGCCACGGCCGCCTTCCTGGCCTCCGACCACGCGGCGGGCATCACCGGCACGTTCGTCAACGTGACGGGCGGCATGGTCGTGCGCTGAGGTCGGGGCTGAGGTCAGGCTGAGGGCATACGAAGGGGCGCCCGGCACGATGCCGGGCGCCCCCTGTCGTCGTACGCGGGACTAGGCGGCCGTGTCCGCCGCCTGCGCCTTCAGCGCCCGCTCCACGCCCGAGCGGGACTCGGAGACCAGACGGCGCAGGGCCGCGTTGGGCTCGGTCTCGGAGAGCCAGGTGTCCGTCTTGGCCAGGGTCTCCGGGGAGACCTGGATGGCGGGGTAGAGGCCGACGGCGATCTGCTGGGCCATCTCGTGCGAGCGGGAGGACCAGATGTCGTTGACCACCTCGAAGTACTTGTCCGTGTACGGGGCGAGCAGCTCGCGCTGGTCGGTCTGCACGAAGCCGGCGATGACCGCCTCCTGCACGGCGTTCGGCAGCTTGTCGGACTCGACGACCGACGCCCAGGCCTCCGCCTTGGCCTCCGCCGTCGGGCGGGCGGCACGGGCGGACGCCGCGTGGCGCTCGCCGGCCGCCGTCTTGTCCCGCTCGTACTCGCCGGCGATCTCCGCCTCGTCGAAACGGCCGACCGCGGCGAGGCGCTGCACCAGCGCCCAGCGCAGCTCCGTGTCGACGGCCAGGCCCTCGATCGTCTGCGAACCGTCCAGCAGGGACTCCAGCAGGTCCAGCTGCTCCGGCGTACGGGCCGTGGCCGCGAAGGCGCGGGCCCAGGCCAGCTGGTGGTCGCTGCCCGGCTCGGCGGAGCGGAGGTGGGCCAGCGTGGCGTCGGTCCAGCGGGTCAGCAGCGACTCGCGGGCGGCCGGGTCGGCGTACAGGTCCACGGCGAGCTTCACCTGGCGCTGCAGGGACTGCACGACACCGATGTCGGACTCCTTGCCGATGCCCGACAGGACCAGGGACAGGTAGTCGCGGGTGGCGAGTTCCGCGTCGCGGGTCATGTCCCAGGCCGAGGCCCAGCACAGGGCGCGGGGGAGGGAGGACTCGAAGTCGCCGAGGTGCTCGGTGACGAAGGCGAGGGACTGCTCGTCGAGGCGGACCTTGGCGTACGACAGGTCGTCGTCGTTGAGCAGGACGACGGCCGGACGGCGCCTGCCGGCCAGCTGCGGCACGGCCGTCAGCTCGCCGTCGACGTCCAGCTCCACGCGCTCGTCGCGCACCAGCTTGCCGCTCGCGTCGTCGAGTTCGTACAGGCCGATCGCGATGCGGTGCGGACGCAGGGTCGGCTCGCCCTTCGCGCCGGCCGGGAGCGCCGGGGCCTCCTGGCGGATCGCGAAGGAGGTGATGACGCCCTCGGCGTCCGTCTCGATCTCCGGGCGCAGGATGTTGATGCCGGCCGTCTGCAGCCACTTCTGCGACCAGGTGCCGAGGTCGCGCCCGGAGGTCTCCTCCAGCGCGCCCAGCAGGTCGGACAGCCGCGTGTTGCCGTACGCGTGGTTCTTGAAGTACGCCTGCACGCCCGCGAAGAACTCGTCCATGCCGACGTACGCCACGAGCTGCTTCAGGACGCTCGCGCCCTTGGCGTAGGTGATGCCGTCGAAGTTGACGAGGACGTCGTCGAGGTCACGGATCTCGGCCATGATCGGGTGGGTGGAGGGCAGCTGGTCCTGCCGGTACGCCCACGTCTTCATGGAGTTGGCGAAGGTCGTCCAGGAGTGCGGCCAGCGGGAGGCGGGGTGGTACGCCTGGCACGCGATGGACGTGTACGTGGCGAACGACTCGTTCAGCCACAGGTCGTTCCACCACTCCATGGTGACCAGGTCGCCGAACCACATGTGGGCCAGCTCGTGGAGGATGGTCTCGGCGCGCAGCTCGTACGACGCGTCGGTGACCTTGGAACGGAAGACGTACTGGTCGCGGATGGTCACCGCGCCCGCGTTCTCCATCGCGCCCGCGTTGAACTCCGGCACGAAGAGCTGGTCGTACTTCTTGAACGGGTACGCGTAGTCGAACTTCTCCTGGAACCACTCGAAGCCCTGCCGGGTGACCTCGAAGATCGCGTCCGAGTCGAGGAACTCGGCGAGCGAGGGCCGGCAGTAGATGCCCAGCGGCACGGACTGGCCGTCCTTCTCGTACACGCTGTGCACGGAGTGGTACGGGCCGACGATCAGCGCGGTGATGTAGCTGGAGATCCTCGGCGTCGGCTCGAAGACCCAGACGTCGTCCTTGGGCTCCGGGGTCGGGGAGTTGGAGATGACGGTCCAGCCGGTCGGCGCCTTCACCGTGAACTGGAAGGTGGCCTTCAGGTCGGGCTGCTCGAAGCTCGCGAAGACCCGGCGGGCGTCCGGCACCTCGAACTGGGTGTAGAGATAGGCCTGCTGGTCGACCGGGTCGACGAAGCGGTGCAGGCCCTCGCCGGTGTTGGTGTACGCGCAGTCCGCGACCACGCGGAGAACGTTGCGGCCCTCCAGCAGGCCCGGCAGCGCGATCCGGGAGTCCGCGAAGACCTCCGCCGGGTCGAGCGGGTCGCCGTTCAGGGTGACCTCGTGGACCGTGGGGGCGACCAGGTCGATGAAGGACTCGGAGCCGTTCTCGCTGACGTCGAAACGCACCGTCGTCACGGACCGGTACGTACCGCCCTCCTGCGCGCCGGAGAGGTCGAGATCGATCTCGTAGGACTCGACAGTGAGCAGCTGCGCCCGCTGCTGAGCCTCTTCGCGAGTCAGGTTTGTGCCAGGCACGCGTTCATCTCCTCGTATGTGTCGGTTCGGCGGTGCGGCCATCCTTCCATGAGTGGGGCGCGGATTGGGGTGGCTCGTGCGTTCCTACCTGTGGTAGCTTCGAGCGTATGAAGATCAGTGTGAGCCTGCCTCAGGAGGATGTCGAGTTCGTCGACGCGTACGCGGCCGAGAGAGCCGCGGAATCCCGGTCCGCCGTCATACATGCCGCTATCCAGCTGCTGCGGGAATCCGTCCTGGAGGACGAATATCTCGCGGCATGGGACGAGTGGTACGCGAGCGAGGATGCGGCACTGTGGGACCGGACGGCGGGGGATGGACTTTCCGATGAGGCGTGGTGACATCTACCTGGTCGATCTTGAGCCGGCCGTAGGGCATGGGGCCAACAAGAAGAGGCCGGCCGTCCTGGTGACGAACGACGCGGCGAACCGTATGGCCGACCGGGGGGGCCGTGGCGTACTGGCGGTGGTGCCCGTCACGTCCAACATCACCCAGGTGCGGACGTTCCAGGTCCTGCTGCACGCCGAGGACTGTGGACTGAAGCGGGACTCCAAGGCCCAGTGCGAGCAGATCCGGGCACTGGATCTGTCTCGGTTCGGGAACCGCATCGGGGTCGTACCGCCGCAGATCATGAAGGCCATCGACAGAGCGCTGCGGCAGCAACTGGCGCTCTGACCATGAAAGGGGGCGCCCACCGCAACCGGTGGGCGCCCCCTTCGTCGTACGGTACGGCCCGCTTACTCGCCGCCCAGCTCCGCCGCCACCAGCTCCGCGATCTGGACCGCGTTCAGCGCGGCGCCCTTGCGGAGGTTGTCGTTGGAGATGAACAGGGCGAGGCCGTTGTCGACGGTCTCGTCGCGGCGGATGCGGCCGACGTAGGAGGGGTCCTGACCGGCGGCCTGCAGGGGCGTCGGGATGTCCGACAGCTCGACCCCGGGGGCCTCGGCGAGCAGCTCCGTCGCGCGCTCGGGGGAGAGGGGGCGGGCGAAGCGGGCGTTGACCTGCAGGGAGTGGCCGGCGAAGACGGGGACGCGGACGCAGGTGCCGGAGACCTTGAGGTCGGGGATCTCCAGGATCTTGCGGGACTCGTTGCGGAGCTTCTGCTCCTCGTCGGTCTCGTTCAGGCCGTCGTCGACGAGGTTGCCGGCGAAGGGGAGCACGTTGAAGGCGATGGGGCGCTTGTAGACACCGGGCTCGGGGAAGTCGACCGCCGCGCCGTCGTGCGTCAGCTTGTCCGCGTCGGCGACCACCTTCTGCGCCTGGCCGTGCAGCTCGGCCACGCCCGCGAGACCGGAACCGGACACGGCCTGGTAGGTGGCGACGACCAGCGCCTCGAGGCCCGCCTCGGCGTGCAGCACCTTCAGGACCGGCATCGCGGCCATCGTGGTGCAGTTCGGGTTGGCGATGATGCCCTTGGGGCGGTGCGCGACGGCGTGCGGGTTCACCTCGGAGACGACCAGCGGAACCTCGGGGTCCTTGCGCCAGGCGGAGGAGTTGTCGATCACGACCGGGCCCTGCGAGGCGACCTTCTCGGCCAGCGCCTTCGAGGTCGCGCCGCCCGCGGAGAACAGCACGATGTCCAGGCCGGAGTAGTCCGCGCTCGCCGCGTCCTCCACCGTCACGCCGTCCAGCTCGGTCCCGGCGGAGCGGGCCGAGGCGAACAGGCGCAGCTCGGTGACCGGGAAGTTCCGTTCCTTGAGGATCCTGCGCATGACCGTGCCGACCTGACCGGTGGCTCCGACGATTCCGACCCTCACGGCGACTCCCTTACCTGTGATGCTTGTGTGTCTGCGGCTTTTCCATCATGCGGCCGACCCGGGTCCGCCTGTCCAATTCTTTGCGCACCATGCCCGAGGAGTGGGACGCCCGGCGGTGTGACGTACGCCTCCACGCGATTCCCCGAGATCCGGTCGAACGTTTCCGTGCGCTGCCGCGTCGTAGAGGAAACGCGGTGAGGGGGTGGCTTGTGCTGCGCAGAAAGGCCCGCCGTGCGCCGGAGGACGAGGATCCTCTGGACGCGGCTCAGGAACGCCGGGTGCGGGCGGTGCTCGCGCTGGGCGGGGTGCCGCAGGCGGACCTGCCGGACGGGGTGCAGCAGGTCCGCCTGCGGTTGCTGGAGCGCGCGGCGAAGGGGTACGAGGCCCCGCGCGACGTCTCCGCCTGGGCGGCGGTCGTCGCCTCCAACCTGGCCATGGACTGGCATCGCGCGAAGCGCCGCCAGGACCGGATCGGTGAGCGGCTGGCCTCCCTGCGCCAGCTGGAGCACCCCTCGGGCGAGGACACCAGCGTGCTCTCGCTGGCGGTGGCCCAGGGCCTCGACGAGCTCCCGGACTCCCAGCGCCAGGTCCTCGTCCTGCGCTTCTACGCCGACCTGCCGGTCCGTTCGATCGCCCAGGAGCTCGGTGTGCCGGAGGGCACGGTCAAGAGCAGGCTGCACACGGCGGTCCGGGCCCTGCGTGCCCGTCTGCACGAGGACGAGGTGGTGTGAGATGACCGCCGACGACCGGCACTACGACGGCGGCGACGCGCTGATGGCCGCGATCACCGGCGAGCGGCTCCCCGAGGACGCCGACGCCGCCCTCCTCGCCGAGCACCGCCGCGCCGCGGCCGATGTGGCGCTGCTGCGGGAACAGCTCGGGATCATCGGGGACGCGCTGGCCGGGGAGCAGGCACGGCCACGGCCGGCGGCCGCACCGCCACGGCCGACGCGCAACCGGCGTGCGGTGCGCGGGTTCGCCTTCGCGGGCCTCGCGGTGGCGGCCGTCGCGGGCGTGCTCTCGGGAATGATCTGGCTGCTGGGACAGGCGTCCGGGGGCGGGGTGAACTCCATGTCGGGCGGCAGCGCCGACTCCGGCGCCAAGTCGGCGGAGTCCGCGGCCCGCTCCCCTCTCGCCAGCCCCGAGTACCTCGCCTGCTCGCGGCTCGTCGCCGAGGGCACGGTCACCGCGGCCGGACCGGCCCCCGCGGCCGCCGGCCAGGACCGGATCACCCTGCGCGTGACCCGCGCGTACAAACCGGCGACCAACCGGCCGGAGAACACCGGGCAGGAGCTCACCTTCGTGGTCGCCGAGAGCGTGGCCGGCCAGGCCCTGCACCGGGGCGACCACATCCTGGTCGCCTTCCCGCGCCGCTCGGCCACCCCGGACCAGGTCCTGGTCGGGGAGGCGGCCATCGCCCCCGAACGCGCCGGGCTCGAACAGGCCGTGCGCGAGGCAGCCGGTACGACCTGCGAATGAGCAAGGGCGGGCGCCCGTACGGACGCCCGCCCTCATCGCCGTACCACCGGCTACGGCGTGACCTTCTCGATCTTCACGCTGCCGGTGCCCGCGACCGTGCCGCGGGCGTTCACCAGCTGCACCTGGCCGAAGAACTCCCGGCCCTCCGGAGCGGCCGCCGCCGCGGTGACGCTCGCGGAGACGGTCGCCGAGGCGCCCGTGCCGAGCTTCACCGGCGCCGCCTGGTCGACGGTGACGGTGCCCAGGGACGCGGAGAAGAAGACGTCCCGGTAGTCGTAAGCCGTCGAGCCGGACGGCACCGAGTAGCCCGCGACCTCGATGGTGTAGGTGCCGGCGGCGGGCGAGGCGACGGAGACCGCCTCCTCCGAGTCGCCGTCGGCGGACTGGCCGACGACCGTGCCGGCCGCGTTCTTCACCGTCAGGTCGAGGTCGGCGGCCGCGTCGGAGACGTTGCCGATCGCCACGTCCAGGGACTTGGCGCCCTCGGGCACCACGACCGTGGTGGTCTGCGTCTCGCCCTGCTTGATCGTCGGCCGGGCCGTCTTGGAGGAGCCGAGCGGGCCGCCCACCAGGTGGCCGTCGATCGCGGCGAGCTTGTTGGTGACCTTCCAGGAGGCGGCCGCCGGGGTGCCCACCTTCGCCTCGGGCACGGTCACCGTCTCCGGGTCGAAGGCGGCGCCGTAGACGGCGGCGTCGAGCTTGTAGGGGTTGTCGAGCAGCGGCGAGGTGCGGCGCGCCTCGACCTCGATCTCCCAGACGCCCGGCTGCGGGTCGGCGTACGAGCGCACGTCGGGCTTACAGCCGTTGCCGTCGAGGTAGTTGTTGTAGCAGTACGGCGTGGAGGTGTTGTCGACCGGGACGCCGTAGGGGTGGATCGCGATGAACCGCGTCTGGCTCACGCCCTTCAGCCCGCCGATCGCCACCTCCAGCGACGTGGCGCCCTCCGGGACGGTCACGAAGTACGAGCGCGTGCTGTTGCGCTGCACGGAGTCGGACGCGGAGTAGGTGTACTTCACCGGCGTCGAGACCACGACCGTGGTGAGGATCTGCTTGTCGACGCCCTCGGTGCTCGGGTCGTCCACGGTGAGGATCGCGCTCTTCAGACCCGCCGAGCGGGGGCTTGCCTGCACCTTCACCGTCACCGGCTGGTTCAGCGGCAGCCTCACCCAGTCCTTGCCGAGGATCCTGAAGGTGTCACCCGCGTTGTTCTCGAACCGCAGCCGGTGCCACTGCGCCTTCTCCGAGCCGGAGGTGCGGGTGATGGTGACGTCGTACGTCTTCTTCTGCCCGGCCTTCAGACCGCTCTCGCGGTCGTAGAGGCCGGTGCCGTAGCCGGGGGTCTTCAGCAGCTGGTCGATCGCGGTGTCGACCGGCGCCTTGACGGTGTAGTCGTGGGCGGTGGCGCCGTCGCGGACGGCGTCCCAGGCGTCGACCACGTCGATCAGGCCCGCGCCCTCCTCGTACGCCTGAACGCCCTTGATGTGCTTGGCCGTCGAGGTCAGGGCCGTACGCAGGTCGGCGGGGCTCAGCGTGATGTGCTTCTGCTTGGCGGCGCTCAGCAGCAGCGCGGTGGCGCCGGTGGCCTGCGGGGAGGCCATCGAGGTGCCCTGCAGCATGGAGTAGCCGGCCGGCAGCGGGTAGCCCGCCTCGGCGACCGGGGCGCCCGGCAGCCAGGTCTGGGTGGTGTTGATGGCGGCGCCCGGCGCGGACAGGGTCGGCGTGAAGCCGCCGTCCTCGCGCGGACCGCGGGAGGAGAAGGGCATCATCGCGTACTTCTTCTCGACGACCGAGCCGTAGTTGGCCGCCCAGGTCTCCTTGGAGATGGTCGCGCCGACGGAGATCACCTTGTCGGCGAGGCCCGGGTCGCCGATGGTGTTGGCGCCGGGGCCGGAGTTGCCGGCGGAGATCACCAGCTGCACGCCGTAGGTGTCGATGAGCCGGGTGTACAGCTCCGCACGGGCGTTGTTGCCGTCGTTGAGGGCCGGGAGGCCGCCGATCGACATGTTGACGATGTCGACACCGCGGTTGACGACCAGGTCGATCATGCCCTCGGTGAGCGCGACGTTGGTGCAGCCGCCGCTCCAGGTGCAGGCCCGGGAGGAGACGATCTTCGCGCCGGGCGCGGCGCCGTTCATCCGCCCGCCGAACAGGCCGTTGGCGGCGGTGATGCCGGCCACGTGCGTGCCGTGCTCGGACTCGATGACGCCGATGTTGACGAAGTCGGCCTTCGCGCCGGAGGAGTTGTAGACGACGTCCTTGCGGATCTCGACCACGAACGGCTGCCGCTCCACCACGTCGGTCTTCGGGTCGTCGGTCCCGAAGTAGCCGACCTGGAAGCCGTCCTTGTACGGCTTCATGGGAGTGTCGTCGCTGAAGTCGAAGTTGTTGTTGAGGTCGACGCGGACCGTCCCGGCGGCAGCGTCGTACAGGACGCCCCACTTGTCGGTGGTGTCGCCGTCCCGGTTGGCGTCGCCCTTGGCGTCGCCGCCCGCGGTCGCGGCCTCGCTGAAGGTGCTGATCTGGTACGACCCGGCGGGCGCCGTCCAGGTGCGGCCGCCGTAGGTGAAGGCCGGCCCGGACACCGAGGTGAGCATCGGCCGCCAGGTGGCGTCGCCGTCGACGATCGGGTCGGTGGCCGTCACCCAGTCGACGATCTTCCGCTCGCCGGTGGTGGTCTTCTGCAGCGCCGGGTGACCGAGGTCGACACCGGAGTCCAGGATGCCGATGGTGACACCGCGGCCGTCCGCCTTCGGGTGCTGCTTCACGAAGTCGACGGCGCCCGTCTCGAAGGACGGGTTGTACGGGTTGCGCGCCGGCGTGTTCTTGTCCGGCGCCGGGTAACTCGCCTTACCGGTGGCCGACTTGGCGCCGCTCGTGACGCTCGGGTCGTCCAGGGGTATCTCCGCGCGCAGGTCGATGCCGTGCACGGAGGACAGCTTCGCGGCGGCCGCGATGGCGGAGTCCGCCTTCGAGGTGGGGACGGTGGCGCGGACGTAGCCGAGCTTGTCGTAGGTGCGGCCCACGATGCCGCCCTTGACCGCGTCCAGCTTCTGGGTGACCTGCTCGGTCTGTCCCGGCGCGGTGGCGATCATCATCGTGACGTTCTTGTCGCCGTCGGCCTTGGCCTCGGCGAGCCGGTCCGCGTCGTCGGAACCGAGCTTGTCGTGCGCGGACTTGACGGCGGTGTCCGTCGGCGCGGTGCCGGACGGACCGTCGGCGGAGAAGGCCAGGGGTATCGGCCCGGCCGCGGAGAGCGCGGCGACGAGACCGGCGGCCACGGCTATTCGGGCCGCGGGTCTGACGGGGAGCAAGGTCATCGGCATCCCTTACAGGTGAGGAAGTCCAGTGCCGGACGAGCGGCCAGCTTTACCCAAGGGGAGGTTGTTTGGGAAGTGTTGACCGGCGCGATAGAGATGTATGGGGAAAACCCCCGATGCGGGACGCATCGCCGACAGCCCCGTTCCGGCTAATTTCTCCCTGTGCGACGGAAACTGAGGGTGGCGGCCTACGCCATATGCGTCCGCGACGGCCAACTCCTGCTGGCCCGCTGGACCGACGGCCGGGGCCGGCCCGAGTGGACCCTGCCCGGCGGCGGCATGGAACACGGCGAGGACCCCTACGACACCGTGCTGCGGGAGGTGGAGGAGGAGACGGGATACGACGTCGAGGTGACCGGCCTGCTCGGCGTCGACTCCTTCCGCCGCACGACCCGCGCCCGCTTCCGCCGCCCCGTGGACCGCCAGGGCCTCCGGCTCGTCTACGAGGCCCGGGTGACCGGCGGCCAACTCCGCCCCGAGATCGGCGGTTCGACCGACATGGCGGCCTGGCACCCGCTGGAGACGGTCCCCGCCCTCAACCGGGTCGGGCTCGTCGACACGGGCCTGGCGCTGTGGCGGGAGCGACCCGTGACGGGTCGGTTACCCCAGAAGATGAACACTGCGTGACCGCCTTCCGGCCGGTCGAAGAGCGGGTGAGAACACACAGGGTTTGCCAAGATCCACGTACGGTGATCGGCGCTGCGCGTTGCTGTCTCGTTCACGCGCAGGTCATTCCCGGTGCCAAGCATCCAAGGCGAGCGGGTTGTTCGCGGCAGCGAAACCCGCGACCACTGCCGACGCGTTCGCACTCGGGGAGACCGCGCCATGCCGCGCATACGCTCTGTCGCCGGCGACAAGCCCGCGATCAACCGCCGTACCGTCCTCGCCGCCACCGGCGCGGCAGCCGTCTCCGCAGGCGTCGGCTACGCCCTGCGGCCCACCGACAGCCAGGCCGCGGCCGCCGCCGCGCACCCGCACGAGGCGATCGTGGCCCACTCACGTCAGGCCGCCACCGCGCCTCTCGCGCCGTACACCAAGGGCACCACCCTCGCCTCCGTCGCCACCCCGCGCGCCGGCTCCGGCTACCGCCGGCTCGCCGACGGCCCCGGCTGGGCCCGCGTGGTGCGCAGCGAGCTCGCCGCCCCCAAGTCGGGCCGCGCGGGCCGCCGTACCGCGCTCGCGGCGTTCGTGCAGCTGACCGACCTGCACCTGATCGACGCCCAGCACCCGCTGCGCCTGGAGTACGTGCGCTCCGCGGACCAGCACGCCTGGCGCCCCCACGAGGCGCTGACCGTGCAGGGCGCGGTCTCCCTGATCGAGCGGGTCAACGCGCTGCGCGGCGCCCCCGTCACGGGCTCCCCGCTGCACTTCGCCATGACCACCGGCGACAACACGGACAACAACGCGGGGACCGAGCTGGAGTGGTTCCTGACCGTCATGAGCGGCGGCCGGATCACCCCCAACTCCGGTGACCCGCGCCACTACGAGGGCGTCCAGAACAGCGGCCTGCAGCTGTTCTGGCAGCCGGACTCCACCACCCGCGACCACGACAAGCGGCTGGGCTTCCCGCACCTCGGCGGCTTCCTGCCCGCCGCGATCCGGGAGGTGCGCAGCCCCGGCCTCAACCTGCCCTGGTACTCCACGGTCGGCAACCACGACGCCCTGATGCTCGGCTGCTACGGCCACGCCGACTCCTGGCTCGGTGAGTTCACCGTGGGCGGCAAGAAGCTGATGAGCCTGCCCGCCACCGAGGCCAAGAAGCTGCAGAACCTCATCAGGAGCGGCGGCGACCCGAGCGGCACCGCGCTGCGCGACCTGCTCAAGGCGCACAGCCGCGACATGCGCTCCGTGACGCCGGACGAGCGCCGTGCCCCCTTCACCCCGACCGACTACCTCAAGGCCCACCTCGACCCGGCGCACCGCGGTCTCGGCCCGGTCGGCCACGGCTACTCCACCGCCAACCTCGACGCGGGCACCCAGTACTACACGTTCCGCATCTCCGACGACGTCATCGGCATCAGCATCGACACCACCGACCCGAGCGGTCACTACGACGGCTCCATCGGCACCACCCAACTGCGCTGGCTGGACCGGCAGCTGAAGGACAACAAGGACTCCTGGGCCATCGTCTTCAGCCACCACACCAGCAAGTCGATGACCAACACCGAGCACCCCGACCCGGCGCACCCCGGCGAGAAGCGGCACGACGGCGCCGAGGTCGTCTCCCTGCTGAGCCGCCACGCGAACGTCCTGGCCTGGGTGAACGGACACATCCACCGCAACGAGATCACCCCGCACAAGGCGTCGGGCGGCCGCTCCTTCTGGGAGATCTCCACCGCGTCCCACGTGGACTACCCGCAGCTGGCCCGGGTCATCGAGATCGCCGACAACAAGGACGGCACGATCTCCCTGTTCACCACCCTGATCGAGTCGGCGGCCCCGCACCGCACCGACTTCGCCGACCTCACCCAGACGGGCCTGGCCGCCCTCTACCGCGAGATCTCCTACAACGCGCCCGGCGCCAGCAAGAAAATGGGCGGCACACCGAGCGACCGCAACACCGAGCTGGTCCTGAAGAAGGGGTGAGGCGTGCGTGCCGCTCATCCGGATCGCCGTGCCCGGCCGGCCCGGCCGTCCGGTAATCCAGGCGACTCGGATCGGAGACGCCCAGTTCATCCGTATGAAACGTCCGTGGCGCCTCATATCGGCTAACCCGCTGTTCACGGGGATGGCTCGATCTGTACGAGGCGGGTGGTCGTGTGCGTGCAAGGCACGGACTGCGTGTGCTGTCTGTTTACGAGGGTTTCTTCTCCGGCGGGGCCCGGATCGTCCATAGTGACGTCGTGCTCGGCCTGGTCGAGGGTGGTCAGCAGGATCACCGGGTGCTGAGCATCCACGGTGAGGTGCACCGCGAGGCCACCCGGCAGCGGATGGAGGACGACGCCTGCTACCGGTCGCTGACCGCGGCCGGGGTGGGCGTCACGTCCCTGGGCCGCAGCTTCCCCGCAAGCCGGGATCAGGTCGGTTTCACCGGGCCGGAGCTGGCCGACACCGCACGGGCGACCGCGGAGGCGGACGTCATCCTGTCCCTGAAGGAACAGCCCCTGCGGCTGCTCAACCAGGCGGGCCTGCCGCGCCGCCCGGTCGTGGTCTGTCTGCACCGCTCCGACCCGGAGAACCAGGGCGCCGCCCTGGACGAGCTGAAGGCGGCCATCGCCGACGGCACGGTGGTGGCCTGTGTGTGCTGCGCGGAGTCCACCCGGGCCGCCTACCAGGCCGCCGGGGTGCCGGGCGAGCTGCTGCACGTCATCCCCAACGGCGTGGACCTGCTCCGCTTCCGCCCCGACCCGGCCGCCCGGCTCGCGGTGCGCGCCGCCCTGGACGTCCCGGCCGACGCCCCGGTGGTGATCTTCGCCGCCCGCTACGACGCGATGAAGAACGTCCCCCTGTTCCTGGCCTCAGCCCGCGCCTGGCTCGCCCGGGAGCCGCGCGGCCACGTCCTGATGTGCGGCGCGGGCATGACGCGTGCCAACCCGGGCCTGGTCGCGGACATCGCGGCCGCCTTCGGCACCGACCACCTCCTCACGGACCGGCTGCACCCCCTCGGCGTCCGGCACGACATGGAGCACCTCTACGCGGCCGCCGACGTGGTCGCCCTCACCTCCTCCTGGGGCGAGGCGGCCCCGCTGTGCCTGGTCGAGGGCATGATGTGCGGGGCCGTACCGGTGGCCACCGACGTCGGCGACAGCGCGGCGATCGTCTCGGGCCACGGCTTCGTCACCCCGCCCGACCCGGACGCCATCGCCCGGGCCTGGACGGAGGCGGTCACCGCCCGCTCCGACCTCGCCCCGGCCCTGGCCGCCGGCCGCGAACGCTTCAGCCGTACGCGGATGATCGCGGCCTACGCGGCCCTGATCGACGGCGTCCACACCCGGGCGACGCTGCCCCCCGCCCTGCCCGACCCGCTCTGATCCCCACACATGAGGAGGGGCCACCGGACCCATCCGGCAGCCCCTCCTCTCCCCTCCTGACACCGTCCCGGTCCGTCACTACCGGGGCAGTACCACGACATAGGCCGCCGGGTCGCGGTCGCCGGAGGCCATCAGGGCCGTGCGGACCACGGCCGCCTGCTGCTCGACCGAGTCCCGGAGCTTCTTCGGGGTGATGTGGACGACCGTGATGCCCAGGCGCTCCAGGGTCTCCCGCTTGCGGGCGTACTCGGACCACATCGCGTCGTCGTCCTGGCGGGGCGCGCGGGTGTCGAGTTCGACGGCGACCGCCTGCTCCGGCCAGTAGGCGTCCAGGCCGCCGAGGTGCGGGCCGCCGGGCAGCCGCAGGTCCACGTTCCAGACGGGGTCGGGCAGACCGTGCTCCTCGACCATGCGGTACAGCCGGTCCTCCGCGATCGCCCGGCCCTCGGCCAGCAGGGAGTCCACCGCGTCCACGACATGCGGTCGGCTCAGCAGTTTCGCGTTGTTCAACTCCCGTACCACGGACGCCGCTTCGCAGTGGCCGCCGCGCACCGCCTCGGTCAGCAGCCGCCGTACGGCACCGGCGTCCGAGAGCTCCGACACCGCGTCGGCCAGGGCGCGCGGGACCGGCGCGACGGGAACTCCCGTCACCTGCCGGGCGGTCGGCAGGGACGCTGTGCGGACGACGCGGGCGCAGCCGGTCGAGCGCACCCGGCGCAGCCGGGGGACCAGGACGTCGATCTTCTCGATCGACAGCAGCGGGGGCGCGGAGGTGAAGCCGTGCAGCGTGAGGGCAGCGAGGCCGGTGATCATCGCCTCCGCGTACACCGGGCGGTGCGGGGACTCGGCGCCGGGCTGGGCCGGCACCCCGGGGGCGGCCTCGCGTGCCGCGTACATCAGCACCGCGTGCAGCCGCTCCTCGCTGGTGGGCGGGCCCGGGTGGAGCAGGAAGACACCCGGGAGGATCTGCTGCCAGGGGCCGCCGGGGCGGCACTGCTCGGTCAGCTCCGCGGACGGGACACCGTGCGCCTTCAGCTGCGCGGCCGTCACGACACGGCGGTGCACCTCGGAGAGGTGACGGAGCGGGCGGGGGGACAGCGGGGTGTTGTGGGTCATGTCCCGGGGTTTTCCGCGCCCGGACCGCCCCCTAACCGCTGTTACACGCTCGTCGACAAATGCGGACAAGGCAGCACTAAAGGACGGGTGTTCGGATGCCGATAGGGCACCGAAAACCCCTGGTCCAAATGGGTTGGGCCAGGGGTTACGGGTGTTATTGACCGGATTCCGTAACGGTCACCGGCGGCTTAGTCGTTGGCCAAAGCCTGGGCCCGCAGCGCCCGTGCCAGATCGTCCCGGGCCTCCAGCACCAGCCGGCGCAGCGCGGGCGCCGCCCCCTCGTGCGCCGCCAGCCACGCGTCGGTCGCCTCCAGCGTCCCCGGCGAGTCCTGCAGCGAGGGGAACAGACCCCGCACCACGTCCATGCCGATCTGGATGGACCGCTCCTCCCAGACCCGCTCGATCGCCGCGAAGTACCGCTCCGCGTACGGCGCGAGCAGCTCCCGCTGCGAGGCCTGGGTGAAGCCCGCGATCGTCGCCTCCACCAGTGCGTTGGACAGCGCGTCCGACTCCACCACCTGCGCCCACGCCTGCGCCTTGACCGCCTCGGACGGCCGCGCGGCCAGGCACCTGACCTGGTGGCGCTTGCCGGAGGCGGTGTCGTCCCGGGCCAGTTCGGCGGCCAGCACGCCCTCGTCCGCGACCCCGTGCGCGGCGAGCGGCTCCAGGAACGCCCAGCGCAGCTCCTGGTCGACCTCCAGCCCGTCGACCTTCTCGGTGCCCTCCAGCAGCCCCCGCAGCAACCGCAGGTCCTCCGGGGAGGAGGCGACCGTCGCGAAGAACCGCGCCCAGGCCAGCTGGTGCTCACTGCCCGGCTCGGCCGCCCGCAGCTCCCGCAGGGCGCCCTCCGCCACCAGCCGCCCGCCGGTCTCCCGCCAGCCCGGCGCCACATAGTGCACCAGCGCGGAGTTCGCCCACGCGTGCAGCATCTGCAGGACGCCGATGTCGGACTCGCGGCCGGAGAAGCGCAGCACGATCTCCACGAACTCCCGGGCCGGCAGCAGCGCGTCCCGGGTCATGTTCCACAGCGCCGACCAGCACAGGGCCCGGGCCAGCGGGTCGGTCATGGTGCCCAGGTGCTCGCGCAGGGCGGCCAGCGAGGTCTCGTCGAAGCGGATCTTGCAGTACGTCAGGTCGTCGTCGTTGACCAGCACCAGCTCGGGCGCCTCGGCACCGGCCAGCTCGCCCACGACCGTCCGCGCGCCGTCGACGTCCACCTCGGCCCGCGCGTACCGCTCGAGAGAACGCTCGGGGGTGCGCCGGTACAGGCCCACCGCCACCCGGTGCGGGCGCAGCTCGGGGTGCGACTCGGCGGCCTCCTGCACCACTGCCAGCTCGTCGACCCGGCCGTCCGCGGCCAACAGCACCTGCGGGGTGAGGGAGTTGACGCCCGCCGTCTGCAGCCAGGACCGTGCCCAGCCGCCCATGTCCCGGCCGCTGGTCTCCTCCAGCACCGACAGCAGGTCACCGAGGCGGGTGTTGCCGTACGCGTGCCGCTTGAAGTAGCGGCGGGCGCCCTCCAGGAACGCGTCCTGGCCGACGTAGGCGACCAGCTGCTTGAGGACGGAGGCGCCCTTGGCGTAGGTGATGCCGTCGAAGTTGAGCTTGGCATCCTGCAGATCGCGGATGTCGGCCGTGATCGGGTGGGTGGAGGGCAGCTGGTCGGCGCGGTAGGCCCAGGCCTTGCGGCGGTTGGCGAAGGTGATCCAGCCGTCCTCGAAGCGGGTCGCGCCGACCAGGGCGAAGGCGCCCATGAAGTCCGCGAAGGACTCCTTCAGCCACAGGTCGTCCCACCACTCCATGGTGACCAGGTCGCCGAACCACATGTGCGCCATCTCGTGCAGGATCACGTTGGCGCGGCCCTCGTACGAGGCCTTGGTGACCTTCCCCCGGAAGATGTACTCCTCGCGGAAGGTCACCAGGCCCGGGTTCTCCATCGCGCCCAGGTTGTACTCCGGCACGAACGCCTGGTCGTACTTCCCGAAGGGGTACGGGTAGTCGACGTGGTCGTGGAAGAAGTCCAGGCCCTGCTTGGTGACCAGGAAGACGTCGTCGGAGTCGAAGTAGGGCGCGAGACCCTTGCGGCACAGGGCGCCGAGGGGGATCTCCAGCGTCGTACCGTCCGGGAAGGTGCGCGAGTAGGAGTCCGTGACGTAGTGGTACGGGCCCGCCACCACGCACGTGATGTACGTCGAGATCGCCTTCGTCTCCGCGAACCGCCACACCCCGTCGGTCCGTTCGCCGACGCCGTTGCTCCACACCGTCCAGCCCTCCGGGGCCCGCACCTCGAAGCGGAACGGGGCCTTGAGGTCGGGCTGCTCGAAGTTCGCGAAGACGCGCCGGGAGTCGGCCGGCTCGTACTGGGTGTAGAGGTAGACCTCGCCGTCCTCGGGGTCGACGAAGCGGTGCATGCCCTCGCCGGTGCGGGAGTAGGCGCACCGGGCGTCCACCACCAGCTCGTTCTCGGCGGTGAGGTCCTCCAGCAGGATCCGGGAACCGTCGAAGACCTGACCCGGGTCGAGATCCCTGCCGTTGAGCGAGACGGAGGTCACACTCGGCGCGATCAGATCGGCGAAGCTGGACGCGCCGGGCTCGTTGCAGCGGAAGCGGATCGTGGTGACCGAGCGGAAGGTGCGCGGACCGTCCCCGGTCTCCTCGCCCACCGCCGAACGCAGGTCGAGCGACACCTCGTACCCGTCGACGGACAGCAGGGCGGCCCGCTCCCGGGCCTCGTCACGGGTCAGATTCTCACCGGGCACGGGCGGCACTCCCTCGGCAGCTGTTCGGTATCTGGACAGGGCTGATCCTGCCATGCGCTCCTGACGGGAGGCAGCTCGGAACGAGGGCGGCGGACGGGGAATGGGGACGGCGACGCCCGGTGTTGCCGGTTGAAACGAGTACTTTTTCTAGGAGAGCCATGTCCGAGACCGCGAGCAGCTCCGCCAAGACCCCCGTCGACTTCTGGTTCGACCCGCTGTGCCCCTGGGCGTGGATGACCTCCCGCTGGGTGCTGGAGGTGCAGAAGGTCCGGGACATCGACATCCGCTGGCACATCATGAGCCTCGCGGTGCTCAACGAGGACCGGATCGACGAGCTGCCCGAGGAGTACCGGGAGATGCTGGCGACCAAGGCGTGGAAGCCGGTGAAGGTGGTCACCGCGGCCTGGCAGAAGCACGGCGCGGACGTCGTCGGCCCGCTCTACACCGCGCTCGGCACCCGCTTCCACAACAACGGCGAGGGCCCGACCGTCGAGGCCATGGCCTCCGCGCTGGAGGAGGTCGGACTGCCCGCCGACCTGATCGACTACGCCGACCAGGAGGACTTCGAGTTCGAGGCCGAGCTGCGTGCCTCCCACAAGGAGGGCATCGAGAAGGTCGGCCAGGAGGTCGGCACCCCCGTCATCGCCGTGCCCGGCGCGGACGGTGAGCAGATCGCCTTCTTCGGCCCCGTCGTCACCCCCGCCCCCAAGGGCGAGGAGGCCGCGAGGCTCTGGGACGGCACCCTCGCCGTCGCCTCGGTCCCGGGCTTCTACGAGATCAAGCGCACCCGCACCAAGGGCCCGGACTTCAGCAACCTGTAGGTCTCACCGATCTGTAGGTCTCACCGATCTGTAGGTCTCACTCGGGGGCGGCGTTCTCCTCGTCCTTCTTCTCCCGGAACTTCTCGGGGAGGATGCCGCCGTCGCCCTGGCGGAAGTAGGGCTGGTACCACAGGCAGCCCTTGGCGGTGCAGCGCCAGAGGTCGTGGACGAAGTGGCGGGGGCCCTTCTCCTCGCGGACGGCGGCCTTCTCCGCGTCGTTGAGCTTGCGGAAGTCCTGTCTGCTCCTGCAGGTGGGGCACATCCGGCTCGTCGTCATGAACCTCTCCTCGCCGCCCGTTTCGCGTCAGGTTCCACCACGGATGTCGGTTTCGTCCATACCCCTGCGTCGAGCGCACCCCGTACCGCTCCGCCCCCAGGCGGCCTGATCTCGTTGAACGGCCCTGCGATCAGGATCGGACGTAGGAGGATGTCGGTATGACGGAGATCGACACCTCGGTGCCGCATTCGGCCCGGATCTGGAACTACTGGCTGGGCGGCAAGGACAACTACCCGGTGGACGAGGAGGCCGGCGACGCCTACACCGCCGTCTTTCCCGGCATCGTCACCATCGCCCGCAGCAGCCGCGCCTTCCTCGGGCGCACCATCCGCTACCTCGTGACGGAGGCGGGTGCACGGCAGTTCCTGGACGTCGGCACGGGACTGCCGACCGTCGACAACACCCACGAGGTCGCCCAGCGCCACGCCCCCGACGCGAGGATCGTCTACGTCGACAACGACCCCCTGGTCCTCGCCCACGCCCGGGCCCTGCTGACCTCGACGCCGGAGGGTGTCACGGCGTACGAGGACCTGAGCCTGTACGAACCGGAGCGCATCCTGGAGGCGGCGGCGAGGACGCTGGACCTCACCCGGCCGACGGCCCTGATCCTCAGCGGCATCCTCGGGCACGTCAGCAGCTACGACCAGGCCCGCGACCTGGTGCGGAGCCTGATGGCGGGCCTGCCCTCCGGCAGCCACCTGTCCCTGAACGAGGGCTCGCGCGGCACCGACCCGGTCTACGAGCAGGCGCAGGACGCCTACAACGAGACCGGCGCGGTGCCGTACTTCCTGCGGCCGGTCGAGCAGATCGAGGGCTACTTCGAGGGCCTGGAGCTGGTGGAGCCGGGCGTCGTGTCCGTCCCGCTGTGGCGGCCGGACCCGGGCGCCGACACCGCCCCCATCGGCCAGCACGGCGGCGTGGGCCGCAAGCCGTAGGGCACGACGGGGGCGGTGCCGGCGGTGACTACGCGGCCACGGACGTGTAGTGCGAGGCGTCGCCCTCGATCGAGTAGCTCTCCTTGCCCTCGATGCCGACCGGGATGTCACCGGCGACGGTCACCCGGTGCAGCCGGCGCGGCAGACCGTCGTAGTTGTCGACGGCGTAGTGCTGGGTGATGCGGTTGTCGAACAGCACGAGCTGGTTCTCGGACCAGCGGTGGCGCAGGATGTTCTCCGGCCGGGTCACGTACGCCTGGAGCAGGTCCAGGATCTTGCGGGACTCGCCCGGGGAGAGACCGACGATCCGCTGGGCGAACCCGCCGATGAACAGGCCGCGTTCACCGGTCAGCGGGTGGACGCGGACCACCGGGTGGACCGTGCGGTACTTGATGGACGTGAACTGGGCGCGCTGCGCGGCCTGCTGCTCGTCCAGCTCCTCCTCCGGTACGGCGTAGTCGTAGTCGTTGGTGTGCTCGGCCCACAGCGTGTCCGCCAGGTTCCGCAGGGACTCCGGCAGTTGGCGGTAGGCGGCGGCCGAGCTGGCGATCAGGGTCTCGCCGCCGTACGGCGGGATCGTGAGCGAGCGCAGGGTGCTGGCCTGCGGCGGGTTGAGGACGAACGTGACGTCGGTGTGCCAGTGGTTGGCGGCCCGGCCGCGCTCGCTGTCGACCGGCAGGACGTTCGGGACGCCCTCGACGGAGGAGACCGTGGGGTGGGCGGTGGTCACGTCGCCGAAGTGGCGGACGAAGGCCTGCTGGCCCTCGTCGTCGAGGTTCACGTCGTCGAAGACGAGCGCCTTGTGGACGTTCAGGGCCTCGCGGATCGCGGTCGCCGTCTCCGCGTCGAGCGGCTTGGAGATGTCGACGCCCAGGACGCGGGCGCCGATGTGGGCGGTGACCTTCTGGATCTCGAGCTCGGACATGTGCGGAAGTCCTTTCAGACGAGGGCGGGTTCGGCGGGCTGGAGGTACTGGTTGGCGGGGCGAGGGAGGCCGTAGCGCTCCCGCAGGGTCTGGCGGGGTCCGTACTCCGTGCGCAGCAGGCCGCGGGTGCGCAGGATCGGGACGACGTGGTCGACGAAGGCGTCGAGGCCGGAGGGCAGGACGGCCGGCATGATGTTGAAGCCGTCGGCGGCGCCGCGCGTGAACCAGCTCTCGATCTGGTCGGCGACCTGCTCGGGCGTGCCGGCGAAGGTGAGGTGGCCGCGTCCGCCGCCCAGCCGCCCGATCAGCTGCCGGACGGTGAGCCGCTCGCGCCGGGCGAGCCCGACGACGAGCGTGTAGCGGCTCTTGGCGCCCTCGACGGCGTCCTCGGACGGCAGGTCGGCGGGCAGTTGGGCGTCCAACTCCAGAGTGCCGGCGGGAAGTTGCAGCAGGCGCTCCAGGTTGGCCACGCCGTGCCGGTGCACGATGTGGTCCTCCAGCAACTGCTCCTTCGCCCGCGCCTCGGCCTCCGTGGACCCGATGACCGGCACGATCCCGGGCAGCACCTTGATGTGCTCGGGGTCCCGTCCGGCCGCCCTCGTACGGGACTTGAGGTCGGCGTAGAAGGTCTGCGCGTCCTCGAGGGTCTGCTGGGCGGTGAACACCGCCTCCGCGTACCGGGCCGCGAACGACTTGCCGTCCTCGCTGGACCCGGCCTGCACGAGCAGCGGGTAACCCTGGGGCGAACGGGGGACGTTGAGCGCTCCCTCGACACTGAAGTACGTCCCCTTGTGCCGAGGCGGATGGATCTTGCTGTCGTCGCCCCAGACGCCGGCCGCCTTGTCGGCGACGATCGCGTCGTCCTCCCAGCTGTCCCAGAGCTTCAGGGCCACGTCGAGGAACTCGGCGGCACGGGCGTACCGCTCGGCGTGCGCGGGCTCGTGCTCCAGACCGAAGTTCCGGGCGGCCTCCGCGCCCGCGGTGGTGACGATGTTCCAGCCCGCCCGGCCACCACTGATGATGTCCAGCGAGGCGAACTTGCGGGCCAGGTTGTAGGGCGAGTTGTACGAGGTCGACGCGGTGGCGATGAGCCCGATGTGCTCGGTCGCCGTCGCCAGCGCGGTGAGCAGGGTCAGCGGTTCCAGGGCGCCGGCGGGACGCTGGGCGAGGTTGCTCCACAGCTGTGGACCGTCGGCGAGGAAGAGCGAGTCGAAGGTGCCGCGCTCGGCGGTTCGGGCGAGCCGTACGTAGTGGCCGAGTTCGACATGCGCGAGCGGATCGCTCTCGGGCAGCCGCCACGAGGCCTCGTGATGACCGGTGTTCATGAGGAAGGCGTTGAGGTGGAGCCGGCGGGTCATGCGTGGTCCTCCGGGAAACCCTGGTTGGTGGTCATGCGTGGTCCTCCGTGACGCCGAGCGCCGCGAGCAGCCGTTCCCGGTACTCGCCGAGCAGGGGGTCGCGGTAGGAGCGCGGGTGGGGGCGGTCGATGGTGAGGTCGAGTCCGATACGGCCCTTGTCCAGGACCAGGACCCGGTCGGCGAGGACGATCGCCTCGTCGACGTCGTGGGTGACGAGCAGGACGGACGGCCGGTGGCGTTTCCACAGCTCCCGCAGCAGGCCGTGCATCCGGATGCGGGTCAGCGCGTCCAGCGCGCCGAACGGCTCGTCCGCCAGCAGCAGTTCGGGCTCGCGGACGAGGGACCGGGCGAGCGCGGCCCGCTGGGCCTCGCCGCCGGACAGCTCGTTGGGCCAGGCCCGCTCGCGCCCCTCGAGCCCCACCTCGGCGAGCGCCTCCCGCCCCCTGCGCTCGGCGTCCTTGCCGTCGAGCCCGAGGAGTACGTTGTCCAGCACCCGCCGCCAGGGCAGGAGCCGTGAGTCCTGGAAGACCACCGACACCCGTTCCGGGGCGTCGAGCCGGCCGCTCCCGGTGACCTTGTGGTCCAGTCCCGCGACCGCCCGCAGCAGGGTGCTCTTGCCGGAGCCGCTGTGCCCGAGCAGGGCGGTGAACTGTCCGGCCGGCAGGTCGAGGTCGATGCCGTCGAGGACGGTACGCCCGTCGAACGACCGGGTGAGGCCGCGGAGTCGGACGGCGGGCCGGGTCAGCTGCTCAGTGTGCGGCGCCATGACAGCACCCTCCGTTCGATGAGACGGACCGCGCTGTCGGAGACCAGGCCGAAGACGCCGTACACGAGCAGGCCGACGAGGATCACGTCGGACTGGCCGTAGTTCTGGGCCTGGAACATCATGTAGCCGAGTCCGCTGGTGGCGTTGATCTGCTCCAGCACCACCAGGCCCAGCCAGGAGCCGGTCACCCCGAGCCGGAGTCCCACGAAGAATCCGGGCAGGGCACCGGGGATGACGATCTGCCGGATGAACCGCAGCCTCGACAGCCCCTGCACCTCGGCCAGTTCCACGTACCGGCTGTCGATGCCGGAGAGCGCGGCGTGCGTGTTCAGGTAGATCGGGATGTAGACGACGATGGCGATGATCGCGATCTTGAACGTCTCGCCGATGCCGAGCCAGAGGATGAACAGGGGGATCAGACCGAGGGTGGGGATCGCCCGGTTGAGGTTCACCGTCCCGTCGATCAGCGCCTCCCCGACCCGGCTCAGCCCCGAGGCCAGGGCGAGCACGACACCGGCGACGAGACCGATGGCGAAGCCGTACGCGGCCCGCTCGACGGAGGTCGCGATGTCGGTGGGCAGGGTCCCGGCGGTCCACAGATGCCCGGCGGTCCTCAGCACCGTCCAGGGCGCCGGGACGGCGCCGGGGTCCAGCCGCCCGGCGGCCGAGGCGGCGGCCCACAGGGCGAGGAGCAGGGCCGGCCCGATCAGGCGGGTGGCCGGCAGGCGCCTGCCGGGGGCGAGGCCGCGCCGGCGACGCCGTACCGGAGGGGTCTCCTCGCGGGTCGTCACCGGGACGGCGGTGGTCGTGGTGGTCACTGCGGTCACCTCCGGTATTCCGCCGGTACGGCCTTGGCGGCGATGGACTCGAAGCGGTGGTCGAAGAGCGAGGACACGTCGAACTTCTTCACGAAGCCGCCCTCCGCCAGCAGATCCGCGGTCTCCTGCTCCCACTTGATGGCCTCGTCCCAACTCGGCGGGAACAAGGGCTTGTTGGCGAGGTCGGAGATGGACTTGGCCTGCGCGAGGTTCAGGTTCTGCGTCTTGACGTAGAACTCCTCGTTCCAGGTGCCGGGGTTCTCGTAGATCCACACCTGGCCCTTGGCCCAGTACGGGATGTACGCGGCGACGGCGGCGGCCTTGGCGGGGTCGCTCAGCACGGAGGTCGGTGCCCACAGGAGGTTGAGCAGGTCGACGACGTCGGTTTTGATGACGCGGGCGCCCTTGGACTCGTACTGCTGCAGATAGGCGGGCGCCTGGCTGTTGGCGAGCGGGGCGATGTCCACCTGGCCGGACTGCAGGGCCGTGAGGAACTGGTTGCTGGTCAGCGGGACGAGCTTGACGTCGTCGTACTTCAGTCCCGCCCGCTTCAACGCCCGCAGCAGGACCACTCCTTGGGCCTGCCCCTGGGAGAAGGCCAGCTTCTTGCCCTTGAAGTCCGCGACGGTCTGGATGTCGCTGCCGGGCTTGGTGGCGAAGAGGTAGTTGGGCTTGCGGGTGATGTCGATCGCCACGATCTTCGCGTCGAAGCCCTGGTAGTGCGCCTGGATCGGCGGGATGCCCGCGTTGTTGGCGAGATCGAGGGACTTGGCGCGGAAGGCGTTGATGACATCCGGTCCGGCACCGATGTTCACCCAGCTCGACACCTTGAACGGCAGCTCGCCGAACTTGGCCAGCTTGAACTGCAGTTGCTCGGTGTTCTGGTACGAGGCGATCTTCAGGCTGGTGCCGGCCGGGACCTTGTCGGCGAGCGGTGCGGACAAGGCGCCCTTGCCGGTGTCGGCGGACGCGCTGCCGTTCGCGCAGCCGCTGAGCCCGGCGACACCGGCGGCGGCACCGAGGAGGGAGGTGAGGAAGAGCCGTCGGTCGACACCCGAAGCGGACGAGGAAGGCATGGCGGGACTCCGTGAGTTCGAAAAACACGAGCAGGAAGGAAAACGCGCGGAATTCCAGGCGGAACCAGCCCCGGCAAGGGGGCCCGGCAAAGGGGGCCCGAAAAAGGGGTCACACAGAATTCACGCAGGGGGAAATGAGCGCTTCACACGCGGCAACGTGTCAGCAACAAAGGGTGCGACAGCTCACGAACAGGCTCATGACCAGGATGTTCCCGGCCATGAACGCCCCCTGTCAACATTCGGAGTTTCTGAATTAAATAGCCCGAGGTGAGGCCGCCAGCGGATCCCGGTAGAGCACGTCGAGCGCCACCGAACCACCGGCCACCGCGAGCACGGAATCCGGGAAACTGGTCGGAACGACGGACGCCGCCCGTTCCGCGCCGACCCCTTCGCGCAGCGCGTCGAGGCAGTCCTGCCGGTGGATGGTCCCCACCTCGGTCACCACGACCGTCTCCGGGTTCAGCACGTCCAGCAGCAGCCGCGCCGCCCGCCCGACGGCCCCGGCCCGCTCCACCAGCAGCCGTACGGCCTCCCGGTCGCCCGCGGCGGCCGCCGTGACCACGTGCATCGGGTTGACGCTCGCGACGACACCCGCCGCCCGCGCCCGCCGCACCAGCGTCCGCTCGCTCAACTCGGCCTGCAGGCAGCCGATCCGACCGCACGCGCAGGGCTCCCTACCGCCCGGCACCGGCAGATGGGCGATGGCGCCCGCCTGCGACCGCGGCCCGTGGTGCACCTCGTCATGGGTGGCGAACGCCGCGTCGACCACGTTGCCCACGAACAGATGCAGCACGCTGCCGCCGTCCCGGGCCGCCCCGAACAGCCGCTCCCCGTTGACCAACGCCCGCGCGTGCCCGTCCACATGGACCGGCAGCCCGGTGCGCTCGCCCAGCACCTCCCGCACGGCCACCTCGCGCCAGCCGAGCATCGGATGCTCCACGACGGTCCCGGACTCCCGGTCCACCCAGCCGCCGACGGCCACACCGACCCCCAGCGGCCGGCAGCGCGGCGCCTCGGCCAGCAGGGCGCCGAGCCCCTCGGCGGCCCGCGCCAGCACCCAGCCCGGATCGGTCCGCTCGTGCCGCAGCTCCCGCCGGGCGACCACCCGCCCGCGCAGATCGAGCAGCGCGACCGTGGTGTACGGCACGGCCACATGCACCCCGGCGACCACGAACCGTGAGTCGTCCAGGTCGACGGGGACGTGCGGGCGCCCCACGCCGTTCGAGCGCCGGGGCGCGGACGCCTCACGGATCAGGCCGAGTTCGGCGAAGCGGGCGCAGTAGTCCGTCACCGACGCCGGTGACAGCCCGGTCAGCCGGGCGATGGTGGAGCGGGCCACCGGCCCGTGCTCCAGCACGGACCGCAGGACGACACTGGCGCTCGTCCGGCGCCGGGAGGTGGGGG
>NZ_WVUG01000086.1 GCF_017614965.1 Streptomyces griseorubiginosus | reverse complement strand
TATAAGAGACAGGGTTCATGGTCTGGTCGTCGACCGGCGCCGACGAGGGGGTCTGCGCACCCGGAGCGGTCGCCGGGCCCGGCACCGTCAGGGGTTCGGGCGTCAGAGGGCCGGCGCCCTGCTGCTGGTCCCGGAAGAGGTGCGCGAACGCGTCGTGCTCGGGACGGTCCTCGCCGGCCCGGGTCACCAGGTCGTCGACACCGACGTACTGGGTGGTGCGGGGGTCGTCGCCGTGCGGCAGGTACTGGGTCGCGCCGTCCGGCTCGGGCGCCGGGGGCCGTGCCCACACGCGCGGGTCGGGGGCGTACGGCGACTGGGGCGGCTGGCCGTACAGCGGCTGCTGCGGCTGGTAGCTGCCCGGGGGCGGCGGAGGGTGCGCGGCACGGTCGTAGAGCGCCTCGGCGACGGGATCCTGCGCCGCCAGGTCCTGTGCGCGGTACGGGTCCTGGTCGTAGGCGTCCTGGAGGTACATGTCGGCGGGCGGCTGCGGCGGCACCTGACCGGGCTCGGGCGGCGGGCCCTCGGGATACCCCGAGTTGCCCGCGGCCTGGCCGCGGTCACCGTCGTACGGCGCGTTCATGGTTACCCCACCTCATAGTCCCGGGCCCACGGCCACGACATCCTCAACGGTCCACTCTCTCACCCGCGCCGGACGGGTCCGTGCTTTCCGCTGCGGTGTCCGCTGTCGGGTCACTCGGCTGCTGCGGGTCGTCTGCCCGGGCATCGGTGCCCGACTCCTCCTTGAGACGGCTGGCGGGGTCCTCGGGGTTCTCCGGTTCCTCGTCGCCCTCGGCCGCGGTGTCGTCGGGACCTTTCTCCGCGGCTTCGCGGGCGGCTGCCCGCTTGCGCTGGGTGTACATGCGGAAACCGGCGAGGACGAGCAGCAGGAAGCCGCCGCCGATGACCAGCATCACGGTGGCCGTGAACTCGGTGACCTTGACCTCGAAGGAGACCGGGCCGCCGTACTTCTGACCGTCCTCCGTGTACAACTGGGCCGTCACGGTCGCCTGGCCGTTGGCCTTGGCCGTCGTGGTGAACTTCACCGTCTGGCTGTGGCCGCCGGAGACCGCGATGGGCTGTTCGTCGTAGGCGTCATCGCCGATCTTGAGGCGGGTGGGGCTGTTCGAGGTGAGCCGCAGCACCAGGTGCTGGACGCCCTGCACCAGGTTGTTCTGGACGGTGACGGGGATCGTGGCGCTGCGTCCGGACAGCTTGGTGTCGGACTTGTCGATCAGCTTGACCTGGCCGGTCAGGCCGGTGAGGTAGGTGTCCACGTCGGTGCGGAAGCTCTGCGCGGCGTACGGACGACCGCGCCACGACGTGGACATCTCGCGGTTCATGGCCCGCCCGAAGGGGGTCACCACCCGTGACTCGTTGGTCAGGATCACCCGGAAGTTGTCGAGCTTGTCCTGGGTGCCCGCGATCTGCTCGAAGGCCGAGCGCGGCAGCTCCTGCTTGCGCAGCGAGGAGGGGTACTCCGAGGCCGACGGCACCTTGGTGGTGGCGCCGGGATCCGGTTTGGCCTTAGCGGCCGCCGTGAGCTTCTCGGACTGGGACCAGTTCCCGGCCTCGAGGTCCGTCACGGCCTCGGCCATGGCCTGGGCCTGGCGGGTCGTCGGGATGCGCTGCGGGGCGACGACGATGCTGCGCTGCCTGTTCGTCTGGGTGTTCAGGGCGAGGCTCTGGGCGAGGAACCTCTGCACGGCCAGCGTGGACGCGGAGGCCTTGCTCAGATCGCCCTGGAAGGCCGTCGACAGACGGGAGTCCGCGACCACCGCCGTGACGCCGCCGCCGATCGGGCGGGCGGCGGAGGGCGTGTACGACAGGCCTCCGGTCTCCTGGAGGCTGTCGCTGCGGGCGATGATCTGGTCGGCGCCCGCGGAGGTGGCGACCTTCACGATCGACGGGTCGACGGCGCCGTCCACGGGCCAGGCGAAGTCGGTCGTCGGGGTGACGTGCAGCACCGTCTTCACCGTGGTGGCGGCGACGTCCGTGGCTTCCTTGAGGTGGCTCAGCGAGCCGGTGACGTTGGTGCCGTTGTGGGCGAGGGAGGCCAGGTCCGGGTCGGCGAAGGGGAGGGCGACGACCTCCTTGTCCGCCACCGCCTGCTGCAGTTCGTCGAGCCACTGCTTCGCGATCGCCTGGTGCGTGCCCGCCGTGGTGCCGCCCGCGGTCTGGATCTTGTAGCTGCCGGTCATGGCGTCGACGGATGCCAGCAGGTCGGGGTCGACGACCCAGGTCACGTCGAGGTTCTTGCCCAGTGAGAGCATCTCGTCCAGGCGGCCGCCGGGGGAGATCGCCTTGGCGAGGTCGTCGTTGAGGAAGACCGGCGTCTGCTGCTGGTTCGACCCCGTCTCCGCCGTCATGTGGACGTCGGAGACCAGGGGCCACAGGAACGTCGTCTTCGTCTTGGTGTCCGCGGCGTTGGGCTGCCAGGGCAGGAAGGTCCGCTGGATCCCGAGAACCTGGTCCCACGGCTGGGCGGAGGTCTGGCCGGAGAGCGAGACAGCGAACTGGTACACCCCGTCGTCACCGAGGTCCAGCTTGTCGACCGGCACGGAGATGCTGAAGGGCTCGGCGACCCCCGGGGTGAGCTTGGTGAAGTCCTCGGCGTACTTGCCGCCCACCTCCGTGCCGGTGGGGCCCTGGAGGCTGTCGCTGTCGCGGGCGGCGCTGTCGATGCCGGAACGCGTGGTCAGCTCGGGGCCGATGCGCAGTCCCAGATGGGCGTCGGTGACCGCCTGCTTGCCGTTGTTGGTCACCGTCCCGGACACGGTGAGGGTGTCGCCGTCCGAGGGGACGGTCGGGCTGAGGGAGTCCAGGGCGATGGCGACCGAGCCGGAGCCGGAGGTGTCCTGCAGGGAGGTCCGGCCCACGGCGTCCGCGTGGCTCGCGGCAGGCAGCTGCAGCAGACCGGCCAGCAGCGGCGCCCCGGCGAGCAGCGCCCCGGAGCGCCGCAGCCAGCGGCGGGCAGGTGAGGGACTCGTCCCCTGGAAGTCTGCCGCCTCGGCCACGCGCTCGCCCGTCCCTCGTCGTCGTCAGTGGTCGTCGCAATGTGCGTCCACGCATGGTAACGATGCGCGCTGAGGGGAAGTGCCGCGGACTGCTCCGCAAGATCCGAGAACAAGATCGTCCCGTCCCAAATGTGCCTGTATAAGGACCGCGGGGTTGTGCACGTTTAATGGAGGCGCCCACGGTCGTTCGGGCCACGTACCCTCTTCTGTTGTGCCGAACGCCAACGAAGACAACGCCCGTACCCCGAACCAGGCCCCGTCCAGCACGCCGGACGAGGCGCTGAGGGTCACCCCTGTCGCAGACGACCTCGCCCGTCGCTTCCAGGCGGCCGGGTTCTCGCTCGCCCTCGTCGGCGGCTCGGTCCGGGACGCGCTGCTGGGACGGCTCGGCAATGACCTCGACTTCACGACCGACGCCCGCCCCGAGGACGTCCTCAAGATCGTCCGGCCCTGGGCGGACGCCGTGTGGGAGGTCGGCATCGCCTTCGGCACGGTCGGCGCGCAGAAGAACGGCTACCAGATCGAAGTCACGACCTACCGGTCCGAGGCGTACGACCGAACCTCACGCAAGCCCGAGGTGTCGTACGGCGACTCGATCGAGGAAGATCTGGTTCGGCGCGACTTCACCGTGAACGCGATGGCTCTCGCGCTTCCCGAGCAGAAGTTCATCGATCCCCATGACGGACGCGCCGATCTCGCCGCCCGTGTGCTGCGTACCCCCGGCACCCCCGAGGACTCCTTCTCGGACGACCCGCTGCGGATGATGCGCGCGGCTCGTTTCGCCGCTCAGCTGGACTTCGAGGTGGCTCCCGAGGTCGTGACGGCGATGAAGGAGATGGCGGGACGGATCGAGATCGTCTCGGCCGAGCGGGTTCGGGACGAACTCAACAAGCTGATCCTGTCCGACAATCCGCGCAAGGGCCTGACCCTCCTTGTCGACACCGGCCTCGCCGACCACGTTCTGCCCGAGCTGCCGGCCCTGCGGCTGGAGAGCGACGAGCACCACCGTCACAAGGACGTCTACGAGCACACGCTCATCGTCCTGGAGCAGGCGATCGCGCTGGAGGAGAACGGTCCCGATCTCACCCTGCGTCTGTCGGCGCTCCTGCATGACATCGGAAAGCCGCGTACTCGTCGCTTCGAGAAGGACGGACGCGTCTCGTTCCACCACCACGAGGTGGTCGGCGCGAAGATGACCAAGAAGCGCATGACGGCGCTCAAGTACTCCAACGAACTGGTGAAGGACGTCTCACGTCTGGTCGAACTCCACCTGCGCTTCCACGGATACGGCACGGGCGAATGGACGGACTCCGCGGTCCGCCGCTATGTCCGGGACGCCGGGCCGCTCCTCGGCCGGCTCCACAAGCTGACGCGCTCGGACTGCACCACCCGCAACAAGCGGAAGGCGGCGGCACTGTCCCGCGCCTACGACGGTCTGGAGGAGCGCATCGCCCAACTCCAGGAGCAGGAGGAGCTGGACTCCATCCGCCCGGACCTGGACGGCAATCAGATCATGGAGATCCTGGGTGTCGCGCCGGGCCCGGTCATCGGCCGTGCCTACCGGCACATGCTGGAACTGCGGCTGGAGAACGGACCGATGGAGCACGATGCGGCGGTGGCCGCGCTCAAGGAGTGGTGGGCCGAGCAAAGCTGAGCCTCTGTGTGGAACGGCGGCATGTTTCACGTGAAACATGCCGTCACCGGACGTGCTGCGGGGCGGTGTTTCACGTGAAACACCGCCCCGCAGTTGCGTGTCCTCGTTACTTGTGGTCCTTCAGGCAGAGCAGGAAGTCGCTGCCGTCGCCGGACTCGGTGTACGTGTACTGGAAGTCCTTGGCCGCGGCTTCGCACTTCGTCGACGCCGAGAGCTCGGTGGAGTACGAACCCTTCACCTTCGCCAGCACCACGTACTGGGCCTTCGACGAGCCGCAGTCGACCACCTCGAGGTCCGGGTCGGTATCGGAGGTGCTGCCGCGGTGCATGCAGTCACCGACCTTGGCGGTGTTGGCGTCGTCCTGGCTGGCTATGTAGCCCACGATGGCCGCGACGGCCACGACCGCGACGATGACGATGTTCTTGATCGCCTTGAAGCTCAGCTTACGGCGAGGCTGCGCCGGAACCGGGGCGTACGGCGCGGCCCCCGGCGGGGGAAACCCGGGCTGCCCGGGCTGACCCGGCTGCTGCGGGTAGGCGGCGTGCGGCGGGTACGGCGCCTGGGGCTGCGGCTGGCCGTAGGGCTGCTGGCCCTGAGCGAACGGGTTCTGGCCCTGAGGCGGAGTGGTCACGTGGGTGTCCCCCTGAAAGTGGATGAGCTGCGCACATAAGAGGCGCGTAAGACGCAGGTAAGTTACCGGCCGCCACTGACACTGCTGTGACTCAGGTGGACTCTGTGGCCTTCATGTGACACTTACGGCGCTCAAAGTGGGCCATAGCCGCAGCAATTGCTCCGTAGGCAACGGCGACCGCGACGACCACGGTCGTGGAACGGCCGTCCGGTGGCAGCATCAGTGCGGCGACCGCGGCGGCGCCGACGAAGGCGATGTTGAACAGGACGTCGTAGACGGAGAAGATCCGCCCGCGGAAGCCGTCGTCGACGCGGGACTGCACGACCGTGTCCGTGGCGATCTTCGCCCCCTGCGTCGTCAGACCCAGGACGAACGTCGCGACGAGCATGGGGCCGACGGCGAACGGGAGCCCGAGGGCAGGCTCCAGAACCGCGGCACTCGCCGCGCATACGACGATCCAGCGGCCGGGACCGAGCCGTCCCGCCGCCCAGGGGGTCACGACGGCGGCCGCGAAGAAGCCGGCTGCGGACGTCCCCAAGGCCAGACCCAGCAGCCGCAGTCCGTCGTCCGCGTTCGAGGAGAAGGCGTACCGGCACAGCATCAGCAGCATGACCAGCAGAGCGCCGTAGCAGAACCGCATCAGCGTCATCGTGAGGAGCGCCCAGGCCGCCTCCCGGCGGGGTGGAGCGGTCAGGTGCCGGACCGCTGCCGCCAGGTCGCGAGCGGTACCGGCGAGTGCCGCACCGAGGCGTGGCTGTACCAACTCCTGGTCGGGCCCGAGCAGTCCGGGGGCCAGGCGCAGTGAGGCGAACGCCCCGCACAGGTAGAGCAGGGCGCCCAGCAGCACCACGGCGGCGTCCGAGTCGGCCACCACCAGCCGTACGACGAAGGCGAGACCTCCGCCGGCGGTCGCGGCGAGCGTCCCGGCGGTCGGCGACAGGGAGTTGGCCATCACGAGCCGTTCCTCGTCCACGACGCGGGGCAGGGCGGCGGACAGGCCCGCGAGGACGAAGCGGTTGACGGCGGTGACACAGAGCGCGGAGGCGTAGAAGAGCCAGTCCGGGACGTGGGCGAGGATCAGAACGGCCGTGGCCGAGGCCATCAGGGCGCGCAGCAGGTTGCCGTAGAGGAAGACCTGGCGACGGCGCCAGCGGTCCAGGAGAACGCCGGCGAAGGGGCCGACCAAGGAGTACGGGAGCAGCAGGACCGCCATCGCGGAGGCGATCGCGGCGGCCGAGGTCTGTTTCTCCGGCGAGAAGACCACGTAGGCGGCCAGCGCGATCTGGTAGACCCCGTCGGCTCCCTGGGAGAGCAGTCGTACGGCGAGCAGTCGTCGGAAGTTCCGGAAGCGGAGCAGGACGCGCAGGTCGCGGACGACGGACATGGGGCACAGCCTCACATACGGGGAGGGTCCCCGGGCACGTGGCCCGGGGACCCTCTGGAGCCCTGGCAGGAGCGTTTTCAGTGCGTGGCGCTGCGAGCCGCTTAGCGCTCGACCTCACCCTTGATGAACTTCTCGACGTTCTCGCGGGCCTCGTCGTCGAAGTACTGGACCGGCGGGGACTTCATGAAGTAACTGGAGGCCGACAGGATCGGGCCGCCGATGCCGCGGTCCTTGGCGATCTTCGCGGCGCGCAGGGCGTCGATGATGACGCCGGCGGAGTTCGGGGAGTCCCAGACCTCGAGCTTGTACTCAAGGTTCAGCGGGACGTCGCCGAACGCGCGGCCCTCGAGGCGGACATAGGCCCACTTGCGGTCGTCGAGCCAGGCGACATAGTCGGACGGGCCGATGTGGACGTTCTTCTCGCCGAGGTCCCGGTCGGGGATCTGGGAGGTGACGGCCTGGGTCTTGGAGATCTTCTTGGACTCGAGGCGGTCGCGCTCGAGCATGTTCTTGAAGTCCATGTTGCCGCCGACGTTCAGCTGCATCGTGCGGTCCAGGATGACGCCGCGGTCCTCGAACAGCTTCGCCATGACGCGGTGCGTGATGGTGGCGCCGACCTGCGACTTGATGTCGTCGCCGACGATCGGGACGCCCGCCTCGGTGAACTTGTCGGCCCACTCCTTGGTGCCGGCGATGAAGACCGGAAGGGCGTTGACGAAGGCGACCTTGGCGTCGATGGCGCACTGGGCGTAGAACTTCGCCGCGTCCTCGGAGCCCACGGGCAGGTAGCAGACGAGGACGTCGACCTGCTTGTCCTTGAGGACCTGGACGACGTCGACCGGCTCCTCGGCGGACTCCTCGATGGTGAGGCGGTAGTACTTGCCGAGACCGTCGAGGGTGTGGCCGCGCTGGACCGTCACGCCGGTGTGCGGGACGTCGGCGATCTTGATGGTGTTGTTCTCGGAGGCGCCGATCGCGTCCGCGAGGTCGAGGCCGACCTTCTTGGCGTCGACGTCGAACGCGGCGACGAACTCGACGTCACCGACGTGGTAGTCACCGAACTGCACGTGCATCAGGCCGGGGACCTTCGACGCCGGGTCGGCGTCCTTGTAGTACTCGACTCCCTGCACCAGCGACGCGGCGCAGTTGCCCACGCCGACGATGGCTACGCGAACCGAACCCATTCCGGTTGCTCCCTGTGTGTACGAGTGAGGCCCTGACTGGGCGCTCACGTGGCGGTGTCGTCGGGCGTATCCGGCCCGGGGGTGTCCCCGGTCCGGGGCAGGACGCCCGGCGCTCCAGATGTGGTGTCGTGCCGAGCGGGCCCCCCGGAGGCAGGACCCTTGAGGTCCCGTCCGGCCCGCTCGCTCTCGATGAGCTCGTTCAGCCAGCGCACTTCGCGCTCCACGGACTCCATCCCGTGGCGCTGGAGCTCAAGCGTGTAGTCGTCGAGGCGCTCCCGGGTGCGGGCGAAGGAGACACGCATCTTCTCCAGGCGCTCCTCCAGCCGGCTGCGGCGTCCCTCCAGCACGCGCATGCGCACGTCGCGTGACGTCTGCCCGAAGAAGGCGAAGCGGGCGGCGAAGTGCTCGTCCTCGTACGCGTCGGGGCCCGTCTGCGACAGCAGCTCCTCGAAGTGCTCCTTGCCCTCGGCCGTCAACCTGTAGACGATCTTGGCGCGACGCCCTGCGAGTGGTGCGGCGAGGGCGTCATCAGGAGCGTTCCCCGATTCCTCGGTCAACCAGCCGTTGGCGACCAGCGTCTTGAGGCAGGGGTACAGCGTCCCGTAGCTGAACGCGCGGAACACGCCCAGTGACGTGTTGAGCCGCTTGCGCAGCTCGTATCCGTGCATCGGGGACTCGCGGAGCAGGCCGAGGACGGCGAACTCGAGGATCCCGGACCTCCGGCTCATCCCCTCGCCTCCTCGCCTTATCTCGCTCCGATGTATCGACTCGATACATCAGGACGATAGAACGGCCTTCCGGATGGGACAAGTGGGGAGACGGTGAACGGGATCACACCACTTATTCATCCGAGGCAAGTTGTCTGGTTTAGGGCGAACTTGGGAACTCGGCGGGTTTTGACGGTGCGTAGTCTGTGCGCCATGCACACCACCGGGAACCGAGTGACGCGAGGGGGCGTCGTCGTCCTGGGTGCCGTACGGATGAATGCGGGATCGACCACATCCGTACTTCGGGGGGACCGGAAACCAGCCGCCGTTTCCAGGCGCGCACGGGTGCGCCTGCCCGAGGAGTAGTCGTTCGATGAGCGAGCACCGTCGCAAACCGCCGCAGCCGCAGGGAGGCGGACGTGCCGCGGCCCGACGCGGCCAGTCCGGCTCGTCCTCCGGCCGCCGTGCGGCACCGCGAGGCGCCACCGGGTCCCCGGCCGATTACGGGCTGGGCCAGGAGTTGGGTGGCGAGGAACGGTCGTACGGAGGCCGAGCCGACGCCCGCCGCGCCGCACAGAGAAACACAGGAGGCCGCCGCAGAGCGGCCGAGCCCCCCCGCGGAGGTCGACGCGGGGGACCCCCACCGGGGCGCGGACGGGCAGCCGGTCCCCCCCAGAAGCGGTTCATCGACTACCCGCGCGCGGGAAAGTACGGCGCCGCGCGCTGGGTGCCGTCCTGGAAGCTGGTGAGCGGGCTCTTCATCGGCTTCTTCGGCAGTCTGGTGGCCGCCGCGGGCATCGCCTACGCCATGGTGGGCGTTCCGGACCTCGCGAAGACGGCGACGGCCCAGAACAACGTCTTCTACTGGTCCGACGGCAGCGAGATGGTCGCCACGGGTGGCGAGATCAACCGTCAGAACGTCAACCTCTCGCAGATCCCCAAGGAGATGCAGTACGCCGTCATCTCCCAGGAGAACAAGACCTTCTACACCGACAGCGGCGTCGACCCGAAGGGCATCGCGCGGGCCGTGTTCAACATGGCCAGGGGCGGTGAGACCCAGGGCGGCTCCACCATCACCCAGCAGTACGTGAAGAACGCGATGCTGAACGACCAGTCGCAGACCATCTCCCGCAAGCTCAAGGAGATCTTCGTCTCGATCAAGGTCGGCACCACGGTCTCCAAGGACGAGATCATGGCCGGGTATCTGAACTCCGCGTACTACGGGCGCGGGGCGTACGGCATCCAGGCGGCCGCGCGGGCCTACTTCAACAAGGACGCCGTCGACCTGAACCCCGGTGAGTGCGCCTTCCTGGCCGCGATGCTCAAGGGCGCCACGTACTACGACCCGGCCGGCGCGACGTCCCTCGACCCGTCCGCCACCCCGGAGGCCAACCAGAAGCGGGCCCTGGCGCAGATGCAGGACACCCTGAACAAGATGGTGCAGTACGGCCACCTGAGCGCCGCGGTCCGGGCGAAGTACACCACCCTCCCCAGCTGGCAGAACCCCCGTTCCAACAACAAGCTGAGCGGCCAGGTCGGCTACCTCGTCGACCTCGCCAAGGCGTACCTGGTCAACAACACCAACATCACCGCCGATGACCTGCAGAAGGGCGGTTACTCGATCTACACGACCTTCGACAAGAAGAAGATCAAGGAGCTCCAGACCTCGATCACGAAGGTCCAGAAGGCCAACATCAAGCCCAAGCAGCGGCCGAAGACGGACACCCACGTCCAGTTCGGCGGCGCTTCCGTGGACCCGACGACCGGCGCCATCAAGGCGATCTACGGCGGTGAGGACGCGACCAAGCACTTCACCGACAACGCCGACCAGACCGGTGCCCAGATCGGTTCGACCATGAAGCCGTTGGTGCTCGCGGCGGCGATGCAGTGGGGCGTCCGGGACAAGAGCCTCGGCCCTGAGCAGGCACAGGACGAGCGGACCCAGGTCTCCCCCAAGAGTCTGTACAGCGGCAAGAACAAGCTGAAGATCAAGGACTACGACGGGACGGTCTGGAAGAACGAGAAGGGGCAGGAGTGGCTGCAGACCAACGACGGCAACGAGTCGTACGGCAATCCGCCCAACTACCAGATCGACCTGCGCGAGGCGATGCGTGAGTCGGTGAACTCCGCCTATGTGCAGCTCGGCATGGATGTCGGCCTGGACAAGGTCAAGCAGGCGGCCATCGCGGCGGGGCTGAAGCAGAGCAGCCTGGCCGGCACCAGTTTCCCGTCCTTCTCCATCGGTATCTCCGACCCGAGCGCGATCCGCATGGCCGGCGCCTACGCCACCTTCGCGGCCAGCGGCCAGCAGCGTGATCCGTTCTCCGTAACCAAGGTCACCAGCAAGGACGGCACGGTCTTCACGCACACGGACAAGCCCACCGAGGCCTTCACTCCGGCCGTGGCCAACAACGTCACCGACGTGCTGAGGACCGTGGTCGACAAGGGCACGGGTACCGCCGCGCAGCTGCCCGGACGCGAGGTCGCCGGCAAGACCGGTACCACGGACGGCAACAAGTCCGCCTGGTTCATCGGCTACACCCCGCAGCTGTCCACGGCGATCACGATGTTCCGCTACAACGACGACGAGACCCAGAAGAACCGCACCTTCCTGGAGATGTACGGAACGGGTGGTCAGAAGAAGATCCACGGTGCGTCGTTCCCGGCGGAGATCTGGCACGACTACATGGCGGAGGCGCTGGCGAACGAGCCGGCGAAGGACTTCCCGACGCCGGAGCCCATCGGTGAGGTCGTCAACGACGTGCCGAGCCCGACGCCCACTCCGACCATCGAGAACACCCCGGAGTCGAGCCCGACCCCGACCCCGACGCCCAGCCAGACGCTGACGAGTCCGAGTCCCTCGCCGAGCCAGACCTGCCGGTTCAGCTGGCAGTGCACGGACACCGGCGGTACCGACACCGGCGGCACGGACGGAGGCGTGACCTCGACGCCGACGGCCACGGAGACGTCCGGCAACGGCAACACCAGAGGCAACGGCAATGGAGGCCTCTTCGGAGGCGGGGGCGGCTAGCCGTCAAAACGCCCAGCACGGGTGTTTCACGTGAAACATGTACATGTTTCACGTGAAACAAGGGCCGCCGCACCTGAGAGGGTGGGGCGGCCCTCGGCGTATTCCCAGACATGTACGGCAGGATGTGCGACATGCCCAGCGCAGAATCGACGCAAGCGAGCGTGCACGGAGCGGACCTGGTGCGGCCGACCAAGGAGGACAAGGTCGCCACGACCGGCAGTGAGCTGATCGGCGGCCCCCTCGGGCGCCGCGCCCTGCTCGGAACGTCCTGGTGGACCCCCGTCCGGGTCGTCGCGCTCGTCGCGATCGGCATGTTCGCCCTCGGAATGATCCAGAAGGCGCCCTGCTACAACAGCGCCTGGTTCTTCGGCGCCAGCTCCCAGTACACGAAGGCCTGTTACTCGGACATCCCGCACCTCTATCAGGGACGCGGATTCGCCGACGGGCTCGTGCCGTACTTCGACAAGCTTCCCGGCGACATGCCGTACCTCGAATACCCGGTGCTGACCGGTGTGTTCATGGAGGTGGCCGCCTGGCTCACGCCCGGCAGCGGCAGCATCCAGGACCAGGAACAGTGGTACTGGATGGTCAACGCCGGGATGCTCATGGTGTGCGCGGCGGTCATCGTGGTCTGCGTGGCCCGCACACATGCGCGTCGCCCCTGGGACGGTCTGCTGGTCGCTCTGGCGCCCGCCTTCGCGCTCACCGCCACCATCAACTGGGACCTCCTGGCGGTCGCTCTGACGGCCGCGGCGATGCTGATGTGGTCCCGGAGCCGCCCCGTCGCCTTCGGCGTCCTCCTGGGCCTTGCCACGGCCGCCAAGCTCTATCCCGTGTTCCTGCTGGGGCCGCTGTTTCTGCTTTGCTGGCGCGCCGGCAAGTGGAAGGACTTCGGGAAGGCCGTGGGAGGTGCGGTCGTCTCCTGGCTCGTGGTGAACCTCCCGGTGATGTACTTTGCCTGGGACGGCTGGGTGCAGTTCTACAAGTTCAGCCATGACCGGGGCGTCGACTTCGGATCCTTCTGGCTGATCATGGCCCAGCACTCGACCAGTCCGCTCTCCACCGACACGGTCAACAACCTGGCCACGTCACTGGTGGTGCTCGGCTGCATCGGCATCGCGGTGCTCACGATGACCGCTCCCCGCCGCCCGCGCTTCGCCCAGCTGGCATTCCTGATCGTCGCGGTCTTCATCGTCACCAACAAGGTCTACTCACCGCAGTACGTCCTGTGGCTCGTCCCGCTGGCGGTGCTGGCCCGGCCCAAATGGCGGGACTTCCTCATCTGGCAGGCGTGCGAGGTCGTGTACTACCTCGGGATCTGGATGTACCTCGCGTACACGACCAGCGGGAACGCCCACAAGGGACTGCCCGAGGTCGGTTACCAGTGGGCGATCGCCGTCCACATCCTGGGGACGCTCTTCCTGTGCGCCGTCGTCGTGCGCGACATCCTCATGCCGGAACGGGACCCGGTACGCCGGTCGGGTGACGACGACCCCTCAGGAGGCGTACTCGACGGGGCGGAGGACGCCTTCGCCCTGGGAGCCGCCGCTCATCCCCCGCAGCACGCGACCCACTTCGACGGGCCGCAGGTGGAGTGGGGCAGTCACGGCGCCACACCCCCGAGGGACGGTTCGCTCTGAGCGAACAGGGCGCGGCAGGCCCACGCCAAAGGCCGTACACGGAGTGCTCGTGTACGGCCTTTCGGCTGCTCCGGCCTGTGGCTCAGCGGTCGACGATGCGGTCGAACTGCGTGGTGGTGTGGCGCAGATGGGCCACCAGCTCCTCGCCGACCTTGGGCTCGGGCGCGTCCGACGGGACGAAGAGGATGGAGACCTGCATGTGCGGCGGCTCCGCGAACCACCGCTGCTTGCCGCCCCAGACGAACGGCGAAAGGTTCCGGTTCACCGTGGCGAGGCCGGCCCGGGCGACGCCCTTGGCGCGCGGCATGACCCCGTGCAGCGCCTTCGGGGCCTCCAGGCCCACCCCGTGCGACGTACCGCCCGCCACGACCACCAGGAAGCCGTCCGAGGCCGCCTTCTGCTGGCGGTAGCCGAAACGGTCCCCCTTGGCCACGCGTGTGACGTCCAGGACCGCTCCGCGGTACTCGGTGGCCTCGTGGTCCCCCAGCCACAGCCGGGTGCCGATACGGGCGCGGAAGCGGGTCTGCGGGAACTGCTGCTGCAGACGGTGGAGTTCCTCGGCCTTGAGGTGACTGACGAACATCGTGTGCAGCGGCAGCCTGGCCGCGCGCAGCTGGTCCATCCAGCCGATGACCTCCTCGACGGCGTCCGAGCCGTCCGTGCGGTCCAGCGGCAGGTGGATGGCGAAGCCTTCGAGGCGCACGTTCTCTATGGCGGCGTGCAGCTGAGGGAGGTCCTGGGCGCTGATGCCGTGGCGCTTCATCGAGGACATCACCTCGATCACCACCCGGGCGCCCACGAGGCCGTACACGCCGTCGATGGACGACACCGAGCGGATGACCCGGTCCGGCAGCGGCACGGGCTCCTCGCCACGCCGGTACGGCGTCAGCACCAGCAGGTCACCACCGAAGAAGTCCTTGATCCGCGCGGCCTCGTACGTGGTGCCCACGGCGAGGACGTCAGACCCCAGCCGCGTGGCCTCCTCCGCCAGCCGCTCGTGCCCGAACCCGTAGCCGTTGCCCTTGCAGACCGGGACGAGACCCGGGAACTGCTCCTGCACGTGCTTGTGGTGCGCCCGCCAGCGCGCGGTGTCGACGTAGAGCGTGAGCGCCATGGCCGGACCTGGAACCTTTCTGGTCGCTGCGGTGTATCAGAGGTATGGGAGCTATTGAAGCGAAGAACGCGACGTCAGCGACGCGACATGTAGATGTCGAGCGCCTTGTGGAGCAGCTTGTTGAGCGGGAAGTCCCACTCACCGAGGTACTCGGCCGCCTGGCCGCCCGTGCCGACCTTGAACTGGATGAGGCCGAAGAGGTGATCGGTCTCGTCGAGCGAGTCGGAAATGCCCCGCAGGTCGTAGACGGTCGCGCCGAGCGCGTAGGCGTCGCGCAGCATCCGCCACTGCATCGCGTTCGAGGGCCGGACCTCACGGCCGATGTTGTCGGAGGCACCGTAGGAGTACCAGACGTGGCCGCCGACGATCAGCATGGTCGCGGCCGAGAGGTTCACGCCGTTGTGGCGGGCGAAGTACAGCCGCATGCGGTTGGGGTCCTCGGTGTTGAGGGCCGTCCACATGCGCTGGAAGTACGACAGCGGGCGGGGCCGGAAGTGGTCGCGCACGGCGGTGATCTCGTACAGCCGCTGCCATTCCTCGAGATCGTGGTAGCCGCCCTGGACGACCTCGACGCCGGCCTTCTCAGCCTTCTTGATGTTGCGGCGCCACAGCTGGTTGAAGTTCTTGTGGACCTCTTCCAGGGAGCGGTTGGCCAGCGGCACCTGGAAGACGTAGCGCGGCTGCACGTCACCGAAGCCGGCGCCGCCGTCCTCGCCCTGCTGCCAGCCCATGCGGCGCAGCTTGTCCGCCACCTCGAAGGCACGCGGCTCGATGAAGTCGGCCTCGATGTCGCGCAGCCGCTTCACGTCCGGGTTCTGGATGCCCTGCTTGATGGAGTTCGCGTCCCAGCGCCGGATGATCACCGGCGGGCCCATCTTCACCGAGAAGGCGCCCTGGTGCTTGAGGTGCGCCAGCATCGGTTCCAGCCACTCGGTCAGATTTGGCGCGAACCAATTGATGACCGGACCCTCGGGCAGATAGGCGAGATAGCGCTTGATCTTGGGCAGCTGGCGGTAGAGGACGAGGCCCGCGCCGACGAGTTCACCGGTCCGCTCGTCGAACCAGCCGAGGCTCTCGGAGCGCCACTCCGCCTTGACGTCCGCCCAGGCCGGGACCTGCATGTGGCTCGCCGACGGCAGGCTCTGGATGTATGCCAGATGCTGCTCGCGACTGATCGTCCTCAGGGTCAGGCTCATTCGGGGCGCTCCTCGGGCTGGTGTGTCCCCATGGGTACAGGGGCTCCGGCTCTCGCGCCGAAGCCTACTGCGCCTTGCGAGCGCCCCGGCTGGGCGTACGGAACCCGCGCCCCGGCTCATGGGCCGCCGAGGCGTTCCGCGGTGCTTTGTATCAAGTTGGGAGAACGGTGTCCCAGGCGTCAGAAGACCCCGCCGAAGAGGCCGCCGTGCGCCATGCCGAGGAAGAAGCCGACTCCGGAGGCGCCGAGGCCCAGGATCAGGCCGAAGCGCTCGCGGGTCGTCTCCGAGATCCACTGTCCGTAGGCGCCGGTGAGGATGCCCACCAGACCGGTCCAGGAGCTGAGCAGGTGCAGGTTGTGGAAGAAGCCGGTCACGAACGCGATCACGCCGAGCACCAGGGTCACCGCGAGCAGCGTGTCCTGGAGCGGGTGGGGCTTGCCGTCCGTGGCGAAAAGGCCTCCGGCGGTGTTGGGTCGCAATGCCTGTGCCATGGGGCACCTCCTGCGAAAGGCGGCGCATCGTAGCGCCATACACACCCGATGTGTACAGACTGACGGTCCTGCGGGCCGGATTTCAACCGGAAGCCGGTGTGCGGGTAGTCTGTACCGTCTGCATTGGTGTCTGCCCAGGCCAGCTCGGGTAAACCGCGAGGTCAACCCCGATTGTCAGTGGCGGCCGATACCGTTGCGTACGCATCACAACCCTCCTGCCACGGAACGACCGTGGCCGCTGAGTCCAAAGGAGGTGGGTTCCACATGCGTCACTACGAGGTGATGGTCATCCTCGACCCCGATCTGGAGGAGCGCGCCGTCGCCCCCCTGATCGAGAACTTCCTCTCCGTCGTCCGTGAGGGCAACGGCAAGGTCGAGAAGGTCGACACCTGGGGCCGTCGTCGTCTCTCGTACGAGATCAAGAAGAAGCCCGAGGGCATCTACTCGGTCATCGACCTGCAGGCCGAGCCTGCGGTCGTCAAGGAGCTCGACCGCCAGATGAACCTGAACGAGTCGGTCCTCCGGACCAAGGTCCTCCGTCCCGAGACCCACTGAGCTCTCCCGCTCAGCCGGATCCCGGGATTCGAGTAGCAGCACAAGCAGCCAGCAGCAAACCCGCCGAGAGGTTCCCCCATGGCAGGCGAGACCGTCATCACGGTCGTCGGCAACCTTGTCGATGACCCCGAGCTGCGCTTCACCCCTTCCGGTGCGGCGGTCGCGAAGTTCCGTGTCGCGTCCACCCCCCGCACCTTCGACCGTCAGACGAACGAGTGGAAGGACGGCGAGAGCCTGTTCCTGACCTGCTCCGTCTGGCGTCAGGCGGCGGAGAACGTCGCCGAGTCGCTCCAGCGAGGCATGCGCGTCATCGTGCAGGGCCGGCTGAAGCAGCGGTCCTACGAGGACCGTGAGGGCGTCAAGCGCACGGTCTACGAACTGGACGTCGAGGAAGTCGGCGCCAGCCTGCGCAATGCCACGGCCAAGGTCACCAAGACCGCCGGCCGCGGTGGGCAGGGTCAGGGCGGTTACAGCGGCGGTGGCGGCCAGGGTGGCGGCGGCTGGGGCGGCGGCCCCGGTGGCGGCCAGCAGGGCGGCGGCGCTCCTGCCGACGACCCGTGGGCGACCGGCGCTCCCGCCGGTGGCAACCAGGGCGGCGGCGGTGGCGGCTGGGGTGGAAACTCCGGCGGCGGTGGCGGCTACTCGGACGAGCCCCCCTTCTAGGCCTAGGGCCGGAGGGCGGGTCGTACCCAAACTTCTTGATCACACAGGAGAAACACCATGGCGAAGCCGCCTGTGCGCAAGCCGAAGAAGAAGGTCTGCGCTTTCTGCAAGGACAAGGTCACGTACGTGGACTACAAGGACACGAACATGCTGCGGAAGTTCATTTCCGACCGCGGCAAGATCCGTGCCCGCCGCGTGACCGGCAACTGCACGCAGCACCAGCGTGACGTCGCCACGGCCGTGAAGAACAGCCGTGAGATGGCGCTGCTGCCCTACACCTCCACCGCGCGATAAGGGAAGGGTGACCGACACATGAAGATCATCCTCACCCACGAGGTCTCCGGCCTCGGTGCCGCGGGCGACGTCGTCGACGTCAAGGACGGTTACGCTCGCAACTACCTGATCCCGCGGAAGTTCGCTATCCGCTGGACCAAGGGTGGCGAGAAGGACGTCGAGCAGATCCGTCGTGCTCGCAAGATCCACGAGATCCAGACCATCGAGCAGGCCAACCAGGTGAAGGCCCAGCTCGAGGGTGTCAAGGTCCGTCTGGCCGTTCGCTCCGGCGACGCCGGTCGTCTCTTCGGTTCCGTCACCCCGGCCGACATCGCTTCCGCGATCAAGGCTTCCGGTGGCCCCGAGGTCGACAAGCGCCGCATCGAGCTGGGCGCGCCGATCAAGACCCTGGGCGCCCACGAGACGTCCGTGCGTCTGCACCCCGAGGTTGCCGCCAAGGTCAACATCGAGGTCGTCGCGGCCTGACGCCGCGCTCGGCTTGAGTAGCTGAGAGAGGGGCCGCCCCGGTCGGGCGGCCCCTCTTCGCGTCCGGGCTCGGCGTCGCGGTCACTGAGCCAGGACACGCGATGTTTCACGTGAAACGGGCATACGGTGAGCCGGACTGGCTGCTCAACGGGTCGCGCCGGTCACCAGCCAACGGCCTGAGCGAGCACGGAGCCACAGGGTCAGCATGCGCACGGCCATCATCAACGTCATCGCTGCCCACAGGGCCGTCAGCCCTCCGCCCAGCGTGGGCACGAGGAGGGCCACCGGGGCGAACACCGCAAGGGTGATCAGCATCGCTCCCGCCAGATAGGGGCCGTCGCCCGCGCCCATCAGCACACCGTCCAGGACGAAGACGATCCCGCAGATCGGTTGTGAGAGGGCGACGATCACCAGAGCCGGCAGAGCGGCGTCCCTGACGACAGGGTCGTTCGTGAACAGCGGCAGGAACACCGGTCGTGCGATCACGACCAACGCTCCGAGCACGAGGCCCACAGCGATGCCCCACTCCACCATGCGCCGACACGCCTGACGGGCTCCCTGGGCATCCCCGGCGCCGAGGTAGCGGCCGATGATGGCCTGTCCCGCAATGGCGATCGCGTCGAGGGCGAAGGCCAGGAGACTCCACAGAGAGAGGACGATCTGGTGGGCCGCGATGTCCGCGTCTCCGAGCCGGGCGGCGACCCCGGTGGCGATCATCAGAATGGCCCGCAGGGAAAGGGTCCGGACCAGCAACGGCGCACCGGCTTGGGCCGAGGCCCTGATTCCGCCCAGGTCGGGGCGCAAGGAGGCGCCGTGTCGGCGGGCGCCCCGGACGACCACCGTGAGGTAGACCGCCGCCATGCCGCACTGCGCGATGACGGTTCCCCAGGCGGAGCCCGCGATGCCGAGGCCGGCGCCGTAGACGAGGCCCGCGTTGAGGGCGGCGTTGGCGACGAAGCCCGCGACGGCGACATAAAGAGGAGTCTTCGTGTTCTGCAGGCCCCGCAGCACACCGGTCGCGGCCAGGACGACGAGCATGGCGGGGATGCCGAGGGCCGAGATGCGCAGATAAGTGGACGCGTAAGGGGCGGCCGTGTCGGAGGCGCCGAAGAGGCTCACCACGGCCGGCGCGGTGGGCAGCACGGCCGCGATGACGGCGGCACCCAGAAGCAGAGCCAGCCAGATCCCGTCCATGCCCTGCCGTATGGCGGCCTGGAGGTCGCCGGCGCCGACGCGCCGGGCCACGGCGGCCGTGGTGGCGTAGGCGAGAAAGACGAAGACGCTGACCGCTGTCGTCAGCAGGGCCGAGGCGACACCGAGTCCGGCGAGTTGGGCGGTACCCAGATGGCCGACGATCGCGCTGTCGGCCATGACGAACAGGGGCTCGGCGACGAGTGCGCCGAAGGCCGGCACGGCCAGCGCGACGATCTCTCGGTCGTGCTGGCGCCTGGTGGCCTTGGGGGTCGCGGGAGCCTGTGTCATGAGCATTAATCTAATCGTCCACAGGTAAGAGATGCAAAGCTTTTGTGACCCTTACCTCTCGGTTCGTCGTGCACTCTTTCGCGCGCAGTTCGAAGCGATCTTGGTCTGACTGGGGAAGTTTTTCTTCTGCACAGCCGGTGGACGGGAAAGGTGCAGGTCAGATGGTGCCTCACGGAAGGTGCCAGAGCTTGTTCACAGGCCTGTCCACCGCGTCGTGCACAGGTTTTGCGGAGTTCTCCACAGCATCCGGGCCGTCGTCCACATGGCCTGTGGATAACCAGATTGGCTGACGGTGCCCGCGGGCCTACGGTGGTCCGGCGCCCGCTCCGTTCGTCGGCTGGGAAACCCTCACAAACCCGACGCGCCACAACCGGAGTTGGGCCTCTCATTTGTCAGTGCCGTGCCGTAGAACTTAGGGCATGGCTAGGTCCGCTCCGCGGACGGGAGGAGGTGGCTCGGTGAGCATTTCCGAGCCCTTGGACGATCCGTGGGCCGACAGCGGGCCCAGCGATCGTCTGCCCGCCTCCCGCCGACGTGGCGACGGAGGCCGGGGCCGTGACGAGCAGCACGACCGAGGCCGCGACAACGGCTCGTGGGACGGCGGGGGAACGTCCTTCGAGCGCGTGCCGCCGCAGGACCTCGACGCCGAGCAGTCCGTTCTCGGCGGCATGCTCCTGTCCAAGGACGCCATCGCAGACGTCGTCGAGATCCTCAAGGGACACGACTTCTACAAGCCGGCCCATGAGACGATCTTCCAGGCCATCCTCGACGTCTACGCCAAGGGCGAGCCCGCCGACCCCATCACGATCGCCGCGGAGCTCACCAAGCGCGGTGAGATCAACAAGGTCGGCGGCGCTTCGTATCTCCACACCCTCGTCCAGACGGTGCCGACGGCGGCCAACGCCGAGTACTACGCGGAGATCGTCCACGAGCGGGCCGTGCTGCGCCGGCTGGTCGAGGCGGGCACGAGGATCACCCAGATGGGATACGCGGCCGACGACGACGTCGACGAGATCGTCAACCGGGCCCAGGCCGAGATCTACGCGGTCACCGAGCAGCGCACCAGCGAGGACTACCTGCCGCTCGGCGACATCATGGAGGGCGCGCTCGACGAGATCGAGGCGATCGGCTCCCGCAGCGGCGAGATGACGGGTGTGCCCACCGGATTCACCGATTTCGACTCGCTCACCAACGGCCTGCATCCCGGGCAGATGATCGTGATCGCCGCGCGTCCCGCCATGGGTAAGTCCACGCTCGCCCTGGACTTCGCCCGGGCCGCCTCCATCAAGCACAATCTGCCGAGCGTCATCTTCTCCCTCGAGATGGGGCGCAACGAGATCGCGATGCGTCTGCTCTCCGCCGAGGCACGGGTTGCCCTGCACCACATGCGCTCCGGCACGATGACCGACGAGGACTGGACGCGCCTGGCCCGCCGGATGCCCGACGTCTCCGCCGCACCGCTGTTCATCGACGACTCCCCGAACCTGTCGATGATGGAGATCCGCGCCAAGTGCCGCCGCCTCAAGCAGCGCAACGACATCCGCCTGGTCGTCATCGACTACCTCCAGCTGATGCAGTCGGGCGGCTCCAAGCGCGCCGAGAACCGTCAGCAGGAGGTCTCGGACATGTCCCGTAACCTCAAGCTCCTCGCCAAGGAGCTGGAGATCCCGGTGATCGCGCTGTCCCAGCTCAACCGTGGTCCCGAGCAGCGCACCGACAAGAAGCCGATGGTCTCCGACCTGCGTGAGTCCGGCTCCATCGAGCAGGACGCCGACATGGTCATCCTGCTGCACCGCGAGGACGCCTACGAGAAGGAGTCGCCGCGCGCGGGCGAGGCCGACCTGATCGTGGCCAAGCACCGCAACGGCCCGACGGCGACGATCACGGTCGCCTTCCAGGGCCACTACTCGCGCTTCGTGGACATGGCTCAGACCTGATCCGCCCGCCCGGGCCCCCCGGGGCAAATGAACTCGACGGCCGAGCGTCCCCCGGGATGGACTGGGGGCATGACGACTTCTCAGGAAGAGCTGCTTCCCGGTACCCGTCGGGCCCTGCTGCACCGCATCGCCGTGGCCCAGACCGAAGGGCGTGCGCCGTCGCTGGTCGCGGCGGTCGTCCGGGGCGGGCGGACGGTGTGGCACGGGGCGCGGACCTCGGTGGACGGACACGGACCGGACGAGAACGTGCAGTACCGCATCGGCTCGATCACCAAGACGTTCACGGCCGTCCTGGTCCTGCGGCTGCGCGACGAGGGGCTGCTCGCTCTCACAGACCCCCTGGAGAAGCATCTGCCGGGCACGGGCGCGGGGGAGGCGACCGTCGCCGATCTCCTCGCCCACACCGGCGGACTGGCGGCCGAGTCGCCGGGCCCGTGGTGGGAGCGCACCCCGGGATCGCTGCGCCCCGAACTCGCCGACGTCCTGGGTGAGCAGCCCCAGCTGCACCCGGTCGGTCGCCGCTTCCACTACTCCAATCCGGGCTACACCGTGCTCGGCGCGCTCATCGAGAAGCTGCGTGGAGCCCCCTGGGAGGAGGTCCTGCGGCGTGAAGTGCTCGAGCCCCTGGGGCTCGACGACACGAGCGCCCGACCGCGGGCACCCCACGCGGGTGGCTGGGCCGTGCACCCCTGGGCGGACGTCCTGTTGCCCGAACCCAGTGAGAACCTCGGACGGATGGCCCCAGCGGGCCAACTCTGGTCAACCACAGCCGACTTGGCGCGGTTCGGTGTGTTCCTGGCGCAGGGGGACGAGCGGGTCCTGAGTGCCGAGACGGTGCGGGAGATGCGGACACCCGCGGCGCCGGTGGAGGCGGCGGACGTGGCTGACGGAACCTCGTACGGGCTCGGGCTGCAGATCCAGCACCGGCACGGCCGGCTGCTCATCGGGCACTCCGGTTCACTGCCCGGCTTTCTCGCGAACCTGACCATCAGCATCGACGACGATGTCGCGTCGGTGGTGCTGGCCAACTGCACCTCCGGTCCGCCGCTGTCCACTGTCGGCGCCGATCTCCTGCGTATCGTCGCCGAGGCCGAGCCGCGCATCCCGGAGCCGTGGCGTCCCCTGCCCGAAGCCGACGCAGCCGTACTGGAGTTGGTCGGGCCCTGGTACTGGGGGACGTATGCGTTCGCGCTGCGGCTGACGTCCGACGGGAGTGTGGCGCTGGAGCCGTTGTCCGGCTCGGGCCGCCGTTCGCGTTTCCGGGCGAACGGTGACGGCACCTGGACCGGACTTGAGGGTTACTACGCCGGAGAGCTTCTGAGGGCCGTACGACGGCCCGACGGGGCCGTGAGCCATCTGGACCTCGGGTCGTTCGTGTTCACGCGTCAGCCGTACGACGAGGAGGCTCCTGTGCCGGGTGGGGTGGACCCCGACGGGTGGCGGGGGATTGGTTGAGCATCGATGCGGGCGTCCTGTTTCACGTGAAACAGGACGCCTACCGATCCTTCTCTCAGCCGGAGCTGAGGCCCGTCTGGTTCAGAGCTGGAGCTTGAAGCCCAGATGTGAGGCGGTGAAGCCGAGCCGCTCGTAGAAGCGATGAGCGTCGGTCCGAGTCCTGTCGGAGGTCAGCTGGACCAACTGGCAGCCCTGACGCCGGGATTCTTCTATCGCCCACTCGATGAGCTGCGTTCCCAGGCCACTGCCTCGTTCATCGGCATGGACACGGACGGCTTCGATGATCGACCGGATGGAACCCCGGCGCGACAGGCCGGGAATGATCGTGAGCTGAAGGGTGCCGATCACACGGCCCTCGCGAACGGCGACGACCAGGTGCTGGTTCGGGTCGGCCGCCAGGCGCTCCCATGCGGTGAGATAGGGAGCCAGGTCCTGCGGGGTCTCACGCTGGGCGCCGAGGGGGTCGTCGGCGAGCATCGCGACGATCGCCGGCAGATCGGAGGCCGTCGCGGCCCGTATCTCAAGATCTCCCATGACTGGCACCCTTACGTGGGCCGTCCAGGCCTGCGGACCGCGAGGGATACGGTCGTCCAGGCCTGGAAGCAGCCTGGGACGCTCAGCCCGCCGCCACGGTGACCGGTGCGAAGCGCCGCGTCCAGTCGCCGGGCAGGTCCGGGACTCCGTAGGTCATGACCGAGTTTAAGGCGACGGAGGCGAGCCCCCGCTCCTTCGCCCAGGCCAGCAGTTCCTCATGGCGTACGTCGATGTCGGTGCGCAGGGGCCGGTCGGTGTGGGCGGCGAGAGAGGCCAGGAGCGCCTTCGCCGTCTCGGTGTCCCGGGCGATCAGCGGACCGATGACATGGGTGTCCATGTTGGGCCAGGCAGCCGCGTAGCCGACGATCCGACCGTCCTCCTCGGCGACGCACAGCCGGTCGGCGAAGGCGGGCAGCCTGGTCACGATATGAGTGCGATCGGTCCCGAACACCTCCTCGTCGAGCCGGAGGATGGCGCCGAGGTCCTCGGCGGTCGCTGCCCGTGTCGCGCCCTGGGGAGCCGGCCCACCGGGGGTGAAGTGTCCTCGCAGCATCTCGGCTCGGCCGGTGACCTTGAAGCCGAGTTCCTCGTAGAGCGGCCGGCCGTACGGAGTCGCGTGCAACGTCAGGGGGGTGCTTCCCATCTCCGAGACAACGTGCTGCATCAGGCGGCGCCCAATGCCCTTGCGGGCGTGTCGTTCGGCGACCAGCACCATGCCGATGGCCGCGAGATCGGGGCGGTCCCGCAGTCCGTACTCGGTGACCACACAGGCGCTGACCAGACCGCCTTCCGGGTCGTCGATGCCGTATCCCTTCCCCGCCGTGAGAAGGAAGCTCCATTTGTGCTCCTCGCGTGGCCACCCCCGATCCTCGGACAGGTCCGCGCAGGCGCCCAGATCGCGCAAGCTCAGACGGCGGATGGAAAGGTCGGCAAGAGTAGGAGTCGGCACGCAGGTCAGGCTGTCCGACGGGTGTACTCGCCGTCCACCTCTTTCCGGTGAGAAACAAGAGCTTTTGGCCATGTCATGGGCAAGCGCACAGCCTGTTGCCGTTGCCCGATGTTTCACGTGAAACACAGGCCAACGGCGGCCGGACAGGCGCCGGTTAGCCTCGGTGTCATGGCGAGACTTCATCTCTTCGACCTCGACGGCACATTGCTGCGCGGTACCTCGTCGCCCGTCGAGATCTCACGGCAGTTGGGGCTGGAAGCCGAGACGATCGCACTTGACGAGGCGATCTCGGCAGGGCTGATGAATTCTTCCGAATATGCGACCCGCGTGCACACCCTGTGGGCGGATCTCACGGACGCTCATGTCACGGCGGCTTTCGAAGGAGCCCCGTGGTTGGAGCGCATCCGCGAGGTCTGGGCGGAGATCAGGGAACAGGGGGATTACTGCGCCGTGGTGTCGCTCTCACCCTCCTTCTTCGTGGAGAGGCTCATCGGCTGGGGAGCGCACGCGGCCTATGGATCGCGTTTTCCCGCCGTGCCGTTCACCGAGCCCGTGGATCCGACCGGAGTTCTGAGTGCGGCGGCGAAAGTCGAGATCGCCGCTCGCTTGTGCGAGGAGTTCGGGGTGAACGCGGCCGACTGCGTGGCTTACGGCGACTCACTCTCGGACCGGGATCTGTTCGCTGTGGTGCCGGTCTCCGTCGCGGTCAATGCGGACCGTCATCTGTCCGGTATCGCCACACACTCGTACATGGGTGGAGATCTGTGGGAAGCATATGAATTGGTTCGCCAGGCCCGGTAGCCGAAGGAATCGGTGCATCGCCGGACTGAACTCGGTCACGTGAAGCGGTGAGGGCAATGCAGCCTAGCGGGACGGAGGGATCGACGATCTCGCAGGTCATGATCGACGGCTCGGCCGCGGACCAACTCGTCGCCCCCGCCTGGTGGTACGGCGAGATCGTCGCGCATGACCTCAGGACGCCGGACGTCGCCGTGGTCACCGTCCGCCCCGACCAGCCCTACCCCCTCGTCGCCGGCCAGTACGCGAGTGTGGAAACGCCGTGGTGGCCGCGGATCGGTGGCACTACTCCTTCGCCTCGGAACCTCGCTCGGGCGGCCTGCTGACCTTCCATGTGAAGGCCGTTCCCGCGGGCTGGGTCTCCAATGCCCTGGTGCACCGCGCCCGTCCCGGCGATGTCGTCCGGCTCGGCCGCCGGCCGGTTCGATGACCGTCGACCACACCACCGACAACGGTCTGCTCTGCCTGGCCGGAGGGACCGGCAGACCCCGATCTCAGCCCAGGTCCGGGGCGTGCATGGCGCGCACGCCCTCGATGTTGCCGTCGAGGTAATGCCGCAGGGACAGCGGGACGAGATGGACGGAGGCGATCCCGACACGGGTGAACGGAACCCGGACGATCTCGTACTCTCCCGCCGGCTCATCCACCTCGGGGCCGTGCCGCTGGGACGTGTCCATGGACTCCAGGCGGCACACGAAGAAGTGCTGCACCTTCACGCCGGTCGCGCCACCGTCCTCGCCGATGTGCTCGACGGTGTCGACGAAGCAGGGCACCACGTCGGTGATCTTGGCGCCGAGCTCCTCGTGCACCTCGCGGTGCAGGGCGTCGACGACGGTCGTGTCCCCGGGTTCGACCCCGCCACCGGGAGTGACCCAGTAGGGATCGACACCGGGCTTGGTGCGCTTGATCAGGATCAGGTCGTCGCCGTCGAGGAGGACGGCACGGGCGGTGCGCTTGACCACGGGTCGGACGGTCATGGGGGGAATGTGGCCCGGATGGTTCCACGTGAAACATCGCAGCACGTCACTGGCCGAGCTCACCCTGTGACCGCGACAAAAGCCCTGGTCAGCACCAGTCGGAAGCGGCTTGGAGCAGCCATTCGTGCGCCCGCGCGATATGCGGCATCGCGAGGGTGCCGGTACGAACCACCAGGAAGTACGTCCGCAGGGGCGGCACCGCGGGCTCGTGCAGGGCGACGACGTCCCCGCGCTTGAGGGCGGCGGTGCACAGATAGCGGGGCAGTACCGCGAGCCCGGCGCCCGCGACGGCACAGGCGAGGACCGCACGCAGATCGGGGACGATGACCGTGCCCGGGGAGGCCGGACGGGAGTCGAAGACGGAGGCCCAGTAACGGGAGACGAAGGGCAGGGATTCGTGCACCTCGATCACCGGGACGTCCTCCAGGGCGGGCGCCCCCTTCCCGCGCGATTCGGGACCGATCTGTTCGGCCCGGGCCGGGGAGGCGACCAGGACGTGCTCCTCGTCGCAGAGCGGAGTCGCCGTGAGCAGCGCGCCGCGCGGACGGGCCGTACTGATGGCCAGATCGTGATGGCCCGCGGCGAGTCCTTCCAGGGTTTCCTCTGCGTTCCCGAAGGAGGCGCGCAGTGCGAAGCCCTGGCCGTCCTCGCCGGTCAGCTCCGTGAGGGCGGGCAGGGCGCGCTCGGCGGTGAACTCGGGGGGACCGGCGAGATGCAGGGTCCGTAAGGAGGACTCGTCGTCGAGGCCGGTCTCGGTGATCTCCACCAGGGCGTCCAGATGCGGGGCGGCCTTGTGCGCGAGTTCGTCGCCGATGGTCGTCGGGGTCACTCCGCGGGCCTGACGCAGGAACAGAGGGCGTCCCAGCTGCCGTTCCAGCGTGCGGATCTGCGAGGTCACGGCCGGCTGCGACAGGCCGAGCAGGGCGGCGGCGCGGGTGAAGGAACCGGCCCGGTGCACGGTCACGAAAGTGCGCAGCAAGGCCAGATCCATGGTTCGCCCTCCCCAGTTCCCTGCCCTTCTCCCGGCCCCAGGCAGGGCCCAACTATAAATAAGTCGATAGGTCTCTGTCGCTACTGTGATTGGACACTGACAGAGAGTCAACTAGCCTTGGTCGCGCGGTTCTTCGCGCGCGGAACCGAGGACGGTCCGAGCCACGAGGGGGGAGGCTCGGACCGTCCGTCACACCTGGCCGGACCACGGCGGGGCACCTGTGAAGCGGGCTCCGACGCGGTCATTCGGACGACTCGTCCAAGGCGCGGAGCACATCCGCCACCAGGTCCTCGGGATCCTCGGCGCCGACCGAGAACCGGATGAAGCCCTCCGGCACCGGGTCCCCGCCCCAGCGTCCGCGCCGCTCGGCCGTGGACCGCACGCTGCCGAAGCTCGTCGCGTCGTCCACCAGCCGCAGCGCCTCGAGGAAACGCTCGGCACGCGCACGCGTGGGCAACGTGAAGGACACGACGCTGCCGTAGCGGCGCATCTGCTGTGCGGCGACCTTGTGCGCGGGGTCGTCGGGCAGACCCGGGTAGCGCAGCCCGGTCACCTCGGGCCGCTCCCGCAGGGCCTCGGCGACCGTCAGGGCCGTGGCGCACTGCCGGTCCACGCGCAACTGGAGCGTGGCGATCGAACGGTGTGCGAGCCAGGCCTCCATGGGGCCCGGGATCGCGCCGACGATCTTCCGCCAGCGCCGCACGGCTGCCATGGCCCCAGCGTGGCGCCCGACGACGTAACCGAGCAGGACGTCCCCGTGCCCGGTCAGCTGCTTGGTGCCGCTGGCCACGGCGAAGTCGGCCCCGAGCTCCAGGGGCCGCTGACCCAGGGGCGTGGCGAGCGTGTTGTCCACGGCCACCAGCGCGCCCTGTGCGTGCGCCGCCTCGGTGAGGCGGCGGATGTCACAGACGTCGAGGCCGGGGTTGGAGGGTGTCTCAAGCCACAGCAGCTTCGCCCCCTCGAGGACGTCGAGCTGGGCGTCCCCGCCGGTCGGCGCCGTGCGCACCTCGATGCCGTAGGCCTCCAACTGGGCGCGGACCAGGGGCAGCACCTGGTAGCCGTCGTCGGGCAGGACGACGACATCGCCCGCGCCCACCTGGGAGAACAGCACGGCCGCGGTGGCGGCCACACCCGAGGCGAAGGTCAGCGTCTGGACGTTCTCCTGCCCCGGTGCCTCCAGCTCCCCGATGGCACGCTCCAGCAGGTTCCAGGTGGGGTTCTCGTCGCGGCCGTAGGTGTACGGGCCGCTCACGTCGCCCGGGAGGTGGAAGTGGGCGGCGAACACCGGCCCGGGCAGGGTCGGTTCGTTCTTGACCGGCTCGGGCAGTCCCGCCCGTACCGCGCGCGTGCCGTCACCGTCGCCCACGGACGTACCCGAATCGTTCATGCCGCTCGTCCCTCCACCTGTTCGCGCACCGCGGCGAGCAGACCCTCGCTCGCCGCCTCCACCATCTCAAGGCACTCCTCGAAGCCGTCCAGGCCCCCGTAGTACGGGTCCGGCACATCGCGGTCGTCGCCCGCCGCGGCGTCGTAGGAGCGCAGCAAGCGGACCTTGGCCGCGTCCTCCTGGGTGGGCGCCAGGCGGCGCAGGGCCCTGAGGTGGCCGCTGTCGAGGGCGATGACGAGGTCGAGGCGGGCGAACCAGGACGGCTGGAACCGACGGGCCGTGTGGGCGCTGTCGTAGCCGGCCTCCTCCAGTACGGCGACGGTGCGCGGGTCGGCACCGTCGCCCTCGTGCCAGCCGCCCGTGCCGGCGCTGTCGACCTCGACCAGGTCGCCGAGACCGGCCTCCCGCACGCGGGCGCGGAAGACCGACTCCGCCATCGGGGAACGGCAGATGTTGCCCGTGCAGACGAAGCAGACGCGGTAACTCATCGCTCAGTCAGTCCTTGTCGTCCGCGTCGGGCAGGACGACGTGCAGCGCCCACGAGACGATCGAGATGATCAGCCCGCCCAGGACCGCGGTCCAGAACCCCTCGACGTGGAAGCTCAGGTGGAGCTTTCCGGCCAGCCATGAGGTGAGCAGCAGCATCAGGGCGTTGACGACGAGTACGAACAGGCCGAGCGTCAGGATGACGAAGGGGAGGGAGAGCAGCTGCACAATGGGCTTGACCAGGAAGTTCACCAGGCCGAAGATCAGCGCGACGCCGATCAGGGTGCCGACCTTCTTGCCCGTGCTGTCACCGGTCAGAGTGATCTTGTCGAGCAGCCAGACGGCGACCGCCAGGGCACCCGCGTTGGCGATCGTCTTGACTACGAAATTCTTCATGTGTCTGATCGTGGCAGACGAGATCGACCATGAGCAGAGGGACGAGGGCGGCAAGAGAGATGAAGGCATTCCGACTGGACGAACTGGAGGCGGAGCGTGCCTCCAACGACGGCGCCTACCTGCAGTTTCTGCGGGAGCGGAACATGTCGGTCGGGCTGTACGCGCTCAATGCCGGCGAACATGATCCACAGAAGCCGCACAACCAGGACGAGGTCTACTTCGTCGTGAGCGGCCGCGCCTCGATCACCGTCGGTCTCGAGACCACTCAGGTGGCGCGCGGCAGCGTGGTGTACGTGCCGGCCGGCGTCGCCCACAAGTTCCACCACATCAGCGAGGACCTGAGGGTGCTCGTGGTGTTCTCTCCGCCGGAGAGCTGAGCCGCGGCCTCAGGGTTCCCTAGGGGTTCGATCAGGGGAGGACAAGGGATGCGAGGCCCCCGCCGGGACCCCTGCCGGCCCTAGCATCGAGGGCAGGACAAGAGAAGGATCCGGCCTCGTAGGACCGGGTCGTCGACGGGACCCGGCAGCAGCGGCGGGCGGAAAGGACAGGACGAGAGCAATGGGAGAGATCTTTTCGGGACTGCCGTGGTGGGTGAAGTGGATCGCGGTGCCGGTCATCGCGCTGGTCGTGTTCGGCGGGCTGATCGCCACCGTCGTCGGCTTCGTGATCGGACTGCTCTTCAAGGCGCTGGTCTTCGTGGCGCTGGTCGGTGGACTGATCTACGTCGTACGGAAGTTCACCGCGAGCTCCTCGTCGCGCAGCGACTGGTGAGAACCCCGGGGCACCGGTGAGGTAACAGGAATCACCGGTTCCCTCGGGCGGGGGAAGTTTCCCGGACGGGCCGTCCCTGTGCGGTGGGGGGCGATTAGAGTCCGGAATCCGACGCGGGCAAGACCCCGCGGGCGGCGCACACCCCCTCCCGTGTCTCCCCGCACGGGCTGCCCCTCTCGCGCTTCGGGAGTGACCCCTTGGCCACGGTAGACACCGCAGTCAC
>NZ_WVUG01000085.1 GCF_017614965.1 Streptomyces griseorubiginosus | reverse complement strand
CCCCCGGCCGCCACCTCGGCTCCGGCCGGGAAGAAGGGCGGCCGGGCCTCCGGGCTGCTGCAGTCCAGTGCCGTCATGGCCGCGGGCACGATGGTCTCCCGCCTCACCGGCTTCGTCCGCTCCGCGCTGATCGTCTCGGCGCTCGGCACCAATCTCCTCGGCGACACCTTCCAGGTGGCCTACCAGCTGCCGACGATGATCTACATCCTCACCGTGGGCGGCGGCCTCAACTCGGTCTTCGTCCCGCAGCTGGTGCGGTCGATGAAGGAGGACGAGGACGGCGGAGAGGCCTTCGCCAACCGGCTGCTGACCCTGGTGATGGTCGCGCTGGCCGCTCTCACCGTGGTCGGCGTCCTCATCGCGCCGCTCCTGGTGCGGACCCTGTCGAACTCCGTGGCCGGCGATCCGGCCGCCAACGAGGTCGCCATCACCTTCACCCGGTACTTCCTGCCCTCGATCTTCTTCATGGGCGTCCACGTGGTGATGGGTCAGGTCCTCAACGCCCGCGGGAAGTTCGGCGCCATGATGTGGACGCCGGTCCTCAACAACATCGTCATCATCGTCACGCTCGGCATGTTCCTGTGGGTGTACGGCACCTCCAGGGACTCCGGCATGAGCGTCACCACCATTCCGCCGGAAGGGCAGCGGCTCCTCGGCATCGGCGTCCTGCTCGGACTCGTCGTCCAGGCGCTGGCGATGATCCCCTACCTGCGTGAGACGGGCTTCCGGCTGCGGCTGCGCTTCGACTGGAAGGGCCACGGTCTCGGCAAGGCGGCGATGCTCGCCAAGTGGACCGTGCTCTTCGTCCTCGCGAACCAGGCCGGCGCGCTCGTCGTCACCCAGCTGGCCACCGCGGCCGTCAAGGACACGAACATCGCCGGTACCGGCTTCTCCGCCTACGCCAACGCCCAGCTCATCTGGGGCCTGCCCCAGGCCATCATCACGGTCTCCCTGATGGCCGCGCTGCTGCCGCGCATCTCGCGCTCGGCCGCCGAGGGCGACGGCGGCGCCGTCCGCGACGACATCTCCCAGGGCCTGCGCACCACGGCCGTCGCGATCGTGCCGATCGCCTTCGGCTTCCTCGCTCTCGGCATCCCGATGTGCACGCTCATCTTCGGCACGTCGGGCACCGGCGGGGCGACCAACATGGGCTACATGCTGATGGCCTTCGGTCTCGGCCTCATCCCGTACTCCGTGCAGTACGTCGTCCTGCGCGCCTTCTACGCCTACGAGGACACCCGGACCCCCTTCTACAACACGGTCATCGTGGCCGCGGTGAACGCGGCTGCCTCCGCCCTCTGTTATCTCGTGCTGCCGGCCCGCTGGGCCGTGGCCGGCATGGCCGCCTCCTACGGCCTCGCCTACGCCATCGGCGTCGGCGTCGCCTGGAACCGGCTGCGCAAGCGGCTGGGCGGCGACCTGGACGGCGCCCGCGTCCTGCGGACGTACGCCAGGCTCGGCATCGCCTCGGTGCCCGCGGCCGCCCTCAGCGGCGCCGCCTGCTACGGAATCGGCCACGCGCTCGGCCAGGGCGTCGTCGGGTCCTTCGCGTCGCTGCTGGTCGGTGGGGCGGTCCTGCTCGGGACCTTCTTCCTCGCCGCTCGCAAGATGCGCATCGAGGAGCTCAACTCGCTGGTCGGCATGGTCCGCGGGCGTCTGGGGCGCTGACGCGGGGGTACGCGCACAACCATCGTCCGCCACCGTGTGTCGTGCATAGCGGCGGACTGTGGGCACAATTGGTTTCGGCGTCGGACGGCGCGCACGGATGGCGGTCGGCGCGCAACGGATGGGGAGGCAGGGACGACGGTGGCGGAACGGAGCACGGCTGCCGTCGACGTGGCAGACAACAGCGGCGACCAGCCGCTGACCGCACAGGCGGACCAGTCCACGGCCGACGGGGTGGCCCAGAACCGGGAGCGGGACACGGAGATCGACGAGGCACAGGGGAGTGGCGGGACCGAAGGTTCCGGGGAGGCCTCAGCGCCCGAGCTGCACAGCGGTCACAAACTCGCCAGACGGTACCGCCTGGAGGAGTGCGTCACCCGTCTGGACGGATTCAGCAGTTGGCGGGCCGTGGACGAGAAACTTCGCCGCGCCGTCGGCGTCCACATCCTGCCCGCTGACCACGCGCGGGCCCGTTCCGTACTGGCCGCGGCCCGTTCCTCGGCGCTGCTCGGTGATCCACGCTTCGTGCAGGTGCTGGACGCGGTCGAGGAGAACGACCTCGTCTACGTCGTCCACGAGTGGCTCCCCGACGCCGTCGAGCTGACCACCCTCCTCGCCCCGGGCCCGCTCGAGGTGTACGAGGCGTACCAGATGGTCAGTCAGATCGCCTCCGCGATGGCGGCCGCGCACCGTGAGGGCCTGGCCCATCTGCGGCTGAACCCCAACGCCGTGCTGCGCACGTCGACCGGCCAGTGGCGCATCCGCGGCCTGGCCGTGAACGCCGCGCTGCGCGGCATCAGCTCCGCCACCCCGCAGCGCACCGACACGGAGGCCATCGGCGCGCTGCTGTACGCGGCGCTCACCCAGCGCTGGCCGTACGAGAGCGACGCCTACGGTCTGTCCGGGCTGCCCAAGGACGTCGGCCTGATCGCGCCGGACCAGGTGCGCGCGGGCGTGCACCGCGGTCTGTCCGAACTCAGCATGCGCGCGCTGGCCAACGACGGGGCGACCGCTTCCCGGCACGAGTCCCCCTGCACGACGCCGGAGGAGCTGGTGAAGGCGATCGGCGAGATGCCGCGCATCCGCCCCCCGGAGCCGGCGTTCACCGCCCCGCCGGAGTACCAGCGCACGACCTACCAGCAGGGCACCTACGGCCGTCCGGCACCGCACCCGGGCGCCACCCAGCCCGTCCCGTCACCACCGGCCCCGCTGCAGAGCCGTACCGGCAGGGCACTGAAGTGGGCCGTGTCGGCGCTCCTCATCGCCGCACTGGGGCTGGGCAGTTGGCAGCTCGCGGAAGTCCTCATGGACAGCGGCAACAAGTCCGACGACACCAACAAGACCCAGACGACGGACGGCAACGACAAGAACAACAAGGCGCCGAAGCCGGTCAGGACCCTCGCCATCCAGGGAGCGCAGGAATACGTCGCCAAGGGCGACGCACAGCACCCGGGCGACGTCGACAAGACCTACGACCACGACAGTTCCACGTACTGGCGCACCGCCAGCTACAAGGACGGTCCGACCATGAACCCCCTCTTCAAGCCCGGCGTCGGTATCGTCTACGACTTCGGCTCGAAGCAGGAGGTGTCCGCCGCCTCGATAGGGCTTCTGTTCGGCGGCAACCACACGACCGTCACGCTGTACGCGACCAATTCCATGAGTTCGTCGGTTCCGCTGGCGTCGATGACGAAAATGGGGTCCGTGACGACGACGGGAACGACCGCCAGGGTGAAGGTCACCAAGCCGGTGAAGAGCCAGTACGTGCTCGTCTGGTTCACGGCTCTGCCGTACGCACCGGGAGACTCGTACAGCAACGCGGGATACAAGCAGGCCATCACCGACCTGAAGTTCACAGGCTGAGCACGTCGTACACGGGAGGGGGTCCGATGGCAGATGGGAACGCATATGGCGACGCAAGCGATCAGGACCTTCTCGCCCGCCATGTAGAGGGCGACCCGGACGCCTTCGGCGAACTCGTACGCCGGCATCGGGATCGACTCTGGGCCGTGGCGCTGCGGACGCTGGGCGACCGTGAGGAAGCCGCCGACGCCGTTCAGGACGCGCTCGTGTCCGCCTACCGGGCCGCCCACACCTTCCGCGGACAGTCGGCCGTCACGACCTGGCTCCACCGCATCACGGTGAACGCCTGTCTCGACCGCGCCCGGAAGGCCGCCTCGCGCAAGACCGCTCCGGTCGAAGACACCGAACGGCTGGAGCAACTGCTGGAGCCGCACGAGGAAGCGTCGGCTCCCGCGGAACGCAACGACCTGCACCGCCAGCTGCTGGAGGCGCTCGGCACCCTTCCGCCCGACCAGCGTGCCGCCCTCGTCCTCGTGGACATGCAGGGATACCCCGTGGCCGAAGCCGCCGCCATGCTCGACGTCCCGACAGGAACCGTCAAGAGCCGCTGCGCCCGTGGCAGAGCGAGACTCCTGCCGCTGCTCACCCATCTCCGGCCGGAAAGCGCCGGTACCGGCAAAGAACAGGGTGAGAGGCGGAACCGGACTCAGGGGACATCCGTCCCACCGGCAGCGGGGCCGCCGACTGCCGGTCCACGTGATACCGGGCCAAGCGATTCAGCTGCTGTGAAGGGCGGAGGTGGGCGAGCGTGACATCCACGACGGACAGGGCCGGGCACCCGGACGTCGCCGAGATCTCCGACCTCACCGAGGGACTCCTTCCCGCGGCCCGCACCGCCGACATACGGCAGCATCTCGACACGTGCGAGCTCTGCGCGGACGTCTACGCGTCCTTGGAGGAGATCAGGGGACTGCTCGGCACGCTTCCCGAACCACCGCAGATGCCCGCCGACGTCGCCGGTCGCATCGACGCCGCCCTCGCCGCGGAAGCCCTCCTGGGCTCCACCGCACCTGACACCGGCGACAGCGCTCATGTTTCACGTGAAACATCGGCAACCACAGGCCGTCCCTCCGGGCGGGCACGGGTCTCGACGACCGGTCCGGGCCGTAAGAACCGCAAGAGGGCGGGACGTCGCAGGATCGCCGTTCTCGGTGGCGTCTTCGCGATCGCCGCGCTGGGACTCGGATCCGTACTGATCGCCACTCTCGACGACGGCAAGCCCTCCAGCCCGGAAGCCGGCGGCCGGCAGACCGCGACGGCGGACACCTTCTCAGACACCAAGCTGGAGAAGCAGGTGACCGACCTCCTGGCAAAGGCGCAGACCCAGGGACGCGGCTCCTCCGCTCCGCACAGCAGCGTGGGCGTGCAGGGTGACTCCGGCATCGTCTCGCCCAAGCTCGACCGGACGCCGTCGGTGCCTCCCTGCATCCAGAACGGCATCGGCCGCAACGACGTGGCGCTGGCGACCGAGGAGGGCAAGTACAAGGGCACCCACGCCCTGCTCGTCGTTCTCTCCGATCCCTCGGACAGCACCAAGGTGAACGCGTACCTCGTCGACACGGCGTGTGTGTCCCATCCGTCGACGAAGGCCAAGGTTCTGCTGAGGCAGTCCTACACCCGGCCGTAGCGCCGAGGCTTCGTCTGCGTCTCCCGTGGTATCCCGTACGGTGTCGCGTCTTCACGTGCTCCGGCGCCATGCTCCGTGCGCCCGGACACAGCGGGAATGCGCGCCCCTTAGGATCCGTTGGGTGGGGTGAGAGTTCCGAAAGGCGCTCCCGCCGGTCCGACGAAGCAGACCAGAGACGAGGAATCCAGCCGTGAGCGACGTCCGTAACGTGATCATCATCGGCTCCGGGCCCGCCGGCTACACGGCGGCGCTCTACACCGCGCGCGCGTCGCTGAAGCCGCTGGTCTTCGAGGGCGCCGTCACCGCCGGTGGTGCGCTCATGAACACCACCGAGGTGGAGAACTTCCCCGGCTTCCAGGACGGCATCATGGGCCCCGAGCTCATGGACAACATGCGCGCCCAGGCCGAGCGCTTCGGCGCCGAGCTCGTCCCGGACGACGTCGTCTCCGTCGACCTGACCGGTGAGATCAAGACCGTCACGGACACCGCCGGCACCGTGCACAAGGCGAAGGCCGTCATCGTCGCCACCGGCTCGCAGCACCGCAAGCTCGGCCTGCCGAACGAGGACGCGCTGTCGGGTCGCGGTGTGTCCTGGTGTGCCACCTGTGACGGCTTCTTCTTCAAGGACCAGGACATCGCCGTGATCGGCGGCGGCGACACCGCGATGGAGGAGGCCACCTTCCTCTCCCGCTTCGCCAAGTCCGTGACGATCGTCCACCGCCGGGACACCCTGCGCGCCTCGAAGGCGATGCAGGAGCGCGCCTTCGCCGACCCGAAGATCAAGTTCGTGTGGGACAGCGAGGTCGCCGAGATCCAGGGCGACCAGAAGCTGTCGGGTCTGAAGCTGCGCAACCTCAAGACCGGCGAGCTGAGCGACCTGGCGGTCACCGGCCTGTTCATCGCGATCGGCCATGACCCGCGCACCGAACTCTTCAAGGGCCAGCTCGACCTGGACGAGGAGGGCTACCTCAAGGTCGACGCCCCCTCGACCCGCACCAACGTGACCGGTGTGTTCGCCGCCGGTGACGTCGTCGACCACACCTACCGCCAGGCGATCACCGCCGCCGGTACCGGTTGCTCCTCCGCTCTCGACGCCGAGCGTTTCCTCGCGGCCCTGGCGGACGAGGAGCAGGCCGAGCCCGAGAAGACCTCCGTCTGACCCCCTTCCGCCCCACCGCACACCAGTAAAAGGAGCCCCCGCAGTGGCCGACCTGAAGAACGTGACCGACGACTCCTTCGAGCAGGACGTCCTCAAGAGCGACAAGCCCGTCCTGGTGGACTTCTGGGCCGCCTGGTGCGGTCCGTGCCGCCAGATCGCCCCGTCGCTCGAGGCGATCGCCAAGGAGTACGGCGACAAGATCGAGGTCGTCAAGCTCAACATCGACGAGAACCCGGGTACGGCCGCCAAGTACGGCGTCATGTCCATCCCGACGCTGAACGTCTACCAGGGCGGCGAGGTCGCCAAGACCATCGTCGGCGCCAAGCCGAAGGCCGCGATCGTCCGCGACCTCGAGGACTTCATCGCCGAGTGACGTTTCACGTGAAACATGAAGGGGCCGACCTGGACGGGTCGGCCCCTTCGCGTTGACGCGGCCCGTCAGGTCCGTCAGAGAGGACGGAGCGCAGGCTCCTTCTGTACGGCCCCCAGGAGCCGGTCGAGCGCCATCTCCACGTCTTCCTTCCAGGAGAGCGTCGTCCGCAGCTCCAGCCGCAGACGCGGGTACGTGGGGTGCGGCCGCACGGTCTTGAAGCCCACCGCCAGGAGGTGGTCGGCCGGCAGCACACACGCGGGCTCCTTCCACCGAGCGTCTCCGAAGGCTTCGATGGCCTTGAAGCCTCGGCGCAGCAGATCCTTGGCAACCGTCTGGACCATCACCCGGCCCAGCCCCTGCCCCTGGTAGCCCGGCATGATGAACGCGGTGATCAGCTGTACCGCGTCCGGTGACATGGGGCTCGTGGGAAACGCCGTGGAGCGGGGGACGTAAGCGGGCGGTGCGTAGAGCACGAAGCCCACCGGGACGTCGTCGACGTAGACGACCCGGCCGCATGATCCCCAGTCCAGCAGGACGGCCGAGATCCATGCCTCTTTCTCCAGCGCGGCCGTGCCCGCCTTTATCGCGGCCTCACCGCTGACGGGGTCCAGTTCCCAGAAGACACACGAGCGGCAACGGTTGGGAAGGTCCTGAAGGTTGTCCAGCGTGAGCGGTACGAGCCGACGCCCCATGAAGGCTGTTCCTCGCTTCCTTCGCCCGCAGCGTCGCGAGCGGCCGTCAGAGCGCTCCGTTCTCTCAGCAGGCTGCCGACGAAGCCGCCGACCGCGCCGAGTCCAAGGCCCGCGCCCACCAGCCCGGTGCGGCTCATCGTTCGCATGGCCCCTGCCCCCTCTCAGAGGTACTGCCAGGTGGATGCGCCATACCTGAACGCATCGTATCCACACAGCCATTCCATCGATACCGCCTGAAAGCAAAGAGCGGGCCGTGTCCGTACACACCGGACACGGCCCGCCTTGTCCACCGGCCGAGCGAGACGACTCGGACTGCCTCGGACTGCCTAGCCCTCGGACTCCTCCGAGTCACCCTCCACAAGGCCCTTCTGCAGGACCGGACCCTCGCCCGGGGCGAGTGTGCCGAGGATCCGCTCGAGGTCCTCCATGGAGGCGAACTCGACCGTGATCTTCCCCTTCTTCTGCCCCAGATCGACCTTCACCCGCGTCTCGAACCGGTCCGAGAGCCGGGTCGCCAAGTCGCTGAGCGCCGGGGAGACCCGGGCACCGGCCCGCGGCCCCTTGGAACGCTGAGCCGTCTGCGGCCGCGAGCCCATGAGGGTCACGATCTCCTCGACGGCCCGGACTGAGAGACCCTCGGCCACGATCCGGTGGGCGAGTCGGTCCTGCTCCTCCGAGTCCTCGACGGACAGCAAAGCCCTCGCGTGACCGGCGGAGAGGACCCCCGCGGCGACCCGCCGCTGGACCGCCGGCGAGAGCTTCAGCAGACGCAAGGTGTTGGAGACCTGAGGGCGGGAGCGACCGATGCGGTCGGCCAGCTGGTCGTGCGTGCAGTTGAAGTCCTTCAGGAGCTGGTCGTAGGCCGCGGCCTCTTCCAGCGGGTTCAGCTGCGCGCGGTGCAGGTTCTCCAGGAGGGCGTCCAGGAGAAGCTTGTCGTCCTCCGTGGCCCGCACGATCGCCGGAATCGCCTCGAGACCGGCCTCACGGCTGGCCCGCCAGCGCCGCTCACCCATGATGAGCTCATAGCGCGTGGGGCCGACCTGCCGCACGACGACCGGCTGGAGGAGGCCGACCTCCTTGATGGAGGTGACGAGTTCCTGCAGCGCGTCCTCGTCGAAGACGTCACGCGGCTGGCGCGGGTTCGGGCTGATGGAGTCGAGGGGAAGTTCCGCGAAGTGGGCCCCCATGGGAGGCGCGGGCGTCTCCGCGGCACCGTACAGCGACGGCTCCTCGGTTTCATGTGAAACAGGCGGCAGCGTCGCCACCTTCGCCGCGGCCACTCCGCGGTCGGTCGTCAGCACCGGAACCGATGCGGGGGACGCGGAAGCCGCAGCCGGGGCCGGCGTCTTCTCCGTCGGGGCCGCGGGGATCAGTGCGCCGAGACCACGGCCCAAACCCCTCCGTCGCTCGCTCACTGAATCCCCTCCACCATGCTCGGGTTGCTCTGGGCCCCGATATGGGCCTGCGTCGGGTCGTAACTGACGCCGACACCCTTCAGAGCGATTTCTCGTGCCGCCTCAAGATAGGACAAGGCACCGCTGGACCCCGGATCATAGGTCAGCACTGTCTGTCCGTAGCTCGGCGCCTCGGAGATGCGGACCGAGCGGGGAATGCTCGTCCGCAGCACCTCGTCGCCGAAGTGGGTGCGCACCTCTTCCGCGACCTGCGACGCGAGTCGCGTCCGGCCGTCGTACATGGTGAGCAGAATCGTCGAGACATGCAGGGCGGGGTTGAGGTGCCCCCGCACCAGGTCGACGTTGCGCAGCAGTTGCCCGAGACCCTCCAGCGCGTAGTACTCACACTGGATCGGGATGAGCACCTCCGCGCCGGCGACCAACGCGTTGACCGTCAGCAGACCGAGTGAGGGCGGGCAGTCGATGAGGATGTAGTCCAGCGGATGTTCGTATGCCTGGATCGCCCGCTGCAGTCGGCTCTCCCGTGCCACCAGGGACACCAGCTCGATCTCCGCACCGGCGAGATCGATGGTGGCGGGCGCACAGAAGAGTCCTTCGACATCGGGGACGGGCTGGACGACTTCGGCCAGCGGTTTGCTGTCGATCAGCACGTCGTAGATGGACGGCACTTCGGCATGGTGGTCGATTCCCAGGGCCGTGGACGCGTTGCCCTGGGGATCGAGGTCGACCACGAGGACACGGCCTCCGTGCACAGCCAGCGAAGCGGCGAGGTTGACCGTAGTCGTCGTCTTCCCCACGCCGCCCTTCTGGTTGGCGACCACGATGATGCGGGTCTGCTCGGGCCGTGGCAGGCCCTCGCCGGCGCGATTCAGCGCCTCCACCGCCAGTTGGGCAGCACGACCGATCGGAGTGTCGTCCATCGGGGGCGGTGTTTCACGTGAAACATCCTCCCCCATCGACTCGGTACGGGGACCGGGGACCGGATCGGTCATCGGTCCCGCGATGTTGGCGTCGGACCGCAAGGATTCACTCTCCTCGACTTCAGGCTCGCAATGAACAGAGCCTCCCATGTCTTCGGGGTTGTGAACCAGTGAGGCCTGTTGTTCTGTGGAGAAATCCACCTCTGTGGACAACTCCACACCCTCATCGAGTGAACCAAGGGGCTTTCGGTCGCGGGGTTCGGCCGCAGCGCGGCCCCGGCTGATGATGCCGTGCAGCAGTGAGCGACGTTTCACGTGAAACACGATGCACAGCAGCCGTGATCGAACTGTCGCGACACTCCGGCGCGCGTAGGTTTGGCAGCTTGTGTGGAGTACGTCTCGTCGTCAGGACGGATCAGCGGCGTCGACGCGCACGACCGGTGCGAGCAGCCTTCGCACGCTTGGCCGCGAACCGCACACCGCCGGGGCTCTCCCCGACCTCGACCCGGACGACCGTGGACAAGGGATCCACCACTCCCTCACCCACATGCAGGATGGAGGTCTCCACGGCACCGAGCTTGCTGAGCGCCGTGGCGGCACTCTTGAGCTCCTCCTCGGCGGTGTCCCCCTTGAGCGCCAGCATCTCGCCGTACGGGCGCAGCAGCGGGATTCCCCAGGTGGCCAGCCGGTCCAACGGGGCAACCGCTCGCGCCGTCACCACATGGACCGGAGTGAGCTTGCCCATGACCTCCTCGGCGCGGCCGCGGACGACGGTCACATGGTCCAGGCCCAGCAGCTCCACGACCTCGGTGAGGAAGGTGGTCCGCCGCAGCAAGGGCTCCAGCAGCGTGATCTTCAGGTCTTCCCGCACAAGCGCCAGGGGAATGCCCGGCAGGCCGGCCCCTGAGCCGACGTCGCAGACGGTGACGCCCTCGGGTACGACCTCCGAGAGCACCGCACAGTTCAGCAGATGCCGCTCCCACAGGCGGGGCACTTCCCGTGGGCCGATCAGCCCCCGCTGCACACCCGCCTCGGCGAGCAGCTCCGCATAGCGCACCGCGTCCGCGAAGCGATCGCCGAACACCTCACGCGCATGCTCGGGCGCAGGGGGGAGTTCCGCTGCCTCCGTCACGGGGACCGTCCTTCCGTACCGCACCGGCGCACCCGGCGCCGGCCACCAGAACTATCAGGCTGACAAAGACCGGCCCCGTCTGCGCAACAGACGGGGCCGGAGGGACGTGGGGACCGATCAGGCGGGGAGCACGACGACGAAGCGCTGCGGCTCCTCGCCCTCGGACTCGCTGCGCAGACCCGCGGCCTTGACCGCGTCATGCACCACCTTGCGCTCGAACGGCGTCATCGGCTGCAGCTTCACCGGCTCGCCGCTGTTCTTCACATCGGCGGCGGCCTTGGCACCCAGCTCGGACAGCTCGGCACGCTTCTTGGCCCGGTAGCCCGCGATGTCCAGCATCAGCCGGCTGCGGTCCCCGGTCTCCCGGTGGACGGCCAGGCGCGTCAGCTCCTGCAGCGCCTCCAGCACCTCGCCGTCACGGCCGACCAGCTTCTGCAGGTCTCGGCTCCCCGCGTCGCTGATGATCGAGACAGCGGCGCGGTCGGCCTCGACGTCCATGTCGATGTCGCCGTCGAGATCGGCGATGTCCAGCAGACCCTCGAGGTAGTCCGCCGCGATCTCGCCCTCCTGCTCCAGGCGGGTCAGGGTGTCTGCACCCTCGGCAGCGGCGGAGGTGGTGCCTTCCGTCACGGGATGGGCTCCTTCTTACTTCTTGGACGGGGACTTGGGGCGCTGCGGGCCTTTGCGCTGCCCGGACTGGGCCTTGCTGCGGGTGCCGCCGGCGCCGGGCTGTGGAGCGGCCTTCTTGGCAGGGGCGGCGGGCTTGGCGTCCTCGGGCTCGTCGGACTTGCTCAGCGAGGTGGTCTCACCGGCCGGCTTGGCACCGCCGGACTGCCGCTGGGCCTTGCTCTGACGCTTGGGCTGCTGGCGCTTGGGAACGGCGGTGCCGGTCGTCGTGGGCGTACCGTCCTCGGTCTGGACCGCCACGGCGCTGTCGCTCTTCACCACGGTGCCGTCGGCCTGGGCCGCGAGGCCCGCCTTGTTGAGACCGTTGATGAACTTGCGCTCGAACTCGTTGCGGTCACGGCCCTTGGCGACGATCGCCTTGACGATCGTCTTCTCGCTGCGGCGACGGACCTTGCCGTGCTGCGTGACGTGCTTGCTCAGGCGCTCCAGGTAGGCCGCCTGGGCCTTGGAACCCGGGGTCGGGTTGTTGTGGATGACGTACATCTGCTGGCCCATGGTCCACACGTTGGTGGTCAGCCAGTAGACGAGGACACCGACCGGGAAGTTGATGCCGAAGACGGCGAACATGACCGGGAAGACGTACATCAGCATCTTCTGCTGCTGCATGAACGGCGTCTTCACCGTGGTGTCGACGTTCTTCGTCATCAGCTGGCGCTGCGTGTAGAACTGCGAGGCCGACATCAGGACGATCATGAGCGCGGTGACGACCCGCACGTCGGTGACCGTGGCGCCCAGAGCGTGGACGGTGGCGGCGCCGTCCTTGAACTTCGCGGCGAGCGGTGCCCCGAAGATGTGCGCCTTACGAGCGCTGGCCAGCAGCGAGTCGTTGATGACGCCGATGGTCTTGCCCGAGGCGATGCCGTTGAGCACGTGGTACAGGGCGAAGAAGAACGGAGACTGCGCCAGGATGGGAAGGCACGAGGAGAGCGGGTTGGTGCCCGTCTCCTTGTACAGCTTCATCATCTCTTCGGACTGGCGCTGTTTGTCGTTCTTGTAGCGCTCCTGGATCTTCTTCATCTCCGGCTGGAGCGTCTGCATGGCCCGCGTCGACTTGATCTGCTTCACGAAGAGCGGGATCAGGCAGATACGGATCAGGATCACCAGGGACACGATCGACAGGCCCCAGGCCCACCCGGTGTCGGGGCCGAAGATGGCGCCGTACATCTTGTGGAACTGGACGATGACCCATGAGACGGGTGTCGTGATGAAGCTGAAGAGGCTGGCAATCGTGTCCACTAATCATGCTCCTTGGGCATGGGACGAGGTCTCTGCGGCCGGGCTCGAAGGAGGATTCTCTTCGGTGCTCGAAACAGGATTCTCTTCGGTGACCGGTTCGGCGGCGGAGGGCCCGCCCCTGCGTGCGCGCCAGGCGTCACGCAGCATTTCGTGCCACCGCGGGCGCTTGCGCTCAGGGACATGGTCCACACCGCCCAGCGACCACGGATTGCACCGCAGGATGCGCCAGGCCGTGAGCGCCGTGCCCTTGATGGCGCCGTGGCGGTCGATGGCCGTGTAGCCGTAGTGGGAACACGACGGGTAGTACTTGCACACCGGTCCGAGCAGCGGACTGATCGTCCACTGGTACAGCTTGATCAGAGCCAGCAGCGGGTACTTCATCGCGCGCCCCCTCCCAGCAGCCGCTCCAGGGCGGCATCCAGGTCTCGGGCCAGTTGTGCATGGTCGGCGTCGCCCGCACCGGGCAGCGCTCGTACGACTACCAGGCTACCGGGGGGAAACAGGGCGACTCGATCGCGCATCAGATGACGCAGCCTGCGCTTCACCTTGTTGCGGACGACCGCTCCGCCCACGGCCTTGCTCACGACGAAACCCGCACGCGTCGGGGGAGCGCTCTCCCCAGGCGCGTGCGGGTCCGTGGCACCGCTACGAAGATGGACGACGAGGGACGGGCGGCCGGCCCGGCGCCCTCGTCGTACCGCGGTCGCGAAGTCCTCGCGCCGCCTCAGCCGGTTCTCGGTGGGCAGCACGACGGCATGACCTGACCGGGATCAGGCGGACAGACGGGCGCGACCCTTGCTACGGCGGGACGCGAGAATCGCGCGGCCGGCACGGGTGCGCATACGCAGCCGGAAGCCGTGGGTCTTCGCGCGACGACGGTTGTTCGGCTGGAAGGTGCGCTTGCTCACTCGGGGGCTCCAGAAATCAAATCGGTGGTTGCGGGTGCCGTCCTGGCTGTCACCGTGCGCCCACGAGTAGCTCGCAGTTACGCCCGAGTGCACCGCTTCCCGATCACCTTCAGCGATCTGTGCCCTTCGGAGGCAGGCGGCAGCAGCCATCGACAACTCGACCTGGTTACGGTACGCGCGGCTACGCCATCCGGTCAAACCAGGAGTGACGGAGAGACACTATCCACAGCCTGGGGACAACAACTTGAACCGCACCCGTCGCCCTGACTACCGTGGCTGAACTCCGATTCGTTCCCTTGACCCCTTGTTCTTGGCTCCATCCCATTTGAATCCCGACCCGTCCCACAACCACACGTTCGTGGGACTCGTGAGAGAGCGTGCCCTGTGGCTGACGTACCTGCCGATCTTGCCGCAGTGTGGCCACGAGTACTGGAGCAGCTTCTCGGCGAGGGGCGCGGGCAGGGTGTGGAGACGAAGGACGAGCACTGGATCCGGCGCTGCCAGCCGCTCGCGCTCGTCGCGGACACCGCCCTGCTCGCCGTACCGAACGAGTTCGCGAAGGGCGTGCTCGAGGGGCGCCTCGCGCCGATCGTCAGCGAGACGCTGAGCCGCGAGTGCGGCCGCCCGATCCGCATCGCGATCACCGTCGACGACTCCGCCGGCGAACCCCCGGCCCCGCCGGCGCCCCCGGTCCGCTCCCAGCCGCGCTACGAGGAACCGGAACTGCCCTCGGGCCAGTACGACGGCTCCTACGACAACCAGTACGAGGGATACGGCCGCCACCGCGCCGACGATCGCCACCAGACCCGCACCGAGCTGCCCGGCGGCCCGGGCGACCAGCTGCCGCCCCCGCGTGCGGACCAGCTCCCCAGCCCGCGCCCGGCCTACCCCTCCGAGTACCAGCGCCCCGAGCCCGGGGCCTGGCCGCGCCCCTCCCAGGACGAGTACAGCTGGCAGCAGCAGCGCCTCGGTTTTCCGGAGCGCGACCCCTACGCCTCCCCGTCGCAGGACTCCTACGGCTCCCCGCAGGACTCGTACGCCCCGTCGTCCCAGGACTACCGTCCGCAGTCGATGGAAAGGCCGCCCTACGACGGCCAGCGCTCCGACTACGACCAGCCCCGCCCGGACTTCGACCGCGAGGGCCGGAGCGAGTACGACCGCGCCCCCCGCCGGGAACTGCCCGAGCAGCCGTCCGGCTCGGGGCACGTCCACCGCGGCGGCCCCGTCGGCCCCAACCTGCCCACCACCGGCGCCCCCGGCCCCCTGGCCGCGAAGCCCGCGCCGGCCACCGGTCCCGGTGAGCCCACCGCGCGCCTGAACCCGAAGTACCTCTTCGACACGTTCGTCATCGGCGCCTCCAACCGCTTCGCGCACGCGGCCGCGGTCGCCGTCGCCGAGGCACCGGCGAAGGCCTACAACCCCCTGTTCATCTACGGGGAGTCGGGCCTCGGCAAGACCCACCTGCTGCACGCCATCGGGCACTACGCGCGCAGCCTCTACCCGGGCACGCGCGTGCGATATGTGAGCTCGGAGGAGTTCACCAACGAGTTCATCAACTCCATCCGCGACGGCAAGGGCGACAGCTTCCGCAAGCGCTACCGCGAGATGGACATCCTGCTCGTCGACGACATCCAGTTCCTCGCGGACAAGGAGTCGACGCAGGAGGAGTTCTTCCACACCTTCAACACGCTCCACAACGCCAACAAGCAGATCGTGCTCTCCAGCGACCGGCCGCCCAAGCAGCTGGTCACGCTGGAGGACCGGCTGCGGAACCGTTTCGAGTGGGGCCTGATCACCGACGTCCAGCCGCCCGAGCTGGAGACGCGCATCGCGATCCTGCGCAAGAAGGCGGTGCAGGAGCAGCTCAACGCCCCGCCGGAGGTACTGGAGTTCATCGCCTCCCGCATCTCGCGCAACATCCGCGAGCTGGAGGGCGCGCTGATCCGGGTGACGGCGTTCGCCTCGCTCAACCGGCAGCCGGTGGACCTGGGTCTGACCGAGATCGTCCTCAAGGACCTGATCCCCGGCGGCGAGGACTCCGCTCCCGAGATCACGGCCGGCGCCATCATGGCGGAGACCGCGCAGTACTTCGGGCTGACGGTGGAGGACCTGTGCGGCACCTCGCGCGGGCGGGCCCTGGTCACCGCCCGGCAGATCGCCATGTATCTGTGCCGTGAGCTGACCGACCTCTCGCTGCCGAAGATCGGCGCGCAGTTCGGCAACCGCGACCACACGACCGTCATGCACGCGGACCGCAAGATCCGCAATCTGATGGCCGAGCGACGCTCCATCTACAACCAGGTGACGGAGCTGACGAACCGCATCAAGAACGGCTGAGCCGGCCGCACTCACGCCGTCGAGGGGCGCTCCCGGGACCGATCCCGGGGGCGCCCTTCGTCGTCCTGCGGACACCCGCTGTTCGATTACCTGCCGGGTTACGGCCTCTCTCCACAGATCCGGTGACTTTTTGCCGTCCACATCCTGGGGACTGCGAAGTTGTCCAGATCACGGTCCACAGGCAGGCTGTTGAAAGACGATCACCGCAGTTCAGGTGGCTGTGGATTCGTGGACGGAGGATCTCCACAGACTGTGGACAGCGGGAAGATCCACAGGCTGTGCATCGAGTTGTCCACCGGCAACCCACAGGACGGGCCTTGTTGTCCCCAGCGAATCGCCACTTCTCCACATGCCTGTCCACTGTTCGGCAACGCGACGCGGCTGATCACCGCGTCGAGTGAAAGGCGTCACACGAAGGTGCCGGGTTGGGCTGTGGGAAACATGGGTAAAGCTGGGGACGGCACTGGGGAGAAGTCGCCTCAGGCTGTGCACGGGGTGTGCAGAACTTTCTGTTCTCCACAGAACCCCGGAGTTGTCCACCGCCTCCGCCCACAGGGCCAGTGGACAAAATCTCGCCTCTGAGCTGGGAAAACGGGGTTATCCACGGTATCCACAGCCCCTACTACTACTCCCGACTAGAGAGAGCGAGAAGTTCGTTTCGAAGAGGGCCCTGTGCACAACTCGCCGTCCGGCTCCCGGCTGCCCCTCGTCACGACTTGACCCCGACGGGCACCTACTGTCAGTGCCGTGCGTCAGACTGTTCCCCGGTGTCCTTCCCGCCACAGGGGCCGACGACACCGAGACAGACGACGAAGCCAGGCAGGCCGTAGAAGCGCCGGCAACAGCAGGAGGCGGCAACAGTGAAGATCCGGGTGGAACGCGACGTACTCGCGGAGGCAGTGGCCTGGGCGGCGCGCAGCCTCCCGGCCCGTCCGCCGGCGCCTGTCCTCGCCGGCCTCCTGCTGAAGGCCGACGACGGGGCCCTGAGCCTGTCCAGCTTCGACTACGAGGTCTCGGCGCGGGTGTCGGTGGAGGCGGAGGTCGAGGAGGAGGGCACGGTCCTCGTCTCCGGCCGGCTGCTCGCCGACATCTGCCGCGCGCTCCCCAACCGCCCGGTGGAGATTTCCACAGACGGTGTACGGGCGACGGTGGTGTGCGGCTCCTCGCGGTTCACACTCCACACCCTGCCTGTGGAGGAGTACCCGTCCCTGCCGCAGATGCCGAACGCGACGGGCACGGTGCCGGGCGAGGTCTTCGCCTCCGCGGCCGCCCAGGTGGCCATCGCCGCCGGTCGTGACGACACGCTGCCCGTCCTCACCGGTGTGCGCATCGAGATCGAGGGCGACACGGTGACGCTGGCCTCCACCGACCGCTACCGCTTCGCGGTCCGCGAGTTCCTGTGGAAGCCGGAGAACCCGGAGGCCTCCGCGGTCGCCCTGGTGCCCGCCAAGACGCTCCTGGACACGGCCAAGGCGCTGACCAGCGGTGACAGCGTGACCCTGGCGCTGTCCGGCTCGGGCGCGGGCGAGGGCCTGATCGGTTTCGAGGGCGCCGGGCGGCGCACCACCACCCGCCTCCTCGAGGGCGACCTCCCGAAGTACCGCACGCTGTTCCCGACGGAGTTCAACTCGATCGCCGTGATCGAGACCGCCCCGTTCGTTGAGGCCGTCAAGCGCGTGGCCCTGGTCGCCGAGCGCAACACCCCGGTGCGGCTCAGCTTCGAGCAGGGCGTGCTCATCCTGGAGGCCGGCTCCAGCGACGACGCACAGGCTGTGGAGAGGGTCGACGCGCAGCTGGAGGGCGATGACATCTCGATCGCCTTCAACCCGACCTTCCTGCTGGACGGCCTGAGCGCGATCGACTCCCCCGTCGCCCAGCTCTCCTTCACCACGTCCACGAAGCCGGCCCTGCTGAGCGGCAAGCCGGCCCTGGACGCGGAGGCGGACGAGGCCTACAAGTACCTGATCATGCCGGTCCGGCTGAGCGGCTGAGCGAATGAGCCAAGGCCGCCTGGACGATTGCTGGGGGTGTGGGGGTTGTCCCCCACAAGATCGCAGTATGCCGGTCCGGCTGAGCGGCTGACGCGGGGCGGGTTGTCCACAGGCCGTGGAGAAAGACCTCGCGGCCTGGGGGAAACCCGCAGGTCGGGGCGTACATCTGAGCGTGTATGCCCACAGCTGTGCGTGAGCGTCCGGGTTTAGGCTCGGACGTGGGTACGAACAGGTGCCTCACACGCCACACAGCAACCTAAGGATCAACACTGATGGAGCTCGGTCTCGTCGGCCTCGGCAAGATGGGCGGCAACATGCGCGAGCGGATCCGCCGCGCGGGCCACACCGTCGTCGGATACGACCGCAACCCGGACCTCGCGGATGTCCACAGCCTGAAAGAGCTTGTGGAGAGCCTCGCGGCCCCGCGCGTGGTCTGGGTGATGGTCCCGGCCGGTGCCCCCACCCAGTCGACGGTCGACGAGCTTGCCGAGCTCCTCCAGCCGGGCGACGTCGTCGTGGACGGCGGCAATTCCCGCTGGACGGACGACGAGAAGCACGCCGAGGAGCTCGCGGCCAAGGGCATAGGCTTCGTCGACTGCGGGGTCTCCGGCGGCGTCTGGGGCCTGGAGAACGGCTACGCGCTGATGTACGGCGGCGACGCGGAGAACGTCGCCAAGGTGCAGCCGGTCTTCGACGCCCTCAAGCCCGAAGGGACGTTCGGCGCGGTGCACGCCGGCAAGGTCGGCGCGGGCCACTTCGCGAAGATGGTCCACAACGGCATCGAGTACGCGATGATGCAGGCCTACGCCGAGGGCTGGGAGCTGCTGGAGAAGGTCGACTCCGTCACGGACGTGCGCGAGGTCTTCCGCTCCTGGCAGGAGGGCACCGTCATCCGTTCCTGGCTGCTGGACCTGGCGGTCAACGCCCTCGACGCGGACGAGCACCTGGACAGGCTGAAGGGTTTTGCACAGGACTCCGGCGAGGGACGCTGGACTGTGGAAGCCGCCATCGACAACGCCGTGCCGCTCCCGGCGATCACGGCCTCCCTCTTCGCGCGGTTCGCGTCGCGCCAGGAGGACTCTCCGCAGATGAAGATGATCGCGGCGCTGCGGAACCAGTTCGGCGGCCACGCGGTCGAGACGAAGTAATCCACAGGGCTGCGCGAGCAGTCCACAACCTGGGGGAGGTCGGCGACCGACCATGCACGTCACGCATCTGTCGCTGGCCGACTTCCGCTCGTACGCCCGGGTCGAAGTCCCGCTCGACCCGGGCGTCACCGCCTTCGTCGGCCCCAACGGCCAGGGCAAGACCAACCTCGTCGAGGCGGTCGGCTACCTCGCCACCCTCGGCAGCCACCGGGTCGCCTCCGACGCCCCCCTGGTGCGCATGGGGGCCGACCGCGCGGTGATCCGGGCGCAGATCAGGCAGGGCGAGCGGCAGCAGCTGGTCGAGCTGGAGCTGAACCCCGGCAAGTCCAACCGGGCCCGGATCAACAGGTCCTCGCAGGTCAGACCCCGTGACGTGCTCGGCATCGTACGGACCGTGCTGTTCGCGCCCGAGGATCTCGCCCTGGTCAAGGGCGACCCCGGGGAGCGGCGTCGTTTCCTCGACGAGCTGATCACCGCCCGCTCCCCGCGCATGGCCGGCGTCCGCTCCGACTACGAGCGGGTGCTCAAGCAGCGCAACACCCTGCTGAAGTCGGCAGCCCTCGCCCGGCGGCACGGCGGCCGCTCCATGGACCTGTCCACGCTGGACGTCTGGGACCAGCATCTCGCCCGCGTGGGCGCCGAGTTGCTCGCCCAGCGCCTCGACCTGATCGCCGCGCTCCAGCCGCTCGCCGACAAGGCCTACGAGCAACTGGCCCCCGGCGGCGGCCCGATCGCCCTCGACTACAAGCCGTCGGCGCCCGGTGAGGCACACACGCGTGAGGATCTGTACGAGCAGTTGACGGCGGCGCTCGCCGAGGCGCGCAAGCAGGAGATCGAACGGGGCGTCACCCTTGTGGGACCGCACAGGGACGATCTGCTGCTCAAACTGGGCCAGTTGCCCGCCAAGGGGTACGCCTCGCACGGCGAGTCCTGGTCGTACGCGCTGGCGTTGCGCCTGGCCTCCTACGACCTGTTGCGCGCCGAGGGCAACGAACCGGTGCTGGTCCTCGACGACGTCTTCGCCGAGTTGGACACCCGCCGCCGGGAACGGCTGGCCGAGCTGGTGGCGCCCGGTGAGCAGGTGCTGGTGACGGCCGCGGTCGACGACGACGTACCGCACGTGCTGGCGGGTACCCGGTTCTCCGTGGCGGACGGGACGGTGGAGCGCGTATGACGGATCGGGAACCCGCGGCTGACAAGCCCGCCGAGCCCAGTGGCGTCGATCTCGCGCGCGTGGCGCTCAGGGCGGCGAAGGAAGCTGCACGCGCGCGGGGGGACGCGGCGCAGCAGAAGAAGCAGGCGCGACGCGGGGGGCTGCGCTCCGGAGCGCGCGCCGACGGACGCGACCCCATGGCGCTGGGCGCCGCGATCAACCGGCTGATCACCGAGCGGGGTTGGGAGACGCCAGCCGCGGTGGGCGGGGTGATGGGCCGCTGGCCGCAGATCGTCGGCGAGGACGTGGCCAAGCACTGCGTGCCGGAGAAGTACGACGAGGACGAGCGGGTGCTCTTCGTGCGCTGCGACTCCACGGCCTGGGCGACGAACCTGCGCCTGCTGGCCCCCACCCTGGTCGCCCGGCTCAACGAGGACCTGGGGCACGGCGCGGTGAGGGTGATCAAGGTGAACGGCCCCAGTGGCCCCGCCCGTCGCTACGGCCCCCTGCGCGCCCCGGGCAGCACCGGACCCGGCGACACCTACGGGTGACAGACCTCACATCCGGGCCTCCGCGGCGGTGCCGTCGTACCGCCGCGGGGCGCCTTGGCGTACCACCGCACGCGGCTGCGAATCGCGACCTGACTCCCAAGTAGCCAGGGGTTGACAGCCGAAAGCGCTGAGTGCCTGCGTGAGCCTCTTGGAGCCCCGCTCCGCATATGGGGAGTCGGACGAGACCGGTTGAGGGCGCCACATGAGGACTCAGGTACCGGCAAACCCCCATCACTGTCGGCGCTACCGGTAGACTGGAAGCTAATCCCGCCCCATTCGTGGGGACCGTCCGGGAAAAGCTGAGCAACGCTGATCAAGGCTTACCAACGCAACATGCCGCAGCCGCTCCGGCAACCCGCCGACGAGCCCGGCTCGTGCTGTGCCAGAAAGGGCGCTTCGTGGCCGATTCCGGCAACCCCAACGAGAACATCCCGTCCACCGACGCCGGCGAGAACGGCGCGGTGACCTCGTCGAACGGCGAGGCCACCGCCTCGTACGACGCCAGCGCCATCACCGTCCTCGAGGGGCTGGACGCGGTCCGCAAGCGCCCCGGTATGTACATCGGCTCGACCGGTGAGCGGGGGCTGCACCACCTCGTGTACGAGGTCGTCGACAACTCGGTCGACGAGGCACTGGCCGGCTACGCGGACACCATCGACGTCACGATCCTCCCGGACGGCGGCGTGCGCGTCGTCGACAACGGGCGTGGCATCCCGGTGGGCATCGTCGCCTCCGAGGGCAAGCCGGCCCTCGAGGTCGTGCTGACCGTGCTGCACGCGGGCGGCAAGTTCGGCGGCGGCGGCTACGCGGTCTCCGGCGGTCTGCACGGCGTGGGTGTCTCCGTCGTGAACGCGCTGTCGTCGAAGGTCGCCGTCGAGGTGAGGACCGACGGCCACCGCTGGACGCAGGACTACAAGTTGGGCGTCCCGACGGCGCCGCTGGCCAAGCACGAGGCCACCGAGGAGACCGGCACCTCGGTCACCTTCTGGGCCGACCCGGACATCTTCGAGACCACCGAGTACTCCTTCGAGACGCTCTCGCGGCGCTTCCAGGAGATGGCGTTCCTCAACAAGGGTTTGACCATCAAACTCACTGACGAGCGCGAGTCGGCGAAGGCGACCTCCGGTGCCGACGAGGCCGGTGCGGACGAGAAGGCCGAGGTCAAGACCGTCACGTACCACTACGAGGGCGGCATCGTCGACTTCGTGAAGTACCTCAACTCCCGCAAGGGAGACGTGGTGCACAACACCGTCATCGACCTCGAGGCCGAGGACAAGGACAAGAGCCTGTCCCTCGAGGTCGCGATGCAGTGGAACAGCGGTTACAGCGAGGGCGTGTACTCCTTCGCCAACATCATCCACACGCACGAGGGCGGCACCCACGAGGAGGGCTTCCGCGCGGCCCTGACCTCACTCATCAACAAGTACGCGCGCGACAAGAAGCTGCTGCGCGAGAAGGACGACAACCTCACGGGTGACGACATCCGCGAGGGTCTGACCGCGATCATCTCGGTGAAGCTGAGCGAGCCGCAGTTCGAGGGCCAGACGAAGACCAAGCTCGGCAACACGGAGGCCAAGACCTTCGTGCAGCGGGCGGTCTACGAGCACCTCAACGACTGGCTGGACCGCAACCCGGTCGAGGCGGCGGACATCATCCGCAAGGGCATCCAGGCGGCCACCGCGCGCGTGGCGGCCCGCAAGGCCCGCGACCTGACCCGCCGCAAGGGCCTGCTGGAGTCGGCGTCGCTGCCGGGCAAGCTCTCCGACTGCCAGTCCAACGACCCGACCAAGTGCGAGATCTTCATCGTCGAGGGTGACTCCGCCGGCGGCTCGGCCAAGTCCGGCCGCAACCCGCAGTACCAGGCGATCCTCCCGATCCGAGGCAAGATCCTCAACGTCGAGAAGGCCAGGATCGACAAGATCCTGCAGAACCAGGAGATCCAGGCGCTGATCTCGGCCTTCGGCACCGGAGTTCACGAGGACTTCGACATCGAGAAGCTGCGCTATCACAAGATCATCCTGATGGCGGACGCCGATGTCGACGGCCAGCACATCAGCACCCTGCTGCTGACCTTCCTCTTCCGCTTCATGCGGCCGCTGGTCGAGGCCGGGCACGTGTTCCTGTCGCGTCCCCCGCTCTACAAGCTCAAGTGGGGCCGGGACGAGGTCGAGTACGCCTACTCCGACCGCGAGCGCGACGCCCTGGTGGAGCTCGGCCGGCAGCGCGGCAAGCGCATCAAGGAAGACACCATCCAGCGTTTCAAGGGCCTCGGTGAGATGAACGCCGAGGAGCTGCGTGTGACGACGATGGACCAGGAGCACCGCGTGCTCGGCCAGGTCACCCTCGACGACGCCGCCCAGGCCGACGACCTGTTCTCGGTGCTGATGGGCGAGGACGTCGAGGCCCGGCGCCAGTTCATCCAGCGCAACGCCAAGGACGTCCGCTTCCTCGACATCTGAGTCGGTCTCAGCTGACCGCACCAGGAAGGATCTTCACCAGCAATGGCCGACGAGAACACTCCTGTCACCCCTGAAGAGGGCGGCGACCTCGTGATGCGCATCGAGCCCGTCGGGCTCGAGACGGAGATGCAGCGTTCGTACCTGGACTACGCGATGTCCGTCATCGTGTCCCGCGCGCTGCCCGACGTCCGGGACGGTCTCAAGCCCGTCCACCGGCGCGTCCTGTACGCCATGTACGACGGCGGCTACCGCCCCGAGCGCGGCTTCTACAAGTGCGCCCGTGTCGTCGGCGACGTCATGGGCAGCTACCACCCGCACGGCGACTCCTCGATCTACGACGCGCTGGTCCGTCTCGCGCAGCCGTGGTCGATGCGGATGCCGCTGGTGGACTCCAACGGCAACTTCGGCTCTCCGGGCAACGACCCGGCGGCGGCCATGCGCTACACCGAGTGCAAGATGGCGCCGCTGTCGATGGAGATGGTCCGTGACATCGACGAGGAAACCGTCGACTTCATGGACAACTACGACGGCCGCTCCCAGGAGCCGACCGTCCTGCCCGCCCGCTTCCCGAACCTGCTGATCAACGGCTCGGCCGGTATCGCGGTCGGCATGGCCACCAACATCCCGCCGCACAACCTGCGCGAGGTCGCCGCCGGCGCCCAGTGGTACCTGGAGAACCCCGAGGCCTCGCACGAGGAGCTCCTGGACGCCCTGATCGAGCGCATCAAGGGCCCCGACTTCCCCACCGGCGCCCTGGTGGTGGGCCGCAAGGGCATCGAGGAGGCCTACCGCACGGGCCGCGGCTCGATCACCATGCGCGCGGTCGTCGAGGTCGAGGAGATCCAGAACCGCCAGTGCCTGGTGGTCACGGAGCTGCCCTACCAGGTCAACCCCGACAACCTCGCGCAGAAGATCGCCGACCTGGTCAAGGACGGCAAGATCGGCGGCATCGCGGACGTCCGTGACGAGACGTCCTCGCGCACCGGCCAGCGCCTGGTCATCGTGCTGAAGCGGGACGCGGTCGCCAAGGTCGTCCTGAACAACCTCTACAAGCACACGGACCTGCAGACCAACTTCGGCGCCAACATGCTGGCGCTGGTCGACGGCGTGCCGCGCACCCTGTCCCTGGACGCGTTCATCCGGCACTGGGTGGCGCACCAGATCGAGGTCATCGTCCGCCGTACGCGCTTCCGGCTGCGCAAGGCCGAGGAGCGGGCGCACATCCTGCGCGGCCTGCTGAAGGCCCTGGACGCCATCGACGAGGTCATCGCGCTGATCCGGCGCAGTGAGACCGTCGAGATCGCGCGCACGGGCCTGATGGACCTCCTGGAGATCGACGAGATCCAGGCCAACGCCATCCTCGAGATGCAGCTGCGCCGACTCGCCGCCCTGGAGCGGCAGAAGATCGTCCAGGAGCACGACGAACTCCAGGCGAAGATCAACGAGTACAACGAGATCCTGGCCTCCCCGGTCCGCCAGCGCGGCATCGTCAGCGAGGAACTCGCCGCGATCGTCGAGAAGTACGGCGACGACCGCAAGACCATGCTGGTGCCCTACGACGGCGACATGTCCATCGAGGACCTCATCGCCGAGGAGGACATCGTCGTCACCGTCTCGCGCGGCGGCTATGTCAAGCGCACCAAGACGGACGACTACCGCGCCCAGAAGCGCGGCGGCAAGGGCGTGCGCGGCACGAAGCTGAAGGAAGACGACATCGTCGACCACTTCTTCGTCTCCACCACGCACCACTGGCTGCTGTTCTTCACCAACAAGGGCCGGGTCTACCGGGCGAAGGCGTACGAGCTTCCCGACGCCGGCCGTGACGCGCGCGGCCAGCACGTGGCGAACCTGCTCGCCTTCCAGCCGGACGAGGCGATCGCCGAGATCCTCGCCATCCGCGACTACGAGGCGGCGCCCTACCTGGTGCTGGCCACCAAGGGCGGTCTGGTCAAGAAGACGCCTCTGAAGGATTACGATTCGCCCCGTTCCGGCGGTGTCATCGCCATCAACCTCCGCGAGACGGAGGACGGTTCCGACGACGAACTGATCGGTGCCGAACTCGTCTCGGCCGAGGACGATCTGCTTCTGATCAGCAAGAAGGCACAGTCGATCAGGTTCACCGCCACCGATGAGGCACTCCGGCCCATGGGGCGCGCCACCTCGGGTGTCAAGGGCATGAGTTTCCGTGAGGGAGACCAGCTGCTCTCGATGAATGTTGTTCGACCCGGTACGTTCGTGTTCACTGCCACAGACGGTGGGTACGCGAAGCGGACCGCCGTCGACGAGTACCGCGTCCAGGGTCGCGGCGGCCTGGGTATCAAGGCCGCCAAGATCGTCGAGGACCGCGGCTCACTCGTCGGCGCGCTGGTGGTCGAGGAGACCGACGAGATCCTCGCCATCACACTGTCGGGCGGCGTGATTCGTACGCGAGTCAACGAGATCAGGGAGACGGGCCGTGACACCATGGGCGTCCAACTGATCAACCTGGGCAAGCGCGATGCCGTCGTCGGTATCGCTCGTAACGCCGAGGCGGGACGCGAGGCGGAGGAAGTCGACGGCGACGTGGCCGTGGACGAGACCGCGGAGGGTGCCGTGACCACCGGCACGGACGAGGGTGAGGCGCCCTCGGCCGAGTAGCACGAGGAGAGAGTCATCGTGAGCGGAGCCACGGGCGCCGGATCGGCCGGTACCCCCACGGGTACGGAAACGGACGGCGGCGGCCGTGGCTCCGCCGCGCGTGCGTCCGATCCGCACACGACTCAACTGCGCAAGGTGGAGGCGGAACCGACCAGTCCGCCCTCCGCCGACGCGCATGGATCACAGGGGGGAACTGTGACGGACACCCGGGGCGCGCAGGCTCAGCAGCCGCCCGGAGCGGGCCAGGCCAAGCACCAGCCGCCGGCTCAGCCGGCTCCGCCGCAGCAGTCGGCCTCTCCGCTCCCCGGCGAGCGGCAGCCGCAGCAGCCCGCCGGGCCCTACCACCCGCCGCAGGCCTACCCGAGCCAGACGCAGCCGGCCACCGGCGCCGTACGCCGTCCTCGCACCGGCGCGCGCACCACGCCCCGCATCCGCAAGGCACGTCTGCGCGTGGCGAAGGCCGATCCGTGGTCGGTGATGAAGGTGAGCTTCCTGCTCTCCATCGCGCTCGGCATCTGCACGATCGTGGCGTCCGCCGTGCTGTGGATGGTCATGGACGCGATGGGCGTGTTCTCGACGGTCGGCGGCACCATCTCGGAGGCGACAGGCTCCAACGAGTCCAACGGCTTCGACCTGCAGTCCTTCCTGTCGCTGCCGCACGTCCTGATGTTCACGTCCATCATCGCGGTGATCGACGTCGTCCTCGCGACGGCGCTCGCGACCCTCGGCGCGTTCATCTACAACCTGTCCGCCGGCTTCGTCGGAGGCGTCGAGCTGACGCTCGCCGAGGACGAGTGAGGGTCCCGCTCCGCGGAGCGGGACTATCGATTTTGGGACTGCCCACGTCGTGCGCTAATCTTCAGGAGTCAGCGCGCGGGACACACACCGCAGAGCGCGGCGGGGCTATAGCTCAGTTGGTTAGAGCGCATCCCTGATAAGGATGAGGCCACAGGTTCAAATCCTGTTAGCCCCACCAGCCAAAAGACCCCCAACCGATCATGGTTGGGGGTCTTTGACATCAACGCTTGACATCAACGGCGGCGGTCAGCCGATGAGCGGGTCTTCCAGGAGTTCGGCCAGCATCGAGACGGCTTCCCGCTCGCTGTCGCCAACCACGTGCGTGTAGACGTCCATGGTCATGCTGATCTGGCTGTGCCGGAGGATCGCCTGAGCGACCTTGGGGTGCACCTTCAGGAAGGCGAGCAGGGTCCCGCAGGTGTGCCGGGCAAGGCGGACCGTGATGCGGCGCACGCCAGCGCGCTTGACGACGCGATCGAAGGTCCGAGAGAAGCCGACCGGATCGATCATGCCGCCGTGCTCCGAGGAGAAGATCAGGTCATGGTCCGGCTCCTGCGACCAGTGTTCACCAGCGATCTTCCGTTCCAGCTCTTGCAGCTCCCGACGCTCTTCCAAGGCACGGGCGCAGAACTCTGGCAGAGGGAGCACCGCCTGTGACGACTCAGTCTTGAGGTCTTTGAGGACCAGACCGACGCCCTTGACCCGCTGCACCTGCTTGACCGGGGTGAACTGCCGAGCTTCGAAGTCGATGTCTTGCCAGCGCAGGCCCAGAAGCTCACTGCGACGCAGACCCAGCACGAGGACGAGGACGCAGGCCGCGTAGAGGCGGTGAGCGCGAGCAGCCCGAAGGAACGTAATCGCCTCACGCGCGTTCCACGCCTTGCCCTTGTCCTTGCTGACCTTGGGCATGTCGACCAGGAGGGCGACGTTGCGGGTCAGCAGCTCCTCACGGATCGCACGGTTCAGGGCGTTGCGGAGGACGCGGAGCACCTCGAAGCGGGCGGACGCGCCGACCTCTTCGCGCTTCAGCGCAGCCATGAACGTTCGGATCTGGGCGGGAGTCAGCTTGACCAGCGACTTCTTTCCGAGGTGTGGCAGCAGGTAAAGCCGCACTTTCGACTCGTACTTGACGTACGTGTTGTGCTCGCGCTCCGGCTTGACGATGTGCTCAAGCCAGTAAGCCAGCCACTCGCCGAGCGTCCAGGAACGTGCCGGCACGGGCACCCCGTTACGCTCCTGATCCTGAAGCTTGCCCAGCTTCTCGTTGGTCTCGTCGTAGGTGGCCCCGTAGACGAACTTCCGCACCCGGTTGCCGTCAGTGTCGGTGACGTAGGCAGCGCCCTGATAGCGGCCATCGCTGCGCTTCGTGATCGTTCCCCCGCCATTGGGACGACGCTTGGCCATCAGGCAGCCTCCCCCGTCCCACGGCGGATGAAGTCCCGCACGGCCTCAGCGGGGATACGACGGCAACCGTCGACCTTCAGGGAGACCAGGCGGTTCGTACGGATCAGGTCGTAGACCTTGGTCCGGCCAACCTTGAGCCGCGCCATGACGTCCGGCACGGTCAGCAACTCGGGGACAGCGGTAGTCACGTAGCGGCTCCTTCCAGGGCGAGCAGGGTGGGTAGTTCCTCGCGGGCGATCTCGCGGTTGTGCTGGATGTCGCGGCGGATGTTGGCGGCGAGCCAGGATTCGCCGGGGGTGTGGCCGTGTCCGGCGTAGGTCCAGTGGGCGACGGTGAGCGTGGTTGCCTCCGGGTTGTCGTCGGGGTCGGGCAGGCCGAGCGCTTGGCGCTGCTGGGCGGCGCGGTAGTCGGCGCGGACCTGGCGTAAGGCGCCCAAGGTGGTGGAGTAGCGGCGTGACTTGGTGGAGAAGTGGCCGCGGAAGCCGAGCATGTGAGCCCAGTCCCGGAGCTTGCGGTCGGGGTAGAGCGCGTGCAGGTCGAGGCAGGCGGCGATGAGCCGGGCGGGGTGGTCGGGCACGTCGAGCAGGACCAGGGCTTCCTTGTTGCCGATCCGGCGATCCACGGTGCCGGTGGTCTCGGCTGCCTTGGTGGCGTACTTGGCGACGTAGGAGGCGACCGCCTGTTCGCTGATCTCCTCGCCGTCTCCGAAGGCGGTGATGGGGTCGACCTTGAGCTGTTCGCCCCAGCCCAGCGTGCGAGCGGGCTGGTCTCCAACGGCCGGAACGTCGACCGCGACGCGCTTGGCGGCGGCGCGGATGGCGTCGGTGAGGAGATCGAGCGTGGCCCAGGCCGGGGGCGGATCGTCGGGGCCTCCTGCGCCGTCGAAGCGGATCACGGCGTGGAAGTGCACGGCCCCGCGCTTTTGGTATTCGGCGACCTTGCCGAAGGAGACCCGCGACTGTTCGTGGGCGGCCTTCTGGGTGAGTCCGGCCCGGCGGGCGATCTCGCGGCGCAGGTAGATCGTGAAGTAGCGCCACAGGTCGGAGGCGTGGTTGTTCCACAGCACCGCGCCCGTGTAATCGTACGTGTCAGGATCGAGTGGGGTGCCGAGTTCGGGCGCGTCCTCGCCGTGCCGGGTGCCGCAGCGGCAGGGCCGGGTGCCGGGCCGGTTGTGGACCGGGCCGAACGAGGGCGCGGTGAGCGTAGCGAAGACCCGCGGGTGATCCCGGATCGTGTGCGGGGTGCCTTTGGCGGGATCGCCGACGAGACCAGCCCGGATGAGGTGGTAGGTGTCTCCGGCGTAGGTCCAGGCGCAGGCCGGGCAGCGCGAGGCCCGCCGGTTGCCGCAGGCGATGCGGAGCATGCCGCCTGGTTCGGTGTCCGTGGAGTACGCGTGCAGCACGGTCTTCGTCGTTGGGTCGATCGTCTTCGTGCCGCCCATGAGGCGGATCGGGTCGGAGCATCCGCCGGTGCGTTTGATCTGTTCTTGCCAGCGGTCGAAGTCGGCCCGGTTGGCCACCCTCAGCACGTCGGTGAGGGTGGCCGCATCGAGGCCCGCCGCGGTGGCGGTGTCGGTCACCTGGTCACCTCCGGTTGTGGGCGGGGCCGTGGTGGGCGGTGTAGCCGTCGACCAGTGCCTTGACCTGGGCGTCACCCTTGGCGGTGGCGGAGGCGCCGCAGTGGCAGACCGCCGATGCCGTGGCGGGGGTGTTCGGAGACGGCTTGCTGACGTGCAGGCCCGGACGGTCCGGGGTGGGGGTGAGGTCAGCCATGGCCGGTCACCTCCCGATCCGGGCGAGGACGGCGGCCCGGGCGGTGTGGCCGGTGCCCTGGCAGGCGGGGCAGGCGATGTGGAGGGTGACGCGGGTGCCGTCGGCGTGGCGGTCGCCGGTGGTGATGGCGACGACGGGGAAGCCGTCGCAGTCGCGGCAGACGGGCGTGTTCGGGGCGTGCTGGGGCATGATGAGGCTTCCCTTTCGGGTCCGTTGGATCTGGAAGAGGTGCAGGCGTCCGGGGCGGCGGTTCTTTGGCGAGAGAGCCGCCCCGGGGGCCGTTAGCGGTGCTTGTCGAGGTCCTTGAGCAGTGAGCGGAGGACGACCGCGACCACGGCCACGGACATGCCGGTGATGGCGACCGCGAGCAGCAGCGAGACCAGGACCGCACCGACGACGAGGACCACGGCGCCGCCGCCAGCAGCGAGAGCGAGCGCGCTGCCGGGGGTGAGCTGGATGGTCGGCCGGTTGGAGACCGGGGTGGCCGGAAGCGGGGCCGGAG
>NZ_WVUG01000084.1 GCF_017614965.1 Streptomyces griseorubiginosus | reverse complement strand
CTTCAGGGCCGATCGGGGGCGCGGGGGCGGAGCCCCCGGAACGGCGCCGCACCCGACCCCTCACCTTCACCTTCGACGGCACCGAATACCAGGGCGTAGAAGGCGACACCCTCGCCTCCGCCCTCCTGGCCAACGGCGTCATCCAGGCAGGCACCAGCATCAAGCTCGGCCGCCCCCGAGGCATCTTCTCCGCCGGCCCGGAAGAACCCAACGCGGTCGTCCAGATCGAGGCCCCGTTCCCCGAGCCGATGCTCCCCGCCACGACGGTCGAGCTGTACGACGGCCTGGTGGCGACCAGCCTCCCCGGCCAGGGCCGCCTCGCCACCGAACCGGACCCGGCCCGCTACGACGCCGTACACGCCCACTGCGACGTGCTGATCGTGGGCGCAGGCCCGGCCGGCCTCGCGGCAGCCGCGGCCGCCGTGGGCACCGGCGCCCGCGTCATCCTCGCCGACGACCGGCCCGAGCTCGGCGGCAGTCTCCTCGGCACCGGTGAACTCCCCGACTGGCTCGGCGAGACGGCCGCGCTCCTCGACGCCGCCCCCGACGTCCGTGTCCTGCGCCGCACCACCGTTTTCGGCTACTACGACGACAACCACCTCCTGGCCGTCGAGCGCCGCACCAACCACCTCGGCGCCGACGCCCCCGAGCACGTCTCCCGCGAACGCGTCCACCGCATCCGCGCCCGTCGCGTCGTCCTCGCCACCGGCGCCCACGAGCGCTCCCTCGCCTTCGCCGACAACGACCGCCCCGGTGTGATGCTGGCCGCCTCGGCGCGCACGTACCTCAACCGCCACGGTGTTCTGCCCGGCCGGCACGCGGTCGTCCTCACCACCAACGACAGCGCGTACGCGGCGGCCCTGGACCTGCACCGGGCCGGTGTGACCGTCGCGGCGATCGTCGACACGCGCCCGGAGCCGGGTGAGTGGGCGCAGCGCGCCCGCGCGGCCGGCATCGAGGTGCTGCCCGGGCACGCGGTCACCGGCACGGAGGGTGAGGCACGGCTGACGGCGGTGGCCGTCGCCCCGTACGGAACGACCACGGGTCAGCGGGAGTTCGCCGCCGATCTGCTGCTGGTCTCCGGCGGGTGGAACCCCGTGGCGCACCTGTTCAGCCAGGCGGGCGGCAAGCTCCGCTACGAGGAGGATCTGGGGACGTTCGTCCCCGACACCTGCCGTCAGGCCGTCGAGGTCGCGGGCAGCGCGAGCGGTGTCCTCGACCTGGCCGGCGTGCTCGCGCAGGGCGCGGCCGCCGGAGCACGGGCGATCGAGGCCGAGGGCCACACGCCCGCGACTCCGCGCCTGCCGCAGGTGCCCGCCGAGCCGCGGCCGACCCCGCCCATGCAGGTCTTCACCGTCCCCGGCCGCGAGGGCGCCCCCCGCTTCGTCGACCTCCAACGGGACGTCACCGTCGAGGACTTGGCGCGGGCGACGGGGGCCGGCATGCGCTCGGTCGAGCACACCAAGCGCTACACGACGGCCGGAACCGCGAACGACCAGGGCAAGACCTCCGGGGTCCTGGCCGGCGGTGTGGTCGCCGAACTGCTCGGCGTGGACGTCTCCGCCCTCGGCACGACCACCTTCCGTCCCCCCTACACGCCCGTCTCCTTCGCCGCCCTGGCCGGGCGCGACCGGGGTGCCCTGCACGACCCGATCCGCACGACCGCCCTGCACCAGTGGCACGTTGAGCACGGCGCCCTGTTCGAGAACGTCGGCCAGTGGAAGCGGCCCTGGTACTACCCGCAGGACGGCGAGGACATGGAGGCGGCCGTGCTGCGCGAGTGCGCGGCCGCCCGGGAGGGCGTCGCCTTCATGGACGCCTCCACCCTCGGCAAGATCGACGTCCAGGGCCCGGACGCGGCCGTCTTCCTCGACCGGCTCTACACCAACATGATGAGCACCCTGAAGGTCGGCATGATCCGCTACGGCGTGATGTGCCGCCTGGACGGCATGGTCTTCGACGACGGCACCGTCATCCGCCTCGCCCCGGACCGCTTCCTCGTCACCACGACCACCGGCAACGCGGCCGCCGTACTGGACTGGATGGAGGAGTGGCTGCAGACCGAGTGGCCGGAGCTGCGCGTCCACTGCACGTCCGTCACCGAGCAGTGGGCCACGGTCGCCCTGGTGGGCCCTCAGTCCCGCGCGGTGCTGGGCTCGCTCGCACCCGAACTCGCCGTCTCCAACGACGACTTCCCCTTCATGGCCTGGCGGGAGACCACCGTCGCCGGTATCGAGGCCCGGGTGTGCCGGATCAGCTTCTCCGGTGAACTCGCCTACGAGATCAACGTGTCCCCGTGGGCGGCCCTCGCTCTCTGGGAGGCGCTGTACGAGGCCGGCGCCGCCTACGGCATCACCCCGTACGGCACCGAGACCATGCACGTCCTGCGCGCCGAGAAGGGCTACCCGATCATCGGGCAGGACACCGACGGCACGGTCACCCCGCAGGACCTCGGCATGGGCTGGGCGGTGTCGAAGAAGAAGCCGGACTTCATCGGCAAGCGCTCCTTCGCCCGCGCTGACACCCTCCGCCCGGACCGCAAGCACCTTGTCGGCCTGCTGCCCGAGGACCCGGCGGCCTTCCTCCCCGAGGGCACCCACCTGGTCGCCGACAGTGTGCTGCCCGCCCCGCCCGTGCCCATGCTGGGCCACGTCACCTCCAGCTACCGCAGCGCCGCCCTGGGCCGCACCTTCGCCCTCGCCCTGATCAAGGGCGGGCGCGAACGCGTCGGCGAACGGCTCTACGCCCCCGTCGGCGACCGGCTGCTCCCGGTGACCGTCGCCGGCCCCGTCCTCTACGACCCCGAGGGAGCCCGCCGAGATGGCTGACACCGCACTCACCGCCCCGCCGCGCAGCCCCCTGTCACACGCCGCCGCCCGGCTGGCCGCCGCGACCCGCGCCTCCGGCGGCGCGGTCCGGCTGGCCGAACTCCCCTTCCTGGCCCAGGTCGACGTCCGGCTGAACGCCAAGGGAACAGCGGCGGACGCGGTCGGTCTCGCGCTGGGCCTGCAGCTCCCCCTGGAGCCCAACACGGTCGTACGCGCGGGGGAGTCGACCGCGCTGTGGCTGGGGCCGGACGAATGGCTGCTGGTGGGGCCGCCAGGCACCCAACGGGACCTGGAGGCCCGCGTCCGCGAGGCCGCCGGTGACGAGCCGGTGTCCGTCACCGACGTCTCCGCCCAGCGCACCACCCTCCTCGTCGCCGGCCCCCGCGCCCGCGACCTGCTGTCCCACGGCTGCTCCCTCGACCTCCATCCGCGCGCCTTCACTCCGGGCCGCTGCGCCCAGACCACGCTGGCCCGCACCCAGGTCGTCCTGATCGCCCGCGACGAACCCGGAACCGGTTTCTGGGTGCTGGTCCGCTCCTCCTTCGCGGGCTATCTCACGGACTGGCTGCTGGACGCGGCGACGGAGTACCTCCACGGCCCGCACCCGGACTGAGCGGCACCGGGCCGCATCCGCCGGGATGCACTAGCGTCCTCGTCATGAGCGAGCCGCTGACACATCCCGGCGAGGGCTTCCACCCGCACCTCGACGACGCCTCCGCGGCGGCGCCCCCGCGGACCCGTCTGCACCACGTCCGCGCCGACGCCCTCGACGCGGACACCGCGCAGAGCACCGGTATGCGCCGGTTCGCCGCCGTCAGCGGAAGGACGGTCGGCTCGGAGAAACTGTGGATGGGGCAGACCCACGTCGCCCCGGCCACCGCCTCCTCCGACCACCACCACGGGGCGTCCGAGACCGCGATCTACGTGGTCAGCGGCCACCCCGAGTTCGTCTTCCTGGACGACACCGGAGGCCGCCCCGAAGAGGTGCGGCTGCGCACCTCCCCGGGTGACTACGTCTTCGTACCCCCGTACGTCCCCCACCGCGAGGAGAACCCCGACCCCGCCGAGGAGGCCGTGGTGGTCATCGCCCGCAGCACCCAGGAGGCGATCGTCGTCAACCTCCCGGGGCTGTACGCACCGCGGGACGAGCAGACCTGAGCGACGGGCCCGGCGTGCCGGGTCAGGCCGTGTGCAGGGTCAGCCCGTACCGGTTGAGGATCTCGTTGACGGGCTGGTACCAGGTCTCGCCGCCGGAGGTGCAGTCGCCCCAGCCGCCCGAGGTGACGCCCTGCGCCTGGTCACCGCTGATGAACGAGCCGCCGGAGTCACCGGGTTCGGCGCACACGCTCGTCTTCGTCATCTCGTGCACCGCGCCCTGGCTGTAGTTGACGGTCTCGTTCTTGGCCAGCACCGTGCCGCAGTGCCAGTGCGAGGTGGAGCCGGAACGGCAGATGGAGGCGCCGACCGGTGCCTCGGCAGAACCCCGGACGAGCTGGTCGGAGACGGTGCCCCAGCCGAGCACCACCGGCACGGTCCACCAGCCGCTGCCGACGTTCACCCAGGCGTAGTCGTTGTCCGGGAACGAGGAGCCCTGGAAGTTGCCGACGTACGAGCCGTCCCAGCCGTACACCGCGCCGGTGTGCTGGTCGCAGTGCCCGGCGGTGACGAAGCCGCCGTACACCGAGAAGCCGATGGAACAGCGGACGTTGCCGGTGTAGAAGGGGTCGCCGCCCACGGTCCCGGCGGCGAGGGTGCTCGGGGCGTGGGAGGTCTGCCGTACCGTGACGGGGCCCGCCTTGCGCGCGCGGGCCAGGAAGGTCCGGACATCGTTGTCATCGCGGTGTGCGGAGACGACGTCCACGACGACCGAGCCGGCCTTGGGGTCGACGTACCAGTTGCTGATCCCGGCGGGCGCGGACAGGGCGTCGATGCGGGTCTTCGCCGCGTCGAGCTGCCGGGCGCTGTACTTGACGAGGCGTACGTCCGCGCCGGTCGCACGGACCGCGTCGACGTTCGCGCGGCGGGTGACCGCGACGGTGAGGCGGCCGCGGACGGCGTCGAACCACGAGCCGCCGTAGGCGGAGCCGGCGGCACGCTTCGCCTTGCGTTCCACGGCGGTTGCCGTCTTCTCCTGGGCCAGCCGCGTCTCGGCCTGACGCTTCGTCAGGCCGAGGTCGCGCTGCATCGCGGACAGCAGGGCGTCGGAGGCGGGTGCCTGGGTGCGGTGTGCGGGGGAGCCGGCGGCGGAGGCGGGCAGGGTGCTCGCGCCGGCCAGACCGCCGAGGAGGAGAGCCGCGGACAGGGCGGCGCGCAGGGCTGTTGTGCGTCTCAAGGGAGTGCCCCTTCGTTGTTCCAGTGATGTGGGGGTGGAACAGCAGAACGGTGAGAGCGCTCTCAATGTGTGCGCGGCCGAGCATAGCCAGGGATCATGAACAGGTCCATGCCAATCACAGATTCTCGGTGGGCGGCTCCCCGGCCGCCTCACCGGCTGCGGATCACCAGCATCACGACACCCTCCGCGCTCGACCACGGCCCGTGCTCCATGCCCGGATGCCGGTACGCGTACATCCCCGCGGTGAAGGTCTCGCCCAGCCGTAGATCGGTGAGGGAGCCGTCGAGGATGTACACCTCCTCGAAGTAGTCGTGCCGGACCGTGCCCTGCGCGCTCGTGTCCGTACCCGGCTCGTACCGCTGCAGCACGGTGCCGTCACCGGTCCCTGGGTCCTCCGCCAGCACCTGCTCCCAGACACCCTCGCTCGCCTCCGGCGGTCGCCGCCAGGGTGTCACGGGCCGGTGGAACTCGGACTGCGGTCTGCTCATCGGTGCCGTCCCTCAAGGTGTCGACCCAGTTCAGCCCCGTGCCCCGCCTTGTCCGAGGCCCGCCCGTGGTGGGACGCTGGGGATATCCGCCGAGGCTACTCGGGAGGTCGTATGGGACGTGATGTGCCCGCCCTGGTGTTCACGCGGGAGGACCGGCGTCGGTACCGGGACAAGATGCACACCTGTCTCGACGTACTGGCGCAGATGCTGCGCGAGTCCGGCTTCGAGAGCGAGCGGCCCCAGGTGGGGCTGGAGATCGAGCTCAACCTGGTGGACTCGCACGGGCTGCCCGCGATGCGCAACACCGAGGTGCTGCAGGCGATCGCCGACCCCGCCTGGTCGAGCGAGCTGGGCCGCTTCAACCTGGAGATCAACATCCCGCCCCGGCAGCTGACGACCGGCGGACCCGGCGCCTGGGAGCAGGCGATCCGCGACGCGCTCAACCACGCCGAGGAACGCGCCGCGGCCGTCGGCGCGCATCTGATCATGATCGGCATCCTGCCGACGCTGGGCGAAACGGACGTCGGCGAGGCCGCCCTGTCCGGCGATCCCCGCTACCGGCTGCTCAACGAGCAGATTTTCGCCGCCCGCGGCGAGGACCTGCGGATCAACGTGGACGGCGTGGAGCGGCTCGCGATGTACGCCGAGGCCATCACCCCCGAGGCCGCCTGCACCAGCACCCAGTTCCATCTCCAGGTCGACCCGAAGGAGTTCGCGGACTACTGGAACGCCGCCCAGGCCGTCGCCGGCGTGCAGACCGCGCTCGCCGCCAACTCGCCCTTCCTCTTCGGCAGAGAGCTGTGGCGCGAGACCCGCATCCCGCTGTTCGAACAGGCCACGGACACCCGCCCCGAGGAGATCAAGGCGCAGGGCGTACGGCCCCGGGTGTGGTTCGGCGAGCGCTGGATCACCAGCGTCTTCGACCTCTTCGAGGAGAACGTGCGCTACTACCCGGCCCTCCTGCCGATCTGCGACGAGGAGGACCCGCAGCGCACCTTCGACGCCGGCGGTGTTCCGCAACTGGGCGAACTGACCCTGCACAACGGCACGATCTACCGCTGGAACCGCCCCGTGTACGCCGTCACCGACAGCGGCCCGCACTTGCGCATCGAGAACCGTGTGCTGCCCGCGGGCCCCACCGTGGCGGACGTCATCGCCAACGGCGCCTTCTACTACGGCCTCACCCGCGCCCTCGTCGACGACGACCGGCCGGTGTGGACGCGGATGTCCTTCGCGGTCGCCGAGGAGAACCTGCACACCGCGGCCCGTGACGGCATCGACGCCCGCCTCTACTGGCCCGGCGTGGGTGAAGTCCCGGTCACCGAACTGGTGTTGCGGCGCCTGCTGCCGCTGGCCCACCGGGGGCTGGAACTGGCCGGCATGGACGCGGACTGGCGCGAGCCCATGCTCGGCGTCATCGAGCAGCGCTGCGTCACCGGTCGCAACGGCGCCCTGTGGCAGGCGGAGATGGTCCACCACCTGGAGAAGAACAGAGGCTTCGACCGGCGTGAGGCACTGCGCCGGATGACCACGACGTACAAGGACTACATGCACCTCAACGCACCGGCGCACACCTGGCCGGTGGAGTGACGGACCGTCAACCACCCTGCGGCAGGGCTGGGCAGGGCAGGGCGGGGATGGCGTCGACGAGGCCTGGACCGTGGTGCCGCCCCGATGACATGCCGGGCGGATGGGGCGCCGGTCAACCGCCGTCCAGTACCGCCCGGATGACATGACGCGCGTTGCCGGCCATCGCGGGGTTCGTCTCGCGGTAGTACGGCAGGGCGATCACCGCCTGTGACAGCGTTCGTGCGCGCCCGCGACGCCAGGTGGCCGCGTCCACGCCGAGTGCCTCGCGGAAGACCTCCCGCGCGTCGGCGGGCAGCAGATTCCACGCCGGGAACAGGTCGCAGGCCGGATCCCCCATGCCCATGCAGCCGAAATCGATCACAGCGGTCAGCCGGCCGGCGTCCACCAGCAGATTGCCCGGCATCAGATCCGCGTGCAGCCACACCGGCGGCCCGGCCCAGCCCGGGACGCGCAGAGCGTCCTCCCACACGGCGATGAGGGCGTCGCAGTCGACGCCCTCCTCCGGAATCCCGCGCAGTCGCTCGACCGCCGTCCGCGTCTCCGCGTCCAGTTCGGCGAGCGGCCCTCCACGATGGGCCCGCGGAGCCCCGGGCAAGGTGACGCCGCGCATCGCCTGCACGAACGCGGCCAGATCCCCGGCCAGCGCCACGGGCTCCGCCAACGCCCCCGCCTCCGGGTTCCGTCCCGGCAGCCAGCGATACACCGACCACGGCCACGGATACCCGTGACCCGGCTCCCCGGCCCCGAGCACCTCCGGCACGGCGATGGGCAGCGAGGAAGCGAGCCGCGGCAGCCACTCCTGCTCCAGCGCGACGTCCTTGGCGCCGCCTTCCACCAGCGGAAGCCGTACGACCATGTCCTCCCCGAGCCGGAACATGGCGTTGACCGTCCCGCCGGAGGGAAACCGCTCGATCGGCAGCTCCGCCCACCGCGGGAACCGGTCGGTGATCAGCCGCCGTACGAGATCGTCGTCGACGGGGTGCAGGCCGGAATGCATCTGCCCTGTGGTCATGGTGGGTCATCCGACCGTGGGATCTCCGGCGGGGTCAACCGCATTTCCCCGGCTGCGTCCCGGGACCGACCCGGGCGTCCTGCCGCGATCACCGCCGTGCCAGGATGCCGGGACACCGTCTGTTCCCCGGAGGCTGTCGTACGTGAGCAAGACCGAGCTGGTCACCGCGCCTGACCCCCTGCTGCTGGCCGACGGCAGGCTCGCCGTCGAGGCGTGGTCGCTGGACCCGGCGCTCAGACATCTGAACCACGGTTCGTTCGGGGCGGTTCCCCTGGTGGCCCAGCGGCGGCAGGAGGCGCTGCGCGCGGAGATGGAGCGCTCGCCGGTGGTGTGGTTCCCCGCGCTGCCCCAGCGCCTCGCCGCCACCCGGGCCGACCTCGCCGCGTTCCTGCGGGTCGACGCCGCCGATCTCGCCCTGGTGCCGAACGCCAGCGCCGGCGCCAGCGTGGTGTACGCCGCGCTCGACCGGCGGGGCGGCGGGGAGATCGTCGTCACCGACCACGGCTACGGGGCGGTCACCATGGGTGCCGAGCGGCTGGCGCGCCGGTGGGGCGGACGGGTGCGGACCGCCCGGGTGCCGCTCGACGCGGACGAGGATCAGGCGTACGAGGCGGTGGTCGCCGAGATCGGGGAGGCCACGGAGCTGGTGGTCGTCGACCAGATCACCTCGGCGACCGCGCGCCGGCTGCCCGTGGAGCGGATCGGCGCCGAGGCGCGGCGCCGGGGCGCGGCGACGCTCGTCGACGGCGCGCACGCGCCCGGACTGCTTGCCGCGCCGCTCGCGGACGCCGCGTACGACTTCTGGACCGGCAACCTGCACAAATGGGGCTGCGCCCCGCGCGGCACCGCGGCCCTGGTCGCCCGCGGGCCCCTGCGCGAGCGGCTGCACCCGCTCATCGACTCCTGGGGCGCCCCGGATCCGTACCCCGACCGCTTCGACCAGCAGGGCACGCTCGACGCCACCTCCTACCTCGCCGCGCCGACGGCCCTCGCCTTCGTCGAGCGCAGCTGGGGCTGGTCCGCCGCCCGCCGCTACATGGACGACCTCGCCGACTACGGCGCCCAGGTGATCGGCGCCGCCGTCACCCGCCTCACCGGCGAGGACAGCCGGGTCGACGTCGGCATGCCCGTGCCCGGTATGCGCCTCGTACGGCTCCCGGACGGTCTCGGCACCACCCGGGTCGAGGCCGACGCGCTGCGCGACCGGGTCGCCCGCGAACTCGACGTGGAGGCCGCCTTCACCAGCTTCGACGGCATCGGGTATCTGCGCCTGTCCGCCCACGTCTACAACACCGCCGACGACTACGAGTACTTCGCCGAGGAGTGTGTTCCGGTGCTGGGCGACTGGGCCGCTACTGGTCGGTCTGCGGCACCCGGACGACCGCGACCCCTCCGTCCAGGTCCACCGTCGTCCGGTTCGGCGGCGCCCCGTCCTCCTCGTCGTCCCGCATGACCAGGGACGACTGGCGCTCCTTGAGCTCGTTCTGCTTGCCGGGCGAGAAGCTCGCGTGGAGCTGCTCGAAACCGGTCGCCGAGATCTGGCCCTGGCGGACGCTGTTGCGCCAGGGCAACAGACCTGCCCGCCCGGCCCGCAGCAGCAGCTGATCCACGAAGGCCACGGCGGTCAGCAGGATGACCAGCCCGGGCAAGGTCATGAAGACGGCGAATCCCATGCCCCGAGAATCTACGCCGCGCAGGCGATGCCGCAAGCCCTTCCCGTTCCCTTCGACGGACCGGTTGCCCGCCGCATCGTGAAATCCCAGCTCACACAGGGTTTCCCGGTCGACCCGCCGACGGGCAACAGGAAACCCGTCGATCCCGGCAGCCTCCCGGGACAGGCTGATCCCGTCAGCTCGAAGCACGGCCTGCGAGGACGCAGGAGACCCGCTAGGGGGAAACATGCGCAAGATGATGAGCGCCGCCGCCGCGTTCGCGACCGCGGCCACGGCAGTGGTGGCGATGAGCGGCGCCGCCCAGGCCGCGCCCGCCGGCGACACGGCGCTCTGGGGCTGCCCGTCGGGGGCGGTGTGCATCTACGGCGAGGGCGTGAACCCGGTCCTCAACCCGCACCCGACGAACGTGTACTACAGCTACGGCGCCCACAACCTGAGCAACCAGTTCGGTTACCACGTGGTCCTCAACAACCAGTACGGCGGCGCGTCCGCGAGCCTGTGCAAGAACTACGGCGGTTCCAACTGCGTCTTGGACATCCCGCAGGACTACTACGTCAACTACTACCTCACGCCCATCAACTCCATCACCCTCAACCGCCCGTAACGCGCCTTCCGCCACGGGGGAGCGACCGCCGGGACCGGCCCCACACCGGTCCCGGCGGTCTCGTTCTCGCCACTCCGGGTGAAAGGCTTGGCTCCCTGTCCGACCCCCGCAGTAACCTGGGCATCCGCCGTCTCACGATCCGGGCAGGCCAGTGCCAGGGGGGACGCCTTGGGGGAGCAGGAACACGTACACGCGGGCGTCGACCGGACCGACCAGCCGGAAAGCCCCGCACAGGCCACACCGTCCTTTCCGGCGCAGCTGAGACGGCTGCGCCGGGAGCGCGGGATGTCGCTGGCCGACCTCGCACGCCGGACGCACTACAGCAAGGGCTATCTCAGCAAGATCGAGACCGGCGTCAAGCCGGTGACCGTCGATGTCGCCCGTCAGTGCGACCACATCCTGGGCGCCGGGGGCGAGTTGCTCCGGCTGGTGCGGGACGCCGCCCCGGCCGAGCGCGGCGGAGGGCCGGTCGCAGACTCCGGCGCGCCCGCCTGCCCCTACCGCGGCCTCGCGCCCTTCACCCCGCAGGAAGCGGCCTGGTTCTTCGGCCGGGAGCGGGCCACGGCCGCCCTGGTCGAGCGGGTCTTCCAACGCGTCGGCGCCGGGCCGCTGTTGCTGGTCGCCCCGTCCGGCGCCGGCAAGTCCTCCCTGCTCAACGCCGGTCTCGTCCCGGCACTGCGACGCCCCGGCGGCTTCCCCATGCCCGGCGCCGACCGCTGGCCCGTGGTCGCCCTCACGCCCACCGCTCATCCGCTGGACGAACTCCTCGAACGAACCGCGAAGGTCCTCGGCAGCGATCTCGCCCTCACCGCGGCCGAGTTGGCCGAGCGCCCCGAAACGCTGCTGGACGTCGTCCGCGCCCGCACGGAGGGCGCCCCGCCGGGCCCGGACGGCCGCCGCCCGCCACCGGTGCGGCCGGTGCTGCTCGTCGACCAGTTCGAGGAGCTGTTCACCCTCTGCTCCGACGAGGACGAGAGACGGACGTTCGTACGGGTCCTGCACGCGTTGTCCACCGGCCCGGACCCGGCGGTCGTCGTGTTCGGCGTCCGCGCCGACTTCTCCGGACGCTGTCTCGAACTGCCCGGACTCGCGCCCCTGTTCAGCGACGGACTGTTCGTCCTTCCCCCGATGTCCGTCGCGGAACTGCGGGAGTCCATCACCCGCCCCGCCGAACTCGCCGGCGTCACCCTGGAACCCGGTCTGGTCCCCCTCGTCCTGCGCGACGCCGGCCTGCGCGACGAACCGGCCGGCGCGAGCCGTACCACCGCCTGCGACGACACCCCGTCCGGCGCGCTGCCCCTCATCTCGCACGCCCTCCTCGCCACCTGGCAGCAGCGCGAGGGCACCACCCTCACCGTGGCCGGCTACGAGCGCACCGGCGGCATCCAGGGCGCCATCGCCCGCACCGCCGAGACCGTGTTCGCCCAGCTGTACCCGGCCGAGCAGAAGTCCATCCGGCGTGTCCTGTCCCGTCTCGTCCACGTGGCCGACGACGGGACCGTCGCGACCCGGCGCCGCACCGGCCGCGGCGCCCTCATGGAACAACTCGGCGACGCGGACGCCGCCTCCACCGCCCTCGACGCGTTCGTCCGGGCCCGGTTGGTCACCGTGGACCGGAACACCGTCGAGATCACGCACGAGGCCCTGCTGCACGCCTGGCCCCGGTTGCGCGACTGGATCCACGCCGACCGGGCCGGGCTGCTCATCCACCAGCAACTCGCCCACGCCGCCGCCGAATGGGAGCGGGAGGAGCGCGACCCGTCCGCCCTCTACCGCGGCACCCGCCTCGACACCGTCCGCTCCTGGGCCGACGAACTCGACGGCCGCAGCCGTCTCGGCCCGAGCGAAGAGGCCTTCGTGCTGGCCAGTCAGGCGGAGGAGGACGCCCGCCACGCCCTGGCGAGGCGTCAGACACGGCTGCGACAGGTCCTGTTCGTCGTCCTCGCCGTCCTGCTCGGCCTCGCCGTGACCGCCGGCGGCCTCGCCTACCAGCAGCGCTCGGCCGCCCTCGCCCAGGAGCGCGTCGCCCGCTCCCAGGCCCTCGCCGTGCAGTCCACCTCCCTGGCCGGCGGCCAGCCCGAGGCCTCCATGCTGCTCGCCGAGGAGGCCTACCGCGCCGACCCCACGCCCGAGGCGCGCGGGGCCCTGCTGAGCACGCAGGCGCAGGCGTTCTCCGCCCGTCTCGTCGGCCACCACGGGCCCGTCAACGCGGTCGCCTTCGCCCCCGACGGCCGGCTGCTGGCGACGGCGGGCGCGTACGGCACCGTCCAGCTGCGCCGGGCCGGCGACCACCGGACCACCGCCACCTTCGCCGTTCCCGGGCGGGTGCGTTCCGTCGCCTTCAGCCCAGACGGGCGCACGCTCGCCGCGACCTCCACGGACGGCCCGGTACGGATCTGGGGCACCGCCGACCACCGGCTGCGGACCGTGCTGCCCGCGGCCACCCAGGGGGCCCACGCGCTCGCCTACGACCCCCGCGGCCGTACCCTCGCCGTCGCCGCCGACGACGGAACGGTCCAGCTGTGGAACACCGGCGCCGGACACCCCACAGAGGTGCGGCTCGTCGGGCACACCGGCCGCGTCAACACGCTCGCCTACGCCCCGGACGGGCGGACCCTGGTCTCGGGCGGCTCCGACCGGACCGTACGGCTGTGGGACACCGACCGGGGCCGCCCGATGGCCGTGCTCAGGGGGCACACCGACGAAGTGCTCGGGGTGGCGTTCGCCCCGGACGGGCGCAGTGTGGCCTCCGGGGGCGTCGACCGGACCGTACGGCTGTGGGACGTGGCCGCGCACCGGGCCACGGCGGTGCTCACCGGACACAGCGACGACGTCAACGCGGTCGCCTACACCCCGGACGGCACCACGGTCGTCAGCGCCGGCGGCGACGGCACGACCCGTCTGTGGGACGTGCGCAGCGGCCGTCCGGCGGCGATCCTCGCGGGCCACACCGACTACGTGATGTCCGTCGCCGTGAACGCGACCGGCACGACGTTGGCCACCGGAGGGTTCGACCAGTCCGTGGTGCTGTGGGACCTGCGCGGCCCGGTGCTGACGGCGCGTCCGTTCACCGAGGTCTCGCAGGCCGCGTACAGCCCGGACGGGAAACTCCTCGCCACCGCCGACGCGGACCACACCCTTCGCCTGTGGGACGTGGCACGGCACCGGGTCGTGACGAGGTTCACGAGTCACCGCGAGAGCGTGTTCTCGGTGGCGTTCGCGCCGGACGGCCGCACCCTCGCGTCGGCGGGCTCGGACGGCACGGTCCGGCTGTGGGACATCCCGTCGCACCGCACGCTCGCGACCCTCACCGGCCACGCCGGCGATGTGTTCTCGGTGGCGTTCGCACCGGACGGCCGCACCCTCGCCTCCGCGGGCGCCGACCGCACGGTCCGCCTGTGGGACGTCGCGACCCACCGTCAACTCGCCGTCCTGACCGGTCACACGGACTACGCCAACGATGTCGCGTTCAGTCCGGACGGCCGCACCCTGGCCAGCGCGAGCGACGATCTGACGGTCCGGCTGTGGGACACGGCCACCGGCCGGCCGCTCGCCACCCTGACCGGCCACACCGGCGCCGTACGGGGCGTGGCCTTCAGCCCCGACGGCTCGACCCTCGCGAGCGGCGGCAACGACGGCACGGTCCGGCTGTGGGACGTCCGCCACCGCCGCCCGGAGGCCGCCCTGACCGGCCACACCGGATCGGTGCGCGGCATCGCCTTCTCACCGGACGGCCGACTCCTCGCGAGCAGCGGCAGCGACCGTACGGTACGGCTCTGGGACGTGCCGGGACGGCGGCCCTGGGCCACGCTCACCGGGCACACGAACGCGGTGTGGGGCGTCACGTTCGCCCCGGGCGGGCGGACCGTGGCCAGCAGCAGCAACGACGGGACCGTACGCCTGTGGGATCTCGACCTCGGCGCGCGACTCGCCCGGATCTGCCGACTGCGCAGGGCGATGGGTCCGCAGGAGCGCAAGGCGCTGATGCCTGGACTGCCCGTGTCCAACGCTCCCGCGTGCGCGCGGGCTTGAGGCGCCCGGCCGAACTCCGCTGGTGCATCGGGGTTTCCCAAGGGTTTCCCGTTGCCCTTGGCAGGGGGGTGCTGCCGGGTGCTCGACCGGCCGGGGCCCGGTCGGCAGGCTGAGTCACGACCATCCACGCATCACGGAAAACATCACAGAAAACGGGGGTCCCGGCATGCTCCGGCGGACCGGAATCGTCACCACACTCATCGGGCTGACGGCCCTTCTCCTCTGGGCGCCCGCGGCCGTCGCCGCGACGCCCGCCGCCCCGGCGGCGAGCGGCTGCGGGGTCCTCGCGTCCGGCGGCTCGGCGGCCGCCGAGCGCGCGATCGCCGCCGCCTGTGCCCAGGTCGACGCGGGCACCTGGTACACCTGGGGCGGCGGCCACGGCGCCCGGCCCGGCGCCACCTACGGCCAGGTCGACCCCACCGACCCGGCCAGCCGGCACGACCCCGAGCGGCTCGGCTTCGACTGCTCGGGCCTGGTCCGGTACGCCTACGCGCAGTCCGCCGGCTCCGACATCCTGGACGGCGACGCCGGCCGGCAGTACTACACGGTCCGCGCCGCCGCCCGCTTCACCGCGGCCCAGGGCATCGCGCCGCTGGTCCCCGGTGATCTGCTGGCCTACGGGCCCTCGGCCGACCTCCACCACATCGCGATCTACCTCGGCGCGGGCAAGATGGTCGAGGCGAGGCAGTCCGGCACGCATCTGATGGTCAGTGACGTCCGCCTGGGCGGCGACTACTTCGGGGCGGTCCGCGTCAACACCGGGGCGGTCACCGGGCATGTCTTCGAGACCTGGGGCACAGGCGTCTGGACGAAGACGGCGCCCTCCGTCGGCGCGGACCGTGTCTACGCCTTCCCGGACTCCACCACCATCCGCGTCGAGTGCCAGAAGCACGCGGAGGTCGTCACCTCCGACGGTTACACCAACGACGCCTGGGCCTACCTGCCCGACTACAAGGCGTGGATGACGAACATCTACATCAAGGGCCCGGCCTGGCTGGACGGCGTGCCCACCTGCTCCTGAGAACTCCCGCACCGGGCTCCCCCACTCGCCGCGATCCGCCGGCGGGTGGGGGAGCCGGCCGTACGTGCCCCCGCCGGTCGGACGTCACCCGCCATCAGGTCAAGCGTCCCGGACCCTTGACTCGGAACGCGGCCGTCGCGATCCTCGTCGCATATCTTGTGCCGGTCATGACAAACCCAAGGGTTCGTCAACCGGGCCATCCCGCCGACCGAGGGACGTGGGCCGTGACGCCGACTCCACGCACGTACCGCCGCCGCAGGAACGTCACCCTGGTGTCGCTGCTCCTGCTGGTACTGACCATGGCGCTCGGGCCGACGCCGAGTTCGGCGGCCGGCGACGAGTGGTGGATCCCCACCGCCCGCCCGACGCCGGACTCCCGGATCGACGTCACCGGCGAGCCCTTCACGGGCACCGACTCGGCAGGTGAGGTACGGGGGTTCGTCGACGCGCACGACCACCTCTTCTCCAACGAGGCCTTCGGCGGGCGGCTGATCTGCGGCAAGGTCTTCTCCGAGGCGGGCGTCGCCGACGCTCTCAAGGACTGTCCCGAGCACTACCCCGACGGCACGCTCGCGGTCTTCGACTACATCACCCACGGCGGCGACGGCCGGCACGACCCGGTCGGCTGGCCCACCTTCAAGGACTGGCCCGCCTACGACTCGATGACCCACCAGGCCAACTACTACGCCTGGGTCGAGCGGGCCTGGCGCGGCGGGCAGCGGATCCTCGTCAACGACCTCGTCACCAACGGGGTGATCTGCTCGGTGTACTTCTTCAAGGACCGCGGCTGCGACGAGATGACCTCGATCCGGCTCCAGGCGAAGCTGACGTACGAACTCCAGGCGTACATCGACAAGATGTACGGCGGCACCGGCAAGGGCTGGTTCCGGATCGTCACCGACAGCGCGCAGGCAAGGCAGGTCATCGAGCAGGGGAAGCTGGCCGTCGTCCTGGGGGTGGAGACGTCGGAACCCTTCGGCTGCAAGCAGATCCTGGACATCCCGCAGTGCAGCAGGGCCGACATCGACAAGGGGCTCGACGAGCTGTACTCGCTGGGCGTGCGCTCGATGTTCCTGTGCCACAAGTTCGACAACGCGCTGTGCGGCGTCCGCTTCGACGAGGGCGGGCTCGGAACGGCCATCAACGTCGGGCAGTTCCTGTCGACAGGCACCTTCTGGAAGACGGAGAAGTGCACCGGACCGCAGCACGACAACCCCATCAACGGCGCGTCCCCCTCGGCCGCCGAGGAGGACCTCCCGGCCGGAGTGAGCGTCCCGTCGTACAGCGGTGACGCCCAGTGCAACACCCGCGGCCTCACCGACCTCGGCGAGTACGCCGTACGCGGCATGATGAAACGCAAGATGATGCTGGAGATCGACCACATGAGCGTCAAGGCCGTCGGCCGCGCGCTCGACATCTTCGAGGCCGGCTCCTACCCCGGAGTGCTCTCCTCGCACAGCTGGATGGACCTGAACTGGACCGAACGCGTCTACAGGCTCGGGGGTTTCGCCGCCCAGTACATGCACGGATCGCAGGACTTCGTGGCGGAGGCCGCCCGCACCAAGGCGCTGCGCGACAAGTACGGGGTCGGCTACGGCTACGGCACCGACTTCAACGGCGTCGGCTCGCATCCCGCCCCGCGCGGCGCCGACGCCCCGGACAAGGTGACGTACCCCTTCAGGAGCACCGACGGAGGCTCCGTCATCGACCGGCAGGTCACCGGCGAACGCACCTGGGACATCAACACCGACGGCGGCGCCCACGCCGGTCTGATCCCCGACTGGATCGAGGACATCCGCAAGGTCGGCGGCCAGAACGTCGTGAGCGACCTCTTCCGGGGCGCCGAGTCCTACCTCGACACCTGGGGCGCGACCGAGCGGCACCAGGCCTCGGCGAATCTCGCCGACGGGGCCTCCGCGACGGCCGGTTCGGCGGAGTGGAACCCCTTCACCAGCTACGCCCCGGACCGGGCCGTGGACGGCACCCGCGACACCCGCTGGGCCAGTGACTGGAGCGACGACCAGTGGCTGCGCATCGACCTGGGCTCGACCCACCGGGTGGGGCGGGTCACGCTCGACTGGGAGCGGGCCTACGGCAAGGCGTACCGCATCGACCTCTCCACCGACGGCACCGACTGGCAGACGGTGTGGTCCACTTCCTCCGGTGACGGCGGACTGGACACCGCCGTGTTCGCCGGGACACCGGCCCGCTACGTTCGCGTGCAGGGCCTCCAGCGGGGCACCGACTGGGGATACTCGCTGTACGAGGTCGGTGTTCACAGCGCCTGAGGCGGGAGTTCACGCATGGCACGGATGCCGTCGGCCGAGCGGCGCCGGCAGCTGACGGAGGCGGCGATCAGGGCGATGGCCCGGGACGGAGTCGCGAGGACGACGACCCGGTCCATCGCCGCCGAGGCCGGCGTGTCGCTGAGCGTCTTCCACTACTGCTTCGACTCCAAGCAGGCCCTGGTGGAGTCCGTCATCACCACGCTCACCGACCACTCGGTGAGCGTGGTGACGCAGGCACTGCGTCCCCGGGCCACCCTCGAGGACACCGTCCGGGCCGGCTTCCAGGCGTACTGGGACCATGTTCGCGCCCACCCCGACGAGCACATGCTCACCTACGAGCTCACCCAGTACGCCCTGCGCGAGCCGGGGTTCGAGCACCTGGCCCGCCGCCAGTACGAGCTGTACGGCATCGCCTACACCGACCTGATCGAACGCCTGAGCCAGGGCAGCGACCTCCGGCTCCGCGTCCCCGCCACCGCCCTGGCCCGCTACCTCGCCGCCATGACCGACGGCCTGACCCTCAACCACCTGGTTCTCGGAGACGATTCGGCGTGGGCGGACATCCTCGACACGGTGATCAGCCATGTCGCGGGACTGGTGCGAGCCGACTAGGGACCCCCTGCGGGGCACGGCCCGCCGGTCGCCGCGTTGACGCATGCCGATATGGGCATATGATGGCCTCATGGCACGAGCGGCGACGACCTCGGACGCGTTCAACGCGATAGCCGAACCGCAGCGGCGGGAGATCCTGGTACTGCTGCGGGGCGGCGAGCGGCCCGTGACCGCCCTGGCACGGGACCTGGGGATGACCCAGCCGCAGGCGTCCAAGCACCTGCGGGTCCTCCGGGAGGTCGGGCTCGTGCGGGTCCGCGGGATGGGCAGGCAGCGGCTGTACGGGCTGGACGCCCGCGGGCTGCGGCCGGTCCACGAGTGGGTGGGCGGATTCGAGCGGTTCTGGAACGAGAGCTTCGACCGGCTGGACGAGTACGTGCAGGAGTTGAAGCAGGCACGGCAGGAGGAACCCCACGATGACGACGACCAGTAGCGGCGGCGAGCCCGCACCCACGGCCGCGGACCGCGAGATCGTGATCTCCCGGGTGATCGACGCACCCCGGGAGCTGGTGTTCGAGGCGTTCACGCTGGTCCGGCACCTGTCGCGATGGTGGGGGCCGCAGGGCTTCACCACCACGACGCGGACCTTCGAGTTCCGCGTCGGCGGAGTCTGGGACTTCGTGATGCACGGGCCGGACGGAACCGACTACCAGGAGTGGATCACCTGGCGTGAGATCGTCGCGCCGGAGCGGATCGCACTGCTGCACGGCGAGTCCCGCGACGATCCGAACGCCTTCGAATCGGTCCTGACCTTCGCGCCCGCCGGTGAGCGGACCCGGATCGAGATGCGCACGGTCTTCCCCACCAGGGAACTGCGCGACGAGGCCGTGGAGAAGTACCACGCCATCGAGGGCGGCGAGCAGACCCTGAGCAACCTGGCGGCCTACGTCGCCGCACTCACCGGGAACGAGACGGCACCGAAGGGAGCGGAGGGCTGATGGCCGGAAAGGTGTTCTTCAGCGTGACGATGTCACTGGACGGCTTCATGGCGCCCGAGGCGGTGCCCGTCCAGTACGTGTTCTCGCCCGAAGGCCAGAACGACCCGAGGACCCGGCGCTGGCTGGCGAAGTGGTCGGAGCTGCAGGCGTGGCTGTTCCCGCAGCGGTGGTTCAGGGAGAACCTCAAACTCGGTGAGGGCGGCGAGGAGGGCGTCGACAACGACATCGCCCGGGCGACGTACGAGCGCACCGGTGCCAGCGTCATGGGCAAGCGCATGTTCGACGGCGGTGAGCTGGCCTGGCCGGAGGAGGCGCCGTTCCACACTCCGGTGTTCGTCGTCACCCACACCGGGCGTGACCCTTGGGAACGGCCGGGCGGTACGACCTTCCACTTCGTCAACGACGGCATCGACAGCGCCCTGCTCCAGGCCCGCGAGGCCGCCGGCGACCGGGACGTGCGCATCGCGGGGGGCGCCGAGACGATCCAGCAGTACCTGAACAGCGGCCTGATCGACGAGTTCTCGGTCACGCTGGCCCCGGTGCTGTTCGGCACCGGCATCCGCCTGTTCGACCACATGGACCCCGACCGTCTGGCCCTGCGGCAGACCCGCACGGACGCCTCGTCCCGGGTGACCCACCTGACGTACACCGTCGAGAAGCGGTAGCGTCCGTCAGCGGGTCTCCTCGCCGCCCGCCAACTGGTCCGCGAGACAGGCCAGATACAGGGCCATGGTGGTGCGGTGCTCCCGCAGCGGGCGGCCGGTGATCTGCTCGATCTTGTTCATGCGGTAGACGACCGTGTTGCGGTGGATGTGCAGGGCCGCCGAGGCCCGTACGAGGTTGAAGCCGCTCTCGCACCACGCGGTGATCGTGTCCCGCAGCGCCGGCCAGTCCGGCTGGGCACGCAGGTCGGCCGTGGTCAGGTCGAGCAGACGCCCGCGCGCGGGCTGGCCGACGGCGGCCAGCAGCTGGTGGACACGCAGGTCGCTGATGGCGTGGACGCGGGAGCCGTCCGCGAGCCGGGAACCCAGGCGCAGCGCGTCACAGGCGTCCTGGTAGGAGTCGTGCAGTCCGCCGACGGAGGCCGCGGGCTCGCCGATGCCGGCGCGGGCGGTCAGCCCGTCCTGGGCGGCGATCACATCGGTGACCCGGCGGCAGGCGGCCAGCAGGTCGGTCGCCGGGTTCCGGTCCGTGAGGCGGTGCAGCACACCGATCCATCCGGGAGTCGTGGAGGCCACGACGTCCTGCGGGTCGGCGAAGACCTCGCGGACCGTGCGCAGCAGTTCCGAGCGGATCAGCGCCATGTCCTGGGTCGGCCTGCGGTGCCGGCGGGCCGTCGTGCTCGGCACGCCCACCTCGATGGCCACCGCGACCCGTGGCAGGCGCAGGTCGAAGCCGAGTTCCGCGGCGCGGAACATCAGGAACTCGCCCTCGACGACCTGCGGATCGTACGAGGCGATGTCGGCCAGCAGCTTCTCCGCGGCCCGCTCGGCCAGCAGACGGGAGCGGAGCATCACCGACTCGCGCAGCAGGATCTCCGTCTGGCGCTTGACCAGCAGACCGAAGCGGCGCACCTGGGCAGGGGTCCCGGTGATGCCGACCGTGCCCACCGCCCGCCCGCCGGCGACCAGGGGCAGTGTGCAGCCGGGCCGCACCCCGCGCAGCCGCTGGGCCTCGGCGGCGCTGTGGGTGGCGGGTTCCTGGGTGCGTACGACCTCGACGGACGCCTCGTGGAAGGTGCCCACCCGGCTGGTGTCACCACTGCCGATGACCATGCCGTCCGAGTCGGTGATCAGCACGTTGAAGCCGATCACGGCGGAGGTGTCCGCGGCGATCTCCTGAGCGAGTGACGGGCTCAGCACGGTGTTCCTCCCGCCGACGGGCCGGTTCCGGTTTGGCCGCACCGTACAGGGGAGGGGGTGATTTCGGCCATAACCTCGTACGAAGTGACCGATGACGCGTGCCTGCGCGATCCCTAGCGTATGGCCCCAATCGGAACCCCGCCGAGGGCACAGCGCGGTGAACGGCGGGTCCCTTCAGCGCCCAGACGGAAGGCCCGAACCGATGATCCGTGCGCGTTCCCTCATATCCGCCCTCCTGACCGGGGCGTTGCTCTCGACGGTGGCCGCGTGCGGCTCCGGCGGTGGCGACGACCCGAAGAACGTCTCGGCGAAGACCGCCGCTCTCGGCACTCTCACGCCCGGGGTCATCAAGGTCGCCGTCGAGCCCTACGCCCCGTACACCACGGTCCGGGCCGGCAAGATCGTCGGCCTGGACGGCGACATCCTCACCGCCGTCGCCAAGAAGCTCGGTCTGCGGATCAAGCCGCAGGTCACCGATTTCGCCGGGATGCTGGCCGGGGTGCAGTCCCGCCGGGTGGACATCACCGTCGGCGGTGTCGCCTGGTCCGCCGAGCGGCAGAAGCAGGGCCTGTTCACCGACCCGCCCTACTACTCGCCCCCGGCGATGGCGGTGCGCGACGGCAAGACGTACAAGACGGTCGACGACCTCAAGGGCCTGAACCTGGGCACGGTCGAGGGCTACGTCTGGGTCAAGTCCATCCAGTCCGTGCCCGGAGCCAAGCTGCACGCCTACCCGGACGCCAACGGCGTCTTCGACGACCTCGGCGCCGGCCGCATCGACGTCGGCTTCCTCGACCCGCTGCTCATCATCGCGGCGCAGAAGCAGCGCCCCGACCTGAAGATCAGCACCGAGTACCTGACCCCGCCGACCGCCGCCGAGGTCAAGGCCAAGCCCGCCTACCAGTACTTCCAGCCCTACCAGACCGGCTTCTACCTCCCCAAGCAGGCGGGAAAGCTGGAGAAGGCGATCTCCGCGCAGATCGACGCCATGTACACCGACGGGGAGATGGCCAAGCTCGTGCAGAAGTACGGCGGTGACCCCGAGCAGTTCCTCAAGCCCGCCGCCGATGTCGCCACCGCACGCCGTGGCGTGGACCGGCCCGCGAACTGGACGCCGCCGTCCATCGGCAAGTGAGGGGATGACCATGTCCGGTCTCTTCCAGGTCCCCTGGTCCGACTACCGCCCCGACCTGCTCGACGCCCTCGGGCGGACCGTCTCCTACACAGTGGCCGGCTTCGCCGGCGCGGTGGTGCTCGGCCTGGTGGTGGCACTGCTGCGGCTCAGCAAGGTCTGGCCCGCCCGGGCCGTCGCCGCCGTCTACACCGAGGTGTTCAAGAACGTCCCGCTCCTGGCGATCATCTTCCTCACCTACTTCGGGCTCGCCTCGGCCGGAATCCGGCTGGACGTGTTCACGGCCGGCTGTCTCAGCCTGATCGTCTTTTACGCCGCCTACCTGTCCGAGATCTTCCGGTCCGCCATCAGCGGCGTGCACGAGGGGCAGACGGAGGCCGGCGAAGCGCTGGGTCTCGGCAGGGCGGGCATCTTCGCCCACATCGTGCTGCCGCAGGCGGTACGGCAGGCGCTGCCCGGCACCAACACCATGCTGGTCGACCTGCTGAAGTCCACGTCGCTGCTCGTCACCGTCTCCGCCGCCGAGCTGATGTCGGAGGGGCGGCTGATCACCTCGGAGACCTTTCGCGCGCTGGAGGTCTACCTGGTCATCTCCGCCGTCTACTTCGCCCTGTGCTACCCGCTGTCGCAGCTCCTGCTGCTGCTGGAGCGCAAGGTCCGTGCGGGCGTCCCGCTCTCCCCGCGGCGCCGGCGCCGGGTGCGGGCCGCGCGAGCGCTGCTCGCCGCCGACCTCGACAACGTCAACGACCGCGTCAGTGACCGGAAGGAGGCCGTCGTATGACCGAGCCCGTCGCCACGGCGAAGACCGTGGCCGCAGCCCGCGCCGAGGCGGTGGTCCGGATCGAGGGGCTGAGCAAGTCCTTCGACGGGCGTCTCGTCCTCGACGACGTGAGCCTGGAGGTCGACCGCGGCCGTATCGTCAGCGTCATCGGGCAGAGCGGTGGCGGCAAGACGACTCTGATGCGCTGCGTCAACCTGTTGGAACGGCCCGACCGGGGCACGGTCGAGGTGGCCGGCGAGGTGGTGCACAGCGGCGGGCGGACCGTCTGCCGGGATCTGCCCGCGCTGCGCCGTACCGTCGGCATGGTCTTCCAGAAGTTCAACCTCTTCCCGCATCTGACGGCCGTGGAGAACATCGTGCTGGCCCAGCGCAAGGCGGGCATCGCCGAGGCGGAGGCCCTGGAACGGGCCGTCACCCTGCTGCGCCGGGTCGGTGTCGCCCACCGCGGACTCGCCCGGCCCGACCAGCTCTCCGGCGGCGAACAGCAGCGCGTCGCCATCGCCCGGGCGCTCGCGCTCCGCCCCGAAGTGCTGCTCTTCGACGAACCGACGTCGTCCCTCGACCCGGAGTCCACCCGCGAGGTGCTCACCGTGATGCGTGAACTGGCGGCGGACGGGATGACGATGCTGCTGGTGACGCATGAACTGCCCTTCGCCCGTGAGGTGTCCGACCATGTCGTCTTCGTCGACGGCGGCCGGATCGTGGAGGCGGGCCGGCCCCAGGACGTCCTCGACCGTCCGGCCGAGCGCCGGACCCGGGAGTTCCTCGCCGCGTACGGGTCCGCGTCATGAGCGCTCCCCTGGTGGTGGTCGGCGGCGGGGTCGTGGGACTGTGCGCCGCGTACTACCTGGCCCGGGAGGGCGTGCCGGTCGAGGTCGTCGAGCGACGTGCCATCGGTTCCGGTGCCTCGCGCGGCAACGCCGGCTGGGTCTGCCTGAGCCATTCGACGCCGGTGCCCGCTCCGGGTGTCGTGCGGTACGCCCTGCGCTCCCTGGGCCGCCCGGACTCGCCCCTGTATGTGCGGCCGCTGCCCGATCCGGCGTTCGCGCGCTGGCTGTGGCGGTTCTGGCGCAGCAGCACACCGGCCGCCTTCCGGCGCGGTTACGCGGCGATCGCCGAGCTGAACCGCGACACCTTCGATCTCTTCGACGGCCTGCGCGCGGCGGGCGTGGGGACCACCCTGACCCGCCCGGGCATGGTGCACGCGTTCCTCTCACCGACCGAGGCCCGTCATCACCTCGCGCTCCAGCGGGAGATGGCCGACGGGCGCTATCCGCTGCCGGACGACGTCGTCACCGGAGAGGAGGCCCGGCTGCTGGACGACGCGCTGTCCCCGCAGGTGCGCGCGGCCTACCTGGTGGAGGGGGAGGGCGTGGTCGACCCCGAGGCCTTCGCGCGCGGGCTCGCCGAGGCGCTCGGCGCGCTGGGGGTCAAGGTGCACGAGAACACCGGGGTCACCGGGTTCCGTACGACGGCGGGGCGGGTCACCGCCGTGTCGACCACCACGGGCGAACTTCCCTGCTCCGGCGCAGTCATCGCGGCCGGCATGCGCTCGGCCGGTCTGCTCCGCGCCCTCGGCCGGCCCCTGCCGCTGCAGGCCGGCAAGGGCTACAGCTTCTCCGTCGACCTCGACCCGGCGCCTCGGCACACCCTCTACTTCGGCGAGCGCCGGGCCGTCGCCTCGCCCATCGGCGCGACCACGCGCATCGGCGGCACGATGGAGCTGAGCGGCAACAACAACCGGCTGGACTGGCGCCGTGTGGTCGCCGTCGCCCTCGCCAGCCGGCACTACCTCGGCAGGTGGTTCGACGACCCCGACGACCTGGTCGGCCAGATCCGCGACCCTTGGGTCGGCGGGCGGCCCTTCCTGCCCGACGGACTGCCCGTCGTCGACCAACTGCCGGGCTACGACAACGCCTTCGTCGCCACCGGCCACGGCATGCTCGGCATCACGCTCGGGCCGGTCACCGGCCACCGGCTGACCGAGTACATCCGTACCGGCCGCCGTCCGGAGGTCCTGACGCCGTTCCGCTTCGACCGGCCGATCACCGCACAGGGGTTGTCCTGACACCACGGCCGCCTGTCTGCCCCTGCTGACCGCTCCGGCCGCGCTGTCGACGGCGTGCGCGGTGCTGCGGGGAGCGGGGGAGGACCGACCGGCCACGGCAGGACGGTACGTCGCGCTGCTGCGGCGTCGGCTGCGCACCGGCGATCTGGCGGCCGGCGCGATCGCCCTCGCCGGCGCGGTGCTGTTCGCGGCCGACCTCGCGCTGGCCGGGGCGGGACTGCCGGGAGCGGCGCTCTTCGCGGCCGCGGCCGCCGTCATCGGGGCGACGGCCCTGGTGGTGGGGCTGAGGGCCTGCGGGCGTCCCGAGTCGCTCACCGACTGGCCGGCCGCCGTGCGAGAGGCCGCCCGGGACGCCGTGCGCGACCCGGGCGGCAGCGCCCTCGTGCTTGTCGCCGTGGCGACCGCCGTCCTGTGCGCCTGGATGCTGGTACCGCTCGCGTTCCTGGCACCGGGACCACTCGCGCCGGCGCTCACGGCGGTGGACGTACGGCTCGCCGGAAGGACGGACGGGGCTACGGCAGCCCCCACGCGGCCCCTGGCTCGGTGACGGCCACCGGGGCGACGGTGAGGTCGGGGCGGGGGCCGGTGTGCAGGAGGACCTCGCGGCCCTTGGGCAGGTCGACGGAGACCGTGCCGGGTGCCACGACACCGACCCGGGCGGCCCGCCCGTCGTCCAGCACGGCGGTCAGCCGCCCGTCGCCCAGCCCGTGCCGTATCACCAGTGGCTCGCCTGCCAGACTGCGCACCCGCACGAACCGGGTGACCCCTGCCTTGCGCACCGCGCTGACCAGGAACGCCCCCTGGGTGCGGAAGTCGTGCAGGGTGACGTCGGCCCAGGCGGACGGCACCGCCGGGAAGACCCGGATGACACCGCCCCAGCTCTGGCAGAGCATGTCGTGCAGGGACTGCGAGGCGGACAGCGGTGTTTCGATGACCGGACCGGCCTCCGTGTAATGGGTGTTGGCCCGGCACGGGTAGCGCGTGGTCGGATCGAAGAACTTCTTCAGGTACGACAGCGCGGTGTCGCCGTTCTCCATCATCGCGTACATCGACGCGGCACCGGTGTAGCTGTAGCCGCGGTGGGCGCCGGTGAGGGCGTGCCAGCGCACCACGGACTTCTCGATCAGCTCCCGCTGCTCCGGCTGGTCCCAGTTGACCAGGTAGAGCGGGTAGACCATCAGCAGGTGGGAGTAGTGGCGGTGGGACTGCGCGTACGGGGTCTCCGCGCCGATCATGAAGCCGTTGTCGTCGACCGGATGGGGTGTGAGTCTGGTGAGGATCTCCTGCCAGCGTGCCCGGAGCGGGTCGTCGATGCCCAGCCGTTCGGTGATCTCCAGCAGGGCGGTGCAGCCCCAACGGATCAGGGAGAGGTCGTAGTTGGTGTCCCTGGGCGGGACCACCGGGTACTCCGGCGAGAGCGTGGAGGGCAGATGCAGTCTGCCGTCGTCGCCGGGCTGGAGGAAGTGCCAGTAGTAGTTGACGGCTCTGCTGAGCAGGGGATGGATGGTGTCGCGCAGCAGACCCTCGTCCATGGTGTGCCGGTAGCTCAGCCAGGCGTTGTGCAACGCCCAGGTCAGGTCGCCCACTTCGGCGCCCGTTCCCGGCTGCCCCACCGCGCGTTCGGCGAACATGTCGGAGCTGCGCCCGATCCCGGCGCTGTCGGAGCGGTACGCGGCGGGAACGTTGGCGGCCAGCTGCTCCTGGTTCTGGCGCAACGTGCTGACGAGGGAGTCGAGTTCGAGGTGGTTGGAGCCGTGGATGAGCCAGTACTCCAGCTGGACGTTGAGGTTCCACCACACGGCCGGCCAGGGCGTGGGCTCCAGCCAGGGGCCGGAGGTGGCCATCACCGGGCCGCCCGCGCGGCTGGCGGAGGCGACCTTGTAGAGCTGGATCCAGTGGAAGCTCTGCAGTCGCTGGTCGGGGAACGACACGAAGCTCTTGCGGTGGAAGGCGTGCCACCAGCCGGTGTGCCGGGACCGCAACGCCGTGTACGAGGGGGCTCGTTGGATCTTCTTCAGTGACAGCTCACCGGCGCGGGTGTCCGAGGGATGGCTGTGGGCGACGGTGAGCAGGAGGGTGTCGCCGGTGCGGCGGTGGGCCGTAGCGGTCTGACCGCCGCCCACGAGAGCCTGGAGGACCTGTTCGACGTCGCCGGTGGTCCGTGTGGTCCAGGGCGGGTTGGGGACGTATCCGGCCGGGGGTGCCTCCTGGATCTTCCGGGGACTGACGGCCTCCTCGGGGTGGAAGGTCCAGCGGACCGCTTCGTCGCCGGTCGCCTTGACGCGGGCGGCCAGGACGCCGTCGTGGATCAGGGCGGCGAGCGTGAGCGTGCCCTTGTCCGTGGTGATCGTGCCGGTCAGTTCGGCGTCCCACAGGCTCAGCCGCCAGTCGACCGCCGTGATCGTGCCGACCGGATCCAGGGTCAGATGCCCCACGGGCAGCCTCGCCGTGCCCCATCCGCTGCCGAACTCCGGCCGGTGGTCCTGCACTTCGCCGTGCTGCACGGTGAAGCGGACGCCGCCCGTGTCCGGGTCCCGGTACACCATGCTGCCCAGCCGGCCGTCCCCGAGGAACGGGCCCTCGTACCAGAGTGTGGGCAGCCTGTGCCACAGCAGGTCCTGTCCGTGCAGGAAGCCGGCCCACGCTCCGTCCGAGTCCATCCGGTTGCGCAGTCTCCACGGGGCTGCCTTGCCGGAAGCCGCGTCCGGGGTCGCTGCCTCGGCCGCTCCGGGTAAGGCGACGGCGGCCGCCGTGCCGCCCAGGACGGAGCCGAGGACGGTTCTTCTCGAGGTCATTGTGGAGTGCCTCCTGGCCAGAGCATGCCAAGCAATCATCGGACCTATCGCTCGATGGAGCGTAGGCAGAGGCGTAGAAGGCGTCAATGAGTTCATCATGCTGAAGAGAGATCCGATGTAAGGTCCTGCGGACACAGCGAGGCCCTCCCGTCGGTGTCGTGCGGCCGACGGGAGGGCCTCGATGCGGCGGTGCGGTACTACGGCTTGATGCCCACCCCGGTCCACAGGCTGACCTCGGCGTCCGTGGCCGTCGGCTCGCTGTCCGGACGCCAGCGGTGGCCCACGGTGACACCCGGATCGAGCAGTTCGAGCCCGTCGAAGAAACGCGTGACCTCGTCCTTCGAGCGGAACTGCACCGGCGTGCCCGCCCCGTTGTAGATGTCCGTGACCTTCTGCCAGGTCTCCGGGTCGAAGTCGGGCGTGCAGTGGCTCAGAGCCAGCGCGCTGCCCGACGGAAGCGCCGCCAGCAGACGGCTCACGATGCCGTACGGGTCCTGGGCGTCCGTCACGAAGTGCATCAGCGCGTTGAGCGACAGGGCCACCGGCTGCCGCAGGTCCAGTATCTCGGCCAGCTCGGGTGCGTCGAGCAGCGCGTCCGGGTCGTTGACGTCGGCCTCGATGTACGTGGTGCGGCCCTCGGCCGTGCTGCGCATCAGCCGCTCGGCGTACTTCAGCACCAGCGGGTCGTTGTCGGCGTACACCACCCGGGCGTCGGGGACCACGGACTGGGCGACCTGGTGCAGGTTCGGCTCGGTGGGGACGCCGGTGCCGATGTCCAGCCACTGGCGGATGCCGTGCTCCCGGGCCAGCACGCGCGTGGCGCGGTGCATGAAGGCACGGTTCTCGCGGGCGCAGACGAAGATGCCGGGGTACGCCGCCGCGACCGTCTCGGCCGCCTGCTTGTCGATGTCGAAGTGGTCCTTGCCACCCAGGTAGTAGTCGTACATGCGGGCGGAGTGGGGCCGGCTGGTGTCGATGTCCCGCGCCGCGGGCGAGTTGGTCATCCTGAACCTTTCAGAGGGGGGTGCGAGGGAGAGTCAGCCAGTGGTGAGATGGTCGGCTAGGCCCCGTTTGACGCCCGCGACGAACGCGGCGATCTCCTCCGGGGTGTAGATCAGCGCGGGACCGGCCGGATCGGTCGACTGCCGTAGCGCCACGCGGCCGTCGGCGAGCTGCTTGGTCTCCACGCACTGGCCCCCGTTGGGACCGCTCCAGGGAGACTCCCAGCCGTGCTCGCCGAGGTCGGCGGCGGGCATGCCGTTGTAGACGTCGCAGGCACGGTCGTCGATCGTGGTCATGAGTACTCCTTGCGCATGCGGTTCAGGAGTGCCCTGCTGTGCGCGTCGGACGTCAGCAGGGACATGCGGCTGTGCGCCTCGAGATGGGCGACGACGTCGGAGCGCTGGTCCAGGTACATGGCACCGGAGAGGACCTCGGTGTAGACGATGTCCGGAAGCTCGCGCTCCTCGAAACGGAAGTACGTGAAGGGGGCGCACGCGCCGACATGGGCGCCCGCGGTGAACGGGACGACGTCGACACTGACGTGCTCCAGCTCCGAGACCTCCAGGAGCCGGTCGATCTGCTCCCGCATCACCTCGGGGCCGCCGACCACCCGGTGCAGCACGGCCTCCTCCATCACGACCCACAGCGTGGGCGCGTCCGGTCTCTCCAGCAGGCTCTGGCGGCGCAGCCTCAGATCCACGCGCCGGTCGAGCTCCTCGTCCCCTTCGTTGGGGAAGCCGCCGCTCAGCACCTCGCGCGCGTACCGACGGGTCTGCAGCAGGCCCGTCACATAGTGCGGCTCGTAGGTGCGCAGCGTCTTCGCGCCGGTCTCCAGGCTCACGTAGGCGCTGAACCAGGTGGGCAGGACGTCGCGGTACGTGTGCCACCAGCCGGGCTCGTTGGCCCGCTCGGCGTACTCCACGAACTCGTCGATCTCCTGCCGGTCCGCCCCGTAGGTTTCCAGCAGCTTCTCGACGTAGAGCGGTTTGAGGGCGACCTCCGCCTTCTCCAGACGGCGGATGGTCAGGGACGTGACCCGCAGGGCCCGCGCCGCGTCGTCCAGCGACACCCCCGCGTCCTGGCGCCGTTCCTGCAGCCGCCGGCCCAGGATCATGCGCAGAACGGTGGGCGCACTGTTGGTGCCCGCCGCGCTCGAACGGCCTTCGCTCACGCCCTACCTCCTGAAGGACAGTCACCGGTGCGAGTCTGACAGTCACTTGGTGAAGCGACCAGTCGGATACCGGCTTGTTGAAATTATCAGGCAGCCGGTTGCACGTTGAACTTGGATGCGAGCATAGTGACTTGTGTGATTCGTTTCGACGATCACACGGAATCCCCCGTCCCCGTCGGCCTGTTGCACGTCTCGGCTCGCCCGACCGCGCCCGCCCCAGGAAGGCCACCACCGTGT